>NZ_JBITIB010000032.1:0-104241 GCF_044458565.1 Streptomyces sp. NPDC050433 | reverse complement strand
CAGCCATCTGGCACAACCGCCGCACCAGAACACCGATCACCCGGTCACTGACCGCCTACGACCACTGACCAGCACATCGGACTTACTCATCTAGTGGCAGGTGGGAAGGGGGGCGGGAGGAGGGTGGGTCCGTTCATGGTAGTTTCGTTCAACCGGCTGAGGCGTTGTATGCTCCTCCGGTTGCCCGGCGAGAGTCGGGCCTCCTCCCCGGTGCGGCCGACATCAGTCAATGATCTCGTCGCGCCGGAATTCACCGTAAGTGCATCTGAAGTCTTTGGAGTGACCCGTGGCTGCCAACTGCGACGTCTGCGGCAAGGGGCCGGGCTTCGGCAACAACATTTCGCACTCGCACCGCCGTACGTCCCGTCGCTGGAACCCGAACATCCAGCGCGTGCGTGCCGTGGTCGGTCGGACGCCGAAGCGGCTCAACGTCTGCACCTCGTGCATCAAGGCCGGCAAGGTCTCGCGCTGACGTTCTCGTCGTAGCGCAGCCCCTGCGGTTGCCTTGAAAGCCGGTCCACCTCGGTGGGCCGGCTTTTTTTCGTGCCCAACTGCCGCACCGTGTCCGCGTAGTTGATCTCGCGGGACAGCGGTGACAGTGCCACCAGGTTCAGCGGAAGCGCCAGGCGTGGTCCACGGGGCCGATGCCGCCGCCCAGCGCGAACCCGGTGGCGATCGCGCCCGTCACGTACTCCTTCGCGGCGACGACGGCCTCCAGGACCCCCCGCCCCGTCCCCAGCCCCGCCGCGATCGCCGAGGCGAGCGTGCAGCCGGTCCCGTGCGTGTGCCGGTTGTCGTGGCGCGGTGCGCGCAGCCAGTGCTCCTCGCTGCCGTCCGTCAGCAGATCCACCGCGTCCCCGGGCAGATGCCCGCCCTTGATCAGGACCCAGCGCGGCCCGAAGGTGAGCACGGCGCCCGCGGCGCGGCGCATCCCGCTCTCGTCCCGCACCTCCACACCGGTCAGCTGGGCCACCTCGTCGAGGTTGGGGGTGGCGACGGTCGCCGTCGGCAGCAGCCGCTTCCGTACGGAGTCCAGCGCCGACGCCGCGAGCAGCGCGTCCCCGTGCTTGGAGACCCCCACCGGATCGACCACCACGGGGGCGGTGGTCTCCGCGAGGAGTTCGGCGACAGTCTCCACCAGCGCCGCCGACGAGAGCATGCCGGTCTTGACGGCCTGGACGCCGATGTCGTCGACGACGCTGCGGTACTGGGCGCGTACCGCCTCCACGGGCAACTCCCAAGCGCCCTGCACGCCGCGCGAGTTCTGCGCCGTGACGGCCGTGAGCACGCTCATGCCGTGGACGCCGAACGCCAGCATGGTCTTGAGGTCGGCCTGAATGCCCGCCCCGCCGCCGGAGTCGGACCCGGCGACGGTGAGGACGCGGGCCGGCGCGCGGGCGGGCCCGGAGGACGCGGCGGACTCGGGAGACTCGGCGGACGCAGCGGACTCGGCGGATATCGGCATGCCACCGAATCTAGTGGGCCGCCGAATCCACCGGCCCCTAGGGAGCGTCCCCGAAATGGTCCCAGCCGCCTTTGCTCGTCCACGGCGCCCCGTCGACCGTCACCTGCGGCAGCGCCGAGGGGTTCAGGACCTCGCCGATCACCTTCCACCTGGCGGGCAACTTGGCGTCGGAGGGGAACGTCGCGACGATCGCGTGGTCCTCTCCCCCGGTCAGCACCCACTGCAGCGGATCCACGCCCACCGCCTGCCCGATGTCGTTCATCTGCGACGGGATGTCGATGAGCCCCGACCGCAGATCGATACGGACCTTGCTCGCGTCTGCGATGTGCCCGAGGTCGGCGACAAGGCCGTCGCTCACGTCCGTCATCGCCGTGGCACCGAGGCCCGCCGCCGCGGGCCCAGCGTGGTACGGCGGTTCGGGCCGCCGGTGCGCCTCGACGAAGGCACGGGGTGACCGGAATCCGCGCGACAGCACCGCGTGCCCGGCCGCCGACCAGCCCAACCACCCGGTGTACGCGACGACATCACCCGGCTCCGCGCCCGACCTGGTCACCGGTTCGTGGTTGCGCAGATCGCCGAGCGCGGTGATCGCGAGAGTGATCGTCTCGCCCCGTACGACATCGCCGCCGACCACCGCTGCGCCCGCGACCTGGCACTCGTCGCGGATACCGTCCATCAGCTCGGTGGGCCAGGTGACCGGGAGTTCGGCGGGGACGACCAGGCCGAGCAGCAGCGCCGTCGGCACCGCCCCCATCGCCGCGATGTCGGCGAGATTCTGTGCGGCGGCCTTCCTGCCCACGTCGTACGCGGTCGACCAGTCGCGGCGGAAGTGCCGCCCTTCAAGGAGGACGTCCGTACTCGCCACGACCCTGCGGTCGGGTGCGGCCACCACCGCGGCGTCGTCGCCCGGCCCGAGCCGGACCGCCGGGGTGGTGGTGAGCCGGGAAGTGAGCTCCCTGATGAGTCCGAACTCCCCCAACTCGCCCACGGTGCCCTTCACCCAGTCCCACCTCTCGTCGTGCGGCCGGCAGATCCGGCCAACCTGCTTGTCCGGCCGAGGTTCCGGCCCCCTGCGTCGGCTGCGCGCCCGCGGTCGCGGACCCTCACCGTTTCCGTACCGTCGACGCGTACGTCAACTTCACCGCTCCTTGCGTCACGCCGCCGGTGCCGCCGTACGCGCGGGTCTCCCCGCGGCACTGGGTGACGCGATACCGTGGCGTCCCTTCCCCCCACAAGATCCTCGTGGCCGCCCTGGAGGTTCCGTGGTACAGGCGTACATCCTCATTCAGACCGAGGTGGGCAAGGCGACGGCCGTCGCCGAGACCATCGCGAAGATCCCTGGAGTGATACAGGCCGAGGACGTCACAGGCCCCTACGACGTGATCGTGCGTGCGCAGTCCGACACCGTGGACGACCTCGGCCGCTTGGTGGTCGCCAAAGTCCAGCAAGTGGACGGCATCACCCGCACCCTGACCTGCCCGGTCGTGCACCTGTAGCCCCCGTCTACGCTTGGCCGGTGACCCCTCCGATGCGCAGGCTATCCGGCCCCCGATTCGCCCGCCTGCCCGCCGTCCTCGTACTCGCCGTGGCAGTCGGCTGCTCCTCCACGGACGCCCCGGCATCGGTGCCGGTTCCCAGCCCTCCGGCGGAGGAGGCGGCACTGTGCCGCGCACTGGACAAGGAGCTGCCCAAGACCGTCGCGGGGCACGACCGGAGTGATCCGGAGCCGGGTTCCGCGCTGACCGCCGGATGGGGGGACGCCGCGATCGTACTGCGCTGCGGCGTCCCCCGGCCCGAGCGGATGAGCGATCCCCAGGCGCGGGGCGTGGACGTGGACGGCGTCAACTGGCTGCTGGAGGAAAGGGATTCGGGGCCCCGGTTCACGACGACGTACCGCAAGACGTACGTCGAGGTCACCCTGGACGAGCGGTTCATGCACGACATCGGCCCGCTGTCGGACCTCGGCCCACCGGTCGCCGACACGGTGCCGCCCAGCCTCTGAGCCCCCGAGAGCGCCGTACGGTCGGTCCGCGCCGCACAGACGACCCGGTGCCGTCCCTCAGCGCAGTCCGGTCGGACGGCGCAGTGCCGCCTCGATCAGCCGGTCGATCAGCTCCGCGTAGCCGACGCCGCTCTCCTGCCACATCCGCGGGTACATCGAGATCGGCGTGAAGCCCGGCATGGTGTTGATCTCGTTGATGACGAACCCGTCGTCCTCCGTAAGGAAGAAGTCCGCGCGGACGATGCCCTCGCAGGAGACGGCATCGAACGCCTCGACGGCGAGCCGCTGCACCTCGGCCGTCTGCTCCTCCGTAAGAGGCGCGGGCACCAGCCCGGCGGCGGCGTCGATGTACTTGGCCTCGAAGTCGTAGAACTCGTGCGACGTGACGGGCGGGATCTCGGCCGGCACACTCGCGCGCGGCCCGTCCTCGAACTCCAGCACCCCGCACTCGATCTCCCGGCCGCGCAGCAGCGACTCGACCAGGATCTTCGGGTCGTGGCGCTGCGCCTCCTCGATCGCGTCCTCCAGCCCCTCCAGGGCGTCGACCTTGGTGATGCCCATGGACGACCCGGCGCGTGCGGGCTTCACGAAGATCGGCCAGCCGTGCTCGGCGGCGAAGTCCACGATCTTCTTGCGGGCGCCCGAGGGGTCCCGCTGCCACTCGCGGGGGCGGATCACCTCGTACGGCCCGACGGGCAGCCCGTACGAGAGGAACACCCGCTTCATGTACTCCTTGTCCTGGCCGACGGCCGACGCCAGGACGCCCGCGCCGACGTACGGGACGCCGGAGAGCTCCAACAGCCCCTGGAGGGTGCCGTCCTCGCCGTACGGGCCGTGCAGCACCGGGAAGACCACGTCGACCTCGCCGAGCGCCTTGGGCACGGAGCCCTGCTCGCTGTAGACGACCTCGCGGTTGCCGGGGTCGACGGAGAGGACGACGTCGCCCTCCGTGGACTCGGCCAGCTCCTCGACGCTCGGCAGCCGGCGGTCGGCGATGCCCATGCGGTCGGGTTCGTCGGCGGTGAGCGCCCAGCGTCCGTCCGTGGTGATGCCGATGGGCAGCACGTCGTACTTCGTACGGTCGATGGAGCGCAGTACGGCGCCAGCCGTGACCACCGAGATGGCGTGCTCGGAACTCCGGCCGCCGAAGACGACCGCCACACGCGGCTTGCGGAGCTGCTGCTCAGGGCTCTGGGGGAGGTTCTCGCTGCTCATATCGCGACGAGGTTACCTGTTTGACCCTCGCCGAGTCAGCGGCGTTCGGGCTTGGCGCTGCGCGCCATCAGCTCCTTCACCGCGACGAGCGGGGGCTTCCCTTCGTGGACGATGCTCACGACGGTTTCGGTGATGGGCATGTCGACGTCGTGCCGCCGGGCCAGATCCAGCACCGACTGACAGGACTTGACGCCCTCCGCGGTCTGGGTGCTCGCCGCGATCGTCTGCTCCAGCGTCATGCCGCGCCCGAGGTTGGTCCCGAAGGTGTGGTTGCGCGAGAGCGGCGAGGAACACGTCGCGATCAGATCGCCCATTCCGGCGAGTCCGGAGAACGTGTGCGGGTCGGCGCCCATCGCCAGCCCCAGGCGCGTGGTTTCGGCGAGGCCGCGCGTCATCAGCGAGGCCTTGGTGTTGTCGCCGAGCCCCATGCCGTCGGCGATGCCGACGGCGAGCCCGATGACATTCTTGACGGCGCCGCCGAGTTCGCAGCCGACCACGTCGGTGTTGGTGTACGGGCGGAAGTACGGCGTGTGGCAGGCCGCCTGGAGCCGGTTGGCGACCGCCTCGTCGGTGCACGCCACGACGGCGGCGGCGGGCTGTCTGGCGGCGATCTCCCCGGCGAGGTTGGGGCCGGTGAGCACGGCGACCCGGTCGGCCGGGGCCTTGGCCACCTCTCCGATCACCTCGCTCATGCGCTTCGCGGTGCCCAGTTCGACGCCCTTCATCAGGGAGACGAGAACGGTGTCCGACGGCAGCAGCGAGGCCCACTCGGCGAGATTGCCGCGCAGGGTCTGCGACGGGATGGTGATGACGGTGAACTCGGCGTCCCTGGCGGCCTCCGCCGGGTCGGTCGTGGCCCGTACCGAGGAGGGCAGTTCGACGCCCGGCAGATAGTCCGGGTTGGTGCGGGTGTTGTTGACAGCGTCGACGACCTCGGGGCGGCGGGCCCAGAGAGTCACCTCGCATCCCGCGTCCGCGAGAATCATGGCGAACGCCGTTCCCCACGATCCCGTCCCGAAGACCGCGACGCGCGTCACTTCGACCCCTCTTCCGCGGCCTTGCGCCGCTTCTCTTCCAGAACCTTGCGGTAGTCGTACGGTGTCGTGGGCACCGGCTCGCCGCGTACCTCGGCGAGCAGTTCGGTGATGGCGGCCATGATGACCTCGGTGACCTCACGGAGGAGTTCGGGCGTCGGCTCCTGACCGTAGAAACGGGAGAGGTCGATCGCAGGGCCGGCCTGTACGCGCAGTGTCTTGCGCGGAAAGAGGCGGACCTTGTTCTCCTTCGCGTACGGCGGTATCACCAGATTGGCGCCCCACTGGGCAACGGGAATGACCGGCGCCTCCGTAAGGAGGGCGACGCGTGCCGCACCGGTCTTGCCGGTCATCGGCCACATGTCGGGGTCGCGGGTGAGCGTGCCTTCGGGATAGAAGGCGACGCATTCCCCGCGTTCGATGGCGTTCACGGCGGCCCGGAATGCGTCGAGGGCGTTGGAGCTCTCTCGATAGACGGGAATCTGTCCGGTGCCCCGGAGCATCATGCCGACGAAAGGCAGATCGAAGAGCGCCGCCTTGGCGAGGAGTCGCGGCACCCGGCCGCTGTTGTACTGGAAGTGTCCGTAGGAGAGAGGGTCCAGAGCCGAGTTGTGGTTCACGGCGGTGATGAATCCACCGTGGGCCGGAATGTGTTCCATTCCCCGCCAGTCCCGTTTGAACAGAATGATCAACGGCGGTTTCGCGATGACCGCTGCCAGGCGGTACCAGAAGCCGATTCTGGGGCGGGACACTCGGACACCTTTCTCTGTGGCCTGGCTTGGGCCGGCCCTGGCTGCTGGGGGTCAAGTGTCGCCCCAGGCCTCTGCTCTGTCGAGAACACCGTACGCCCCGCCCCGCGGACCGAACCTGCGGGCTCAGTCAGCCATTCCCGGGGCGCGGTGGGCCCTGTACCGCGTCGTACGGCGCGGTCGGGCCACAATAGAGGGCCGAACGCTCAAGGACGGAGAGCCCGCCACGAACACCGACCCGACCGCCGCCTGGTCCCTGGTCCTCCCGCTCAAGCCGCTGGTGGTGGCCAAGAGCAGGCTCGCCAGTTCGACGGGCGACCCGCTGCGGCGCCAGTTGGCGCTTGCGTTCGCCCAGGACACCGTCGCCGCGGCGCTGGCCTGCCCCGTCGTACGCGACGTGCTGGTCGTCACCGACGATCCGCTGGCCGCAGCCGAACTGACGGCGCTGGGCGCGCGCGCCGTCCCCGACAGCCCGGCGGCCGGACTCAACGCCGCGCTGGCGCACGGTGCGCAGGCGGTCAGGGCGGAGCGGCCACGGGCCGCCGTCGCGGCCCTGGGCGCCGATCTGCCGGCGCTGCGACCCGACGAGCTGGCGCGGGTGCTCACCACCGCCGCTGATTTCCCCCGCGCATTTCTCGCGGACGCCGCCGAAATCGGAACGACTTTGCTGGCCGCGCGACCCGGATCGGAATTGAATCCGGCATTCGGTGGTCCTTCGCGGCACCGGCATTTGTCCACGGGTGCCGCGGAAATTCTTCTGGCCGGTGTGGATTCCGTACGGCGGGATGTCGATACGGGAGAGGATCTGGTGGCCGCCGCGGCCCTGGGGCTCGGCCCGTACACCGCGCGGCGTCACACACCCGCCGGCCTCGTCCCCGGCGCCGTCACGGGCACCCGGGCGGCCGTCGTCCCCGCTCCCGTCCCCGACCCGGTCTGCGGGGCGCGACCGGGATGCTGACCGATACGCTGGCGGGCATGCAGGCGACCGCGTACACCTTCGAATCCGAGACCCGCAGCGGCAGTGTGCTGCTCGACGACGGGACTCCGGTGGACTTCGACGCCGCGGCTTTCGACGCCGGCGGTCTTCGGCTGCTGCGGCCCGGCCAGCGGGTCCGTATCGAACGCGCGGGCGGGGACAGCGGGAACATCACCCTGGTGACGCTCCAGACCTTCTGAGGGCCGTCTGGCGCCGCTGGGACCGTGCCGTACGCGCCGCCGACCGTCACAACGCCGCGGGCCGGGCTCCCCGAGGGGAGCCCGGCCCGGCGCGTGAGTGGCACTACGGCCTTGTGCCGCTTACTACTTCCTCGCGGTCGCCTTCTTGGCGGTACGCGTACGCGAAGCCACCTTTCGGGCGGGCGCCTTCTTGGCGGTCGCCTTCTTGGCCGGCGCGGTCTTCTTCGCCGTGGCCTTCTTGGCCGCGCTCGCCTTCTTCGCGGTGGCCTTCTTGGCCGCCGTGGCCTTCTTCGTGGCCGTCTTCTTGGCGGCCGAGGTCTTCTTGGCCGCCCTCTTGGCCGTGCCCACGGTCTTCCTCGCGGCGCTCTTCTTCGCCGTCGCCTTCTTGGCGGTGGCCTTCTTGGCCGCGGCCTTGGCGGTCGTACGGGTGGAAGAACCGCCCGACAGGCTGCCCTTGGGCGCCTTCTTGACGGCCACGTCGTTCTTAGGAAGCTTCTTCGAGCCGCTCACCAGGTCCTTGAAGCCCTGTCCGGCGCGGAAACGCGGCACCGACGTCTTCTTGACCCGGACCCGCTCACCGGTCTGCGGGTTACGGGCGTAACGGGCCGGGCGGTCGACCTTCTCGAACGAGCCGAAACCGGTGACGGATACCCGCTCACCCGCGACGACGGCGCGGACAACAGCGTCCAGTACCGCGTCGACCGCGTCGGCCGCCTGCTGGCGACCGCCGACCTTGTCCGCAATTGCTTCTACGAGCTGCGCCTTGTTCACGTCTTCCCCTTCGGAGACATTGCCAGAACGAAAGTGTTCAAGCTTTTCCGCACGTTAGGCAGATATATACCGCAAATCAAACACGAAACGGGCTAATCACCCTAGTGCCGCAACGAAGTCGACCCCGCGGAGTTCCGCGGCTTCAGTCGCCTTCCGGGAATCGACCCTCGTCGAGGTCCTTCATCAAGCGGTCCAGACGACGTGCCGCGTCTAAGAGATCGTGTTTGGCCGCGGCCGTGATGACCAGCAGCTTCCGGGTCAGCGCCATCCGTACGCCCTCCGGGACTTGCAGTGCGCGCACTCTTGTGTGCGCTTCCTTGAGTCGGTCCGCAACCACTCCGTAAAGCTCGAGTTGGCTGTCGGGTTCCATGCACCGATTGTGCCATCTGAGGCGAGTTGTCGCCCGGCGGGGTCTCAACAAGGCACTGCGCCCCCTACCCGGAGGCAGAGGGCGCACATGAGGAAAAGCGCTGATCAGACGGCAATTGTGCGGGGTTTGAAGGACGGCCGGGAGTGCTCGTACGCGACGATGTCCGCTTCGTTCTTCAGGGTGAGACCGATGTCGTCGAGGCCGTTGAGGAGGCGCCAGCGGGCGTTCTCGTCCAGCTCGAAATCGGCGGTCACCGTTGCTCCGTCGGGGCCCTCGGCCCGTACCTGACGCGCTTCGAGGTCCACCGTCACCGTCGCGGTCGGGTGCGCCTCGGTCAGTTCCCAGAGGTGGTCGACGACGCGCTGCTCCAGAACGACGGTCAACAGACCGTTCTTGAGGGAGTTGCCGCGGAAGATGTCGGCGAACCGGGAGGAGATGACAGCACGGAAACCGAAGTTCTGCAGCGCCCACACGGCGTGTTCGCGTGACGAGCCCGTGCCGAAGTCCGGTCCGGCGATCAGCACCGAGGCGCCCTGCCGCTCGGGCCGGTTGAGAACGAAGTCCGGGTCCTTGCGCCAGGCCTCGAACAGCCCGTCCTCGAAACCGTCGCGCGTGACCTTCTTCAGCCAGTGCGCCGGGATGATCTGGTCGGTGTCGACGTTGCTGCGGCGCAGCGCAACGGCCCGGCCGGTGTGTGTGGTGAAAGCATCCATGACCGCTCAGGCCTCCACGGGGGTGCGGGTGTCGGACAGGTCGGCGGGCGAGGCCAGCCGGCCCACCACGGCGGTGGCGGCGGCGACCTGGGGCGAGACGAGGTGGGTCCGGCCGCCCTTGCCCTGCCTGCCCTCGAAGTTGCGGTTCGAGGTCGACGCGGAGCGCTCGCCGGGCGCGAGTTGGTCGGGGTTCATGCCCAGACACATCGAACAGCCCGCGTGCCGCCATTCGGCGCCCGCGCCGGTGAAGACCTTGTCCAGGCCCTCGGCGACGGCCTGGAGCGCGACCCGTACGGAGCCGGGGACCACCAGCATCCGTACGCCGTCGGCGACTTTGCGGCCGTCCAGGATCGAGGCGGCCGAGCGCAGGTCCTCGATACGGCCGTTGGTGCACGAACCTACGAAGACGGTGTCCACCTTGATGTCGCGCAGCGCCTGCCCGGCGGTCAACCCCATGTACTCCAGGGCCTTTTCGGCGGCGAGCCGCTCCGAAGCGTCCTCGTACGAAGCGGGGTCGGGGACGTGCGTCGACAGCGGCGCGCCCTGGCCGGGGTTGGTGCCCCAGGTGACGAACGGGGCCAGCTCCGTGGCGTCGATGAAGACCTCGGCGTCGAAGACGGCGTCGTCGTCGGTGCGCAGCGTGCGCCAGTACTCGACCGCGGCGTCCCAGTCGGCCCCCTCGGGGGCGTGGTCGCGGCCCTGGAGGTAGTCGAAGGTGGTCCGGTCCGGGGCGATCATGCCCGCCCTGGCGCCGGCCTCGATCGACATGTTGCAGATGGTCATTCGGGCTTCCATCGAGAGCTTCTCGATGGCCGAGCCGCGGTATTCGAGGATGTAACCCTGGCCGCCGCCGGTGCCGATACGGGCGATGACGGCGAGGATCAGGTCCTTGGCCGTGACGTCGGCGGGCAGTTCGCCCTCGACGGTGATGGCCATGGTGCGGGGGCGGGCCAGCGGCAGTGTCTGGGTGGCCAGGACGTGCTCGACCTGGCTGGTGCCGATACCGAAGGCCAGCGCGCCGAAGGCGCCGTGGGTGGAGGTGTGGCTGTCGCCGCACACGACGGTGGTGCCGGGCTGGGTCAGCCCGAGCTGCGGGCCCACGACGTGGACGACACCCTGCTCGACGTCGCCCAGCGGGTGCAGCCGTACACCGAAGTCCGCGCAGTTCTTGCGCAGCGTCTCCAGCTGGACGCGCGAGACGGGGTCGGCGATCGGCTTGTCGATGTCGAGCGTCGGGGTGTTGTGGTCCTCGGTCGCGATGGTGAGATCGAGTCGTCGCACCTGCCGGCCGTTCTGGCGCAGACCGTCGAAGGCCTGCGGACTCGTCACCTCGTGCAGCAGGTGCAGATCGATGAAGAGAAGGTCGGGCTCGCCCTCGGCGCGCCGGACGACATGGTCGTCCCAGACCTTCTCCGCGAGTGTCCTACCCATCGCTTTCCCTTCGGCCGGCAGCGCCGCCGGCAGTCCTGGAGATATGTGGGGCCCACGCCGGTGTCCCGCGCGCCCACGTCCGCCGCGAACCCGGTTCGCGTACGGGCCCGTCCCTACAGGTTGGCAAGTTCCGCGGAAAATTGAACTTGCGTTTCACAGAGTGAGACGTGAGTATCGTTGCATGGACAACTCTAGCGGCGTCGGCGTTCTCGACAAGGCAGCTCTGGTATTGAGCGCCCTGGAGTCCGGTCCGGCCACCCTCGCGGGGCTGGTCGCTGCGACCGGGCTCGCACGGCCCACGGCCCACCGGCTGGCCGTGGCCCTGGAACACCACCGGATGGTGGCCAGGGACATGCAGGGCCGGTTCATCCTCGGTCCGCGGCTCGCCGAGCTGGCGGCGGCGGCCGGTGAGGACCGGCTGCTCGCGACGGCGGGGCCGGTGCTCACGCATCTGCGCGACGTGACCGGGGAGAGCGCGCAGCTCTACCGGCGCCAGGGCGACATGCGGATCTGTGTGGCCGCCGCCGAGCGCCTGTCCGGTCTGCGGGACACGGTGCCCGTCGGCTCCACGCTCACCATGAAGGCGGGCTCCTCGGCGCAGATCCTGATGGCCTGGGAGGAGCCGGAGCGGCTGCACCGCGGCCTCCAGGGGGCACGGTTCACGGCCACGGCGCTCTCCGGTGTACGGCGGCGGGGCTGGGCGCAGTCGATCGGCGAGCGCGAGCCGGGCGTCGCCTCGGTCTCCGCGCCCGTACGCGGGCCGTCCAACCGGGTCGTGGCGGCGGTCTCGGTGTCCGGCCCGATCGAGCGGCTGAGCCGGCATCCGGGCCGGATGCACGCCCAGGCGATCATCGACGCGGCCGGGCGGCTGTCGGAGGCGCTGCGCCGCACCGGCTGAGCGGCGCCGCAGGGTGTCGCGCGGCGCCGCGCACGTTCCCAACTCCGGGCCCCGTGTGGCGGAGTTGGCGAAGCCGGCAGAGTCTGCGGGGTCGGGCGGGGCCGGCGGGGTCACGCGCCGAGGCGGTCCGCCGCACGGTCGCCGCGACGCCCAACAGGCACCACCTCCGTGGCGGCGCCGAGGCCGAACGCCGGCATGTTGATGTAGATGCTCTCGTACGAGCCGGCCGGGACGACGTACGTCTCGTGCCAGAAGCCCACCTTGCCCTTGCCGGCGCGCAGCCGGCGGTTGAACTCCGCCCACGCGGGGCGGTGCTCACCGTCCTGCGCGGAGGCGTACGCGAGCAGCTTCTCCTTCGAGTCCCAGTACTCGACCACGTACAGCACGCGCGGAAAGCCCAGCAGCGACTGGACTCCGATGAGGCCACTGCCCTTGTCGCGCGACAGCTCCCTCAGCATCCTCGGCATGGCCGTGAACACCGGCCACCAGCTGCGCACGGCGCGGAAGTTGTTGATGCGCATCCCGACGATGAAGACGACGACGTCCCCCTCGGCAGCGGCGGTCATCCGGCCCTCGATCAGCTTCGCACCCATGACGATTTCCCCTGCTTCCGGCCGCGTGAAGGCGGCGGTACGGGCGGCGACCCTCTTTGGAGAGTGCCACTATCCATGATTGGATAGTGGCACTCTCCAAAGGATGGTGCAAGCGGTATGCGGATGGCGGAGCTGAGTGAGCGCAGTGGGATTCCCACCGCCACGATCAAGTACTACCTGCGGGAGGGGCTGATCAGGCCGGGCCACCGGGTCACCGCCACACAGTCCGCGTACGACGACGAGCATCTGCGCCGGCTGCGTCTCGTCCGCGCGCTGACCCAAGTGGGCCGGATGCCGGTCGCCACCGCGCGCGAGGTGCTCACGGCCATCGAGGACGACTCCATCGACCACCACATGCGCCTGGGCGCGGCGATCAGGGCGCTGCCCAGCGACGGGGCGCTGGACGCCGCCTTCGACGCCGACGAACTGGACGAGGAGACACTGTCCGCGCAGCGCCGGGCCGAGGAGCTGTTCGAGGAGTTGGGCTGGACGCACGCGAGCGGGATGGGTGCCTCGGAGGCGGCGTACCGGGTCCTGGTGGGCGCGATCGCCGGGCTGTCCAGGACCGGCTATCCGTGCGAGCTGGCGGACCTGCTCCCGTACGGGCGGCTCGCCGACCAACTCGGCGTCACCGACATCGACATGGTGGAGCGGTACGGGGACCCGTACGAGCAGGTGGAGGCGGCCGTCGCGCTCACCGTGCTGTACGAGCCGGTGCTGCTCAGCCTGCGCCGGCTGGCGGAGGCCGAGGAGTCCAACCGGCGCTACAGTTTGGGGAATTGAGCGCGTGTCACACCGGGAGAGGCGAGGCGTGGGGCGGGGCAAATGAAAAGGCCCTCCGCGATCGCGGAGGGCCTCGTCGTCACGTACCCCCGACCGGATTCGAACCGGCGCTACCGCCTTGAGAGGGCGGCGTGCTAGGCCGCTACACAACGGGGGCTAGCTGGTGGAGCGTTGGAGCTGGGCTACCAGGACTCGAACCTAGAACAACGGAACCAGAAACCGTCGTGTTGCCAATTACACCATAGCCCAAGGGTGATTCGGACTTACGTTCTGCGTACCCCCGACCGGATTCGAACCGGCGCTACCGCCTTGAGAGGGCGGCGTGCTAGGCCGCTACACAACGGGGGCCCTAGCGATCCTGCATCGACATGTCCGGGTGCGACCCGAAGAAATCGGAGAGAAGGATCTGTACCCCCGACCGGATTCGAACCGGCGCTACCGCCTTGAGAGGGCGGCGTGCTAGGCCGCTACACAACGGGGGCGTTGCAGAAGACTCTGCGCTGGGCTACCAGGACTCGAACCTAGACTAACGGAACCAGAAACCGTCGTGCTGCCAATTACACCATAGCCCACCAAAACTCAACCCCCGGAGTGGGGGTTTCTGTTTGGGTTTGCGCTTTCCGGCCAGACCTTCCGGTCTCTGGGGCGGCGCAGGAAGAACATTACCCGATGGGAGACGGCGCTCCAAAACGAGTATCACCGCGCAGCAGGGCGGGCAGGCGGTCCAGATCGTTGATCGTCACGAGCTCGGGGCGGCCACCGAGTCGCCCCCGGTCGAGCCAGACTCCGGCCAGTCCGGCGGCGGTGGCGCCGCCGGCGTCGATGTCCGGTTCGTTCCCTACGTAGGCGACTTCGGAGGGGTCCAGTTCCAGGGCGTCGCAGGCCGCGTGGAAGGCGGCGGCGTCGGGTTTGGAGACACCGAGCTCGGCGGCGCACAGGACCGACTCGAAGTAGTCGCGCACACCGAGGATCCGGAGCTTGCGGTCCTGGTTGTGGATGCTCGAATTGGACAGGACGGCCTGCCGGTAGTCGGGGGCCAGCGAGTCCAGAGCGGCGCGGGCGTCGGGAAAGAGCTTCCAGGCGGATTCGTAGTGCGCGACGTAGCGGCCGAACCAGGCGTCGGCGGCGGGGTCGGTCAGCGCCTCCGTACCGAGGAACTGCCTGACGCGGTCGCGCCGCTGCCCCTCGAAGGTGGTCTCGCCGTCGGCGAACCGAGCCCAGTGGACATCGGTGATCTCGCGCCAGTGCGCCAGCGCCCGCTCGGCGGTGGCGAAGCGGTCGGCGAGCCCCTCGGCCGCGAGATGCAGCCTCATACCGGCGCGGTCGGCGGTGGCGTAGTCGAAGAGGGTGTCGTCGATGTCCCAGACGACGGCTCGGATCGGCATACGACGACGGTACCTGGACCGCGCCGTCGCACCCGTCCCTCGCGCGTACGGCGGCGCTCACCGGGACCCAACTCGCCGGGTTGTCAGTCCTGGAGAAGCGACTCGCCGTCAACCCGTACGGACCGCCTGCGACGAGCAACCGGGACGACAACTGGTCGGCGGCGTTCGCCGGTGGCTTCGTGATCAGCGTCGTCGGCCTCGTGGCGCTCTGACCTCCCGCGTACGGCGAGGGGGGGCGGCCAGGTCGGCCGCCCCCCCTCGTCATACGTCCGCCCGAGCTACGCCGCGAGCTTCGCCAGCGCCGCGTCGACGCGCTTCAGCGTGCGCTCCTTGCCCAGGATCTCCAGCGACTCGAACAGCGGCAGGCCCACCGTGCGGCCCGTGACCGCGACGCGGACCGGGGCCTGGGCCTTGCCCAGTTTGAGGCCGTGCTCCTCGCCGGCCGCCAGGACCGCGTTCTTCAGGGACTCGGCGCTCGACCAGTCCGCGTCCGCCAGCTTCGCGCGGGCCGTGATCAGCAGGGCCACGGGGTCGCCCTTCATCGCCTTCGTCCAGGACGCCTCGTCCTCGACCGGCTCGGCGCGGAACAGGAAGTCGACGTTGGCCGTGATGTCCGAGAGCACCGTCACGCGGGTCTGCGCGTACGGGGCGATCGCCTCGAAGGCCGCCTGATCGAAGTCCTCCGGCGCCCAGTTGGCGTACGGGGCCCGCAGCCAGGGCGCGCAGGCCTCCATGAAGGTCTTCACGTCCAGCTGCCGGATGTGGTCGGCGTTGATCGCCTCGGCCTTCTTCAGGTCGAACCGCGCCGGGTTGGCGTTGACGTCGGTGATCTCGAATGCGCCGACCATCTCGGCGCGGGAGAACACGTCCTGGTCGGCGGAGAAGGACCAGCCCAGCAGGGACAGGTAGTTGAGCAGCCCGTCGGGCAGGAAGCCGCGCTCACGGTAGAGGTTGAGCGAGGCCTGCGGGTCGCGCTTGGAGAGCTTCTTGTTGCCCTCGCCCATCACATACGGCAGGTGCCCGAACTGCGGTACGAAGTGGGCGATACCGAGCCCCATCAGCGCCTGGTAGAGGGCGATCTGACGGGGCGTGGAGGAGAGCAGGTCCTCGCCGCGCAGGACGTGGGTGATCTCCATCAGCGCGTCGTCGACCGGGTTGACGAGGGTGTAGAGCGGCGCACCGTTTGCGCGGACGATGCCGTAGTCGGGCACGTTCTCCGGCGTGAAGGTCAGCTCGCCGCGGACCAGGTCGGTGAAGGTGATCGGCTCGTCGGGAATCCGGAAGCGGACGATGGAGGTGCGGCCCTCGGCCTCGTACACCGCCTTCTGCTCGGCGGTGAGGTCGCGGCAGTGGCCGTCGTACCCGGAGGGCCTGCCCGCGGCGCGCGCGGCGTCGCGGCGGACCTCCAGCTCCTCGGTGGTGCAGTAACAGTGGTACGCGTGGCCGGCGGCGAGCAGCTTGTCGGCGACGTCCCGGTAGATGTCCATCCGCTGCGACTGGCGGTACGGCGCGTGCGGGCCGCCCACCTCGGGCCCCTCGTCCCAGTCGAGGCCGAGCCAGCGCAGCGAGTCGAGCAGCTGCTCGTACGACTCCTCGGAGTCGCGCGCGGCGTCGGTGTCCTCGATGCGCAGGACCAGGGTGCCGCCGTGGTGGCGGGCGAACGCCCAGTTGAAGAGGGCGGTGCGGACCAGGCCCACATGAGGGTTGCCGGTCGGCGAGGGACAGAAACGTACGCGGACGGTCGCGTTAGCCACGCTTGATCACCTTGTTGGTGAGAGTGCCGATGCCTTCGATGGTGACGGCGACCTCGTCGCCGACGCTGAGGGGGCCGACCCCCGCGGGGGTGCCGGTGAGGATGACGTCGCCGGGCAGCAGCGTCATGGCCTCGGTGATGTGCACGACGAGGTCCTCGACGGAGCGGACCATGTCGCTGGTGCTGCCCAGCTGGCGCTGCTCGCCGTTGACGGTGCACTGGACGGCGAGGCCGTCGCTCACGGCCGCCAGATCGATGGAGGTCTCCACCCAGGGGCCGAGCGGGCAGGAGGTGTCGAAACCCTTGGCGCGGGCCCACTGGTTCTCGCTCTTCTGGGCGTCCCGCGCGGTGACGTCGTTCGCGCAGGTGAATCCCAGGATCACGTCCTTGACGCGCTCGCGCGGGACCTCGCGGCACATGCGGCCGATGACCACGGCCAGTTCGGCCTCGTAGTGCACGTCGGAGGAGAACGAGGGGTACTCGACGGCGTCACCGGAGCCGATCACCGAGGTGGTGGGCTTGAAGAAGACGACCGGCTTCTCAGGCACCTCGTTGCCCAACTCCGCGGCGTGCGCCGCGTAGTTGCGGCCGACGCCGATGACCTTGTTGGGAAGTACGGGCGGGAGCAGCCGGACCTTGCTCATGGGGACCTTGGTCCCGGAGAGCTCGAAGTCGGAGTACGGAATGCCCTTGATGATGTCGAGGACGAGGCCGGCGGCCGTACCGCCGGTGCCGTCCTCCTCGACCGCGCCGAAGGCGACATTGCCGTCGATGGAGAATCTGGCGATACGCACGAGTTGCTGTCGCCCCTCACTTTGCTGCTGGCTGACTGACGGGACCTGAAGGCTGAAGACTGACGTCCCAGGCTAGCGCGGTGGGGAGCGGCGGCGGACGCGGTGCGCGACCGCCGCGGGGCGTGCCGAGGGGGTGTCCGGCCTGATCGGCAAGACACCCCCTAAGGTCTGATCCGGACGACAGAACCTACTGCGCGACGGGGGCGTCGATCAGCGTCGTACGGCGCGGGTTGGCCGTGCGGGCCGGCAGGTCGACGGAGTGTTCCGGCTGGGCGGGCGGCAGCAGTTCACCGGCGTCGTCCAGGTCCGCCAGAGTGGTGCGGCGGGGGTTGGCGGTGTTGCGGAACATCATCGTCATCTTCATCGGTTCTTCTCAGACCTTGTCGGGTATGGGTGCTCAGGAGCGCCGCTTGTCGGATATGCCATCCCTGTAAAGCGTCAGGCTAAACACGTGATTCCCTGCGAAAGCCTGGAAGCCCCGACGATCTCCATGTGAGTTTGCTCACGAGCTGCCGGGCAATTCACCCATCACGGACAGTGGTCGAGACCGGTGGAAGTGGACATAGCGCCATCGAACCCTGCATTCCGCTCCTGATCATCAGGACTGGGGCACCCCGCACGCACACGGGACTCGTTCCGGGAAGTCCGTTTCCTCCCTGAACACCGTCTACCGATCGTCACGTATCACTCACAGTGCGTCACGCGTGTCTCGGCACGGCACGCGGCCCTTGTTGGAGGTCCTGCTCTGTGCTGAAATTCCACGCACCGCCGCGGGTTCTTCAGGCCGGCGCGTAAGGGCGCGACGCGGCGCCGAGTGGCATGCGGGGAAGGGGAGCATCGCCGGTCACTCAACGACCACCTTGGAGCGCACTCTGCGCTCCACGACGCCGACACCGTTCCGCCGTTCTGCGGGGGGACGCCTGGTCCAGAGGTTGCGACGCTAGTGCAGGGACGTTTCAAGAGGGATAGCAGCGCTGCGGCGGAGCAGGAGCCCCGCGGCGGGACCGACCGCGGCTCCTCGCCCCAGCACACCCAGAACCCGGGCCCGGGACCGGCCGGCGAGGGTGGCGACCGGGGTGCCAAGCCCGGCACGGCGGCCGGTGGTGACGCCCCGAACCCCGCGGCCAAGTCGGCACCGGCCGAAGCCGGTTCGCGAATAGCACTGCGCAACTGGCGCATCAGCACCCGACTGGTGGCGCTGCTCACCCTGCCGGTGGTCGCGGCCACCACGCTGGGCGGACTGCGTATCAACGAGTCCATGAACGACATGCAGCAGCTGGAGCACATGCAGTTGCTGACGAAGATGACCAAGGAGGCGACCAGCCTCGCCGCCGCGCTCCAGGCGGAGCGCGACGAGTCGGCCGGTCCCCTCACCAACGGCGCGAACCCCAAGGACTTCAAGGTCCAGGACCGCCGCACCAAGACGGACCGCGCCAAGAAGGCCTTCCTCGGGGCCACCGTCGACATCGGGAACACCGACGGCGACCAGGCGCTGGAGTCGATCCGCGCCAACGTCAGCCAGATCGCGACCCAGGTCAACAAGATCCAGGAAATCCGCAAGGACGCGTACGACACGGATGCCACGCACTCCTTGACGGTCGACGCGTACAGCGGTCTCATCGACTCGCTGCTGAGCCTCTCGCAGGACATGGCGCAGGCGACCAGCAACCCGGACATGATCAAGCGGACCCGCGCCCTGGCGGCCTTCTCCTCCGCCAAGGAGTACGCGTCGATCCAGCGCGCGATCATCGCCTCCGCGCTCCCCGCCAGCCCCAAGGAGAAGGGCGATCTCAACGAGAACGACCGGCTCTACGGTCTGGCGGCGGCCACCAAGGGCGACAACGCCCTCGCCTCCTTCGACGCGCTGTACGAGTCGATGGGCGGCAACGCCGAGGAGCTGACGGCGCCGCTCAGCGGCAAGGGCAACCCCGAGATCAACGCGGCCGACGAGTACGCGCAGCGGGTGCTGGGCATCTCCGGCGGTCTGGAGGGGCGGCCGAACCGCTCGTACCTCGACTGGACCGACCAGGCGTCCGCCAAGATCAACGCGATGAACATCATCGAGCAGACGCTGCTCGGTGAGATGGAGAACAAGGCGCGCCAGCTGAAGGAGAAGTCTCAGCAGGACGCGCTCATCAACGGTGCGCTGATCTTCGTCGTCCTCGGTGTCTCGCTGGTCGGCGCCTTCGTCGTCGCCCGGTCCATGATCCGCTCGCTGCGGCGCCTCCAGGAGACGGCCACCAAGGTCGCCCAGGACCGGCTGCCCGAGCTGGTCAAGCAGCTCTCCGAGGCCGACCCGCAGGACGTGGACACCTCCGTGGAGTCCGTCGGTGTGCACTCCAAGGACGAGATCGGCAAGGTCGCCGCGGCCTTCGACGACGTGCACCGCGAGGCCGTCCGGCTGGCCGCCGAGCAGGCGCTGCTGCGGGGCAACGTCAACGCGATGTTCACCAACCTCTCGCGCCGCAGCCAGGGCCTGATCCAGCGTCAGCTGTCGCTGATCTCCGAGCTGGAGTCCCGAGAGGCCGACCCGGACCAGCTGTCCTCGCTGTTCAAGCTGGACCACCTCGCGACCCGTATGCGCCGTAACGGTGAGAACCTGCTCGTCCTCGCCGGTGAGGAGCCGGGACGCCGCTGGACGCGCCCCGTCCCGCTGGTCGACGTGCTCCGTGCCGCGGCGTCCGAGGTGGAGCAGTACGAGCGGATCGAACTGGCCTCGGTGCCCACCACCGAGGTCGCCGGCCGCGTCGTCAACGACCTCGTGCACCTGCTCGCCGAGCTGCTGGAGAACGCGACATCGTTCTCCTCGCCGCAGACCAAGGTCCGTGTCACCGGTCACGCGCTGCCCGACGGGCGGGTGCTCGTCGAGATCCACGACACCGGCATCGGTCTCTCGCCCGAGGACCTGGCGGCGATCAACGAACGGCTCGCCTCGCCGCCCACCGTGGACGTCTCGGTGTCGCGCCGCATGGGTTTGTTCGTGGTCGGCCGGCTCTCCCTGCGGCACGGCATCAGGATCCAGCTGCGCCCCTCCGACTCCGGCGGCACGACCGCGCTGGTCATGCTGCCCGTCGATGTCGCCAACGGCGGCAAGAAGATGCCGCCGCGCCCCGGCGCCGGCGCGCAGAACGGTGCGGGCGGACAGTCGCCCGGCGGTCCCGGCGCCCTCGGTGGCGGCCAGCAGTCCGGTATCGCCGCCGGTCTCGCGGGCGGCGCGGCAGGGGCCGGACGGCTCGCCACGCCGCCGTCACGGGGCCAGGTCGGTGCCGGTACGGGGCCCCGCGCCGCGCTGCCGGCCAGGAACGGTCAGAGCGGCCTGCCGACACGGCCACAGTCAGGGACGCCGCAGGACCCGCAGCGCCAGGGCGCGGGCCAGGGTACGGGGCAGAGTTCGGAGCAGCCGAGCCTGTTCGGCACCAGCCCTCGCGAGCAGGCGTCCTCGGGCCGTACGGGCGCCCAGACGGGTCCCGGCGGCCAGCCGTCGGGTCCGGTGCCGCAGGCCGGTGGGCGGCTCGCCCGCCCCGGTCAGAGCCTGAACAGCGGCCCCGGTGGACGGGGCGCCGGCAACCGCGACAGCGGCGCGTTCCAGCAGCAAGGGGCGACGGGGCCCGCCGGTGGACCTCCGCCGGTCGACCGCGGCCGTCAGCTGCCGCCGCCCGGCGGACCGCGCGCCGAGCTGCCCGGCGGCAACCCGCAGCCGCCGCAGCGCCCGCAGCCCGTCGGCCCCGTGAGCTGGGGCAGCGAGCAGCGGCCCGCGCAGCAGCAGTTCCCGCCGGACGCCCCGCGCGGTCACGAGGAGCCCGAGAGCACCGGTCAGTTCGCCATACCGTCGGCGGGGCAGGGCCAGGGGCCCGGCTCCACCGCCGAGTTTGCGCGTCCCGACTTCGACGGGCCGAGGCCCGATCTGAACAGCGGCGCCGGGGCCACCGGCGGTAGCGGATTCGGTGACACCGGCTCCCACCCCGTCCCCAACTCGGGCGACGTCAATGGCGGTTGGCAGGGCGGCGGCCAGGACCTGGGGTCCACCAGCCAGTTCGCCCGCCCGGACTTCAACGCGCCCCGTCCCCCGATGCCGGCCCCCGCGCCCGGCTCCCCGAACCCGGACCTCTTCGCCCAGAACGGCCCGAACGGACCCGTCGGACCGAACGGCCCCACCAACGGTGCCGACTTCGGCGCACCGCGTCCGTCCGTCGGCTCGCTTCCTCAGCAGCCACAGCCGGAGGCACTGCCCCCGGCCGGGCCGGGCGACGGCCGTACGCCGCTGTTCGACACGCTGGAGACGAACTGGTTCCACGGGCAGCAGAACGGCGGCTCGGGCCGCCCGGCGCAGCCCGAGGTCCCCCAAGTGCCGGAGCAGCAGCAGCCGTTCCAGCCGCAGTCCCCGGAGGGCCTGCGGGACCGGCCGGCAGCCTCTCCTCCGCCGATGCCGCAACGGCAGCCGGCGAACGGCCACGCCGACGGCAACGGCGCCGTCACGTCCTCCTGGCGCACGTCACCCAATGACGAGCTGGTACGCCAGGCCGAGCGGGTCAAGAAGCCCGCCGCGGGCGGAATCACCACCTCAGGTCTGCCCCGCCGGGTCCCACGTGCCAACCTGGTGCCGGGAACCGCGCAGGAGCAGAGCAACCAGACCGGTCCGCAGGTCTCGCGTGCGCCAGATGACGTACGCGGCCGGCTGACCAACCTTCGCCGGGGTATTCAGCAGGGTCGTCAGGCCGGCGGCCGTACCGCCGACAGTTCGACGACCGGCAGTTTCAACCTCGGCCCCTCTCACCAGCAGGAGCGTTAGTTGAGTCCGATGAGCCAGGCGGCGCAGAATCTGAACTGGTTGATCACCAACTTTGTGGACAACACCCCTGGGGTGTCCCACACAGTGGTCGTATCCGCCGACGGACTGCTGCTGGCCATGTCCGAGGGTTTCCCGCGGGACCGTGCCGATCAACTCGCGGCCGTCGCGTCGGGTCTGACCTCCTTGACAGCGGGGGCGTCCCGGATCTTCGAGGGCGGGCCTGTGACCCAGACCGTCGTGGAGATGGACCGCGGTTTCCTCTTCCTCATGTCCGTCTCGGACGGTTCCTCACTGGCGGTGCTCGCACACCCCGACTGCGACATCGGCCTGGTGGGCTACGAGATGGCCCTCCTGGTCGACCGGGCAGGCACGGTGCTGACGCCGGACCTGCGCGCCGAACTCCAGGGGAGTCTGCTGCACTGAGGCTTCCAGGTACCGCCCACAGCGCCACACACCGTCAGGCCGCGAACCGGCCCCACCCCGGCCCAGTCAGACGGCACGAAGAAATCTTGCTGTCACGCCCGGAGGATTCATGACCCCGCCACCCGCCTCTCACGATCCGTACGGCGCCTCAGTCGACGCGTCCTACGGACTTGAGGGCGACCAGCCGTTGGTACGTCCGTACGCCATGACCGGCGGCCGGACCCGCCCGCGGTACCAGCTCGCCATCGAGGCACTGGTCAGCACGACGGCCGATCCGGCGCATCTCGCCGGGCTGCTCCCCGAGCACCAGAGGATCTGCCATCTCTGCCGCGAGGTGAAGTCCGTCGCCGAGGTGTCGGCACTGCTGTCCATGCCGCTCGGTGTGGCGCGCATCCTCGTGGCCGACCTGGCCGAGGCCGGCATGGTGGCCATCCACCAGCCGGGTAACGGAGAGGCCGGCGGCACGCCGGATGTGACACTGCTCGAAAGGGTGCTCAGTGGACTTCGCAAGCTCTAGCGGCGGAGCGGCACGATCGACCACCTCCGCGAAGATCGTGGTGGCGGGCGGATTCGGCGTGGGCAAGACCACGTTCGTCGGCGCCGTCTCGGAGATCAACCCGCTGCGTACCGAAGCCGTCATGACCAGCGCCTCCGCCGGCATCGACGACCTCACCCACACCGGAGACAAGACCACCACCACCGTGGCCATGGACTTCGGCCGCATCACCCTCGACCAGGACCTGATCCTGTACCTGTTCGGCACCCCCGGACAGGACCGCTTCTGGTTCATGTGGGACGACCTCGTACGCGGCGCCATCGGCGCCGTCGTCCTCGTCGACACCCGCCGCCTCGCCGACTGCTTCCCCGCCGTCGACTACTTCGAGAACTCCGGGCTCCCCTTCGTCATCGCCCTCAACGGCTTCGACGGACACCAGCCCTACACCCCCGACGAAGTACGCGAAGCACTCCAGATCGGCCCGGACGCCCCGATCATCACGACCGACGCCCGGCACCGCGCCGACGCCAAGAGCGGACTCATCACCCTCGTCGAACACGCACTGATGGCTCGACTCAAGTAGACGTGTCCGTACGGCAGTTGCCGTATCCGGGAGCAGGCGTGGGCTGTGTCTTTTGACATAGCCCACGCCGGTGTTCATAACGTTTGAGAAGAGAATTCACGCCGCTCGGACACCCGACGCGTTCGGCTGGTATCGCTGCGCTCACATCAACCTCGCCTTTTGGTGGCGTTCGCTCTTTATATCCGTTTCATCTGCGGTATGGACCACTCGGTATGGCTGATTCCGACTGTTTGGAACGGGGCCGCCTCACGTGCTGGAATTCGATGAACTCCCGAGTAGCACGGCCCTGTACGAAAAACGGCACAACGTAGGTGCCGACGCCGAGAGGTTGTTGGTCGAGTGAGGCGTAGCAAGACGAGCTCCGCGGAGCAGGCGGCGCGGGGCAACTTCACCCCGCCGCGGCGTACGGCGGCGCCGCCTGCGGACGCGCCAGGGAAGCCTCCGGCACCCGGCAGCACCAGCCGGCTGTCGCCACGCAACTGGCGGGTGCCCACTCGGCTCAACGCGATCCTCCTGATACCCGTGCTCGTCGGCCTCGTCATGGGCGGCTTCCAGGTCAAGGGCTCCATCGACACGTGGCAGGAGGCGCAGGACGCGGAGCGGACCGCGCTTATCGTCCGGGCCGCTTCCGGGTACGGCCAGGCCCTGCTCAACGAGCGCGACCTCACCGCCCAGCCCCTGCTGACGAACAAGCGTGACGACAAGGTTGTCGTGGACGCCCGGGCGGCCACGGACGCGGCGAAGGCCACGTTCGACCGCGCCGTCGAGTCGATGCCGCAGGACCAGGGCCTGGAGCGGCGGCTGCGCCTGTTCCGCGCCGAGGAGCCGAAGCTGGAGACGATCCGCAAGACTGCGTACACGGCGGGCGTCGAGACGCCCGACAAAACCGGCCGCAACGGCGGCCCGGTGGCGACCGAAGAGGGGTACGTGCTGGTCCAGCACTCCCTCATGGAGTTCTCCAACGAGCTGGGCCTGGGCACCGGCAACATCACCAGCTACGGCCGCACCGTCTACGCCATCCAGCTCTCCAAGGCCGCCTCCTCGCTCCAGCGCTCCATCGGTACGCATCTGCTGGTGCGGCCGAGCGAGAAGCCGGCCGTCAGGTCGGGCCAGTCGATCGCGTTCTCCTCGTACGCCTACCTGGAGGACATCGCGGTCGCCGAGTACGTCTCCGGCGGTACGGACGCGGACACGACCAAGCTCCAGAAGATCATGGCCGAGAAGGCCGCCGAGGGCGCCAAGAAGCTCGCGACGGCGCGGCAGCAGGCCGCGGCGGCGGGCGAGAAGTTCATCGCCCCGCCGGCCCAGGACGGCTCGGTGGTGGACGGCATGGTCGCCGCGATCGCCACCGGTGACAGCCCCTCCCAGCTGGAGGAGCGCGGCGTCACCCCCACGGCGTGGATGGCCGCGACGACCGCCAAGTTCGACGGCTACACGGTCATCGAGAAGGACCTGGTCGACAACGCCGTCAGCGACGCCGCGCAGATCTCCGACAGCGCCAGGAACGACGCGGTCATCAACGGCGCGATCGTGCTGATCGCCCTGCTGGCCGCCTTCGTGCTGGCCGGGATGATGGCGCGGCAGATGAGCCGGTCCATGCGCCAGCTCCGTACGGCCGCGTTCGGCATCGCCGAGCAGCGGCTGCCGATGCTGGTCGACCAGCTGTCCCGTACCGAGCCCGGCCGGGTCGACACCCGCGTCCAGCCCATCCCGATCGACTCCAGGGACGAGATCGGCGAGGTCGCGCGCGCCTTCGACCAGGTGCACCGCGAGGCGGTCAGGCTCGCCGCCGAGCAGGCCATGCTCCGGGGCAACGTCAACGCGATCTTCACCAACCTGTCACGGCGCAACCAGTCGCTGATCGAGGGCCAGCTGACCCTGATCACCGAGCTGGAGAACCACGAGGCCGAGCCCGAGCAGCTGGAGAACCTCTTCAAGCTGGACCACCTCGCCACCCGTATGCGCCGCAACGGCGAGAACCTGCTGGTCCTCGCCGGTGAGGAGCCGGGCCGCCGCTGGAACCAGCCGGTGCCGCTGGTCGACGTGCTGCGCGCCGCGTCCTCCGAGGTGGAGAGTTACGAGCGCATCGAGCTGACCGGCGTGCCGGAGACCGACATCCACGGCCAGGCCGTGACCGACCTCGTGCACCTGCTCGCCGAGCTGCTGGAGAACGCCACCACGTTCTCGTCACCGCAGACCAAGGTGCGGGTGACCGCGACGCGGCTGCCCGACGGCCGCGTCATGATCGAGATCCACGACAAGGGCATCGGCCTCACCGCCGAGGACTTCGCCGACATCAACCACAAGCTGGCCAACCCGCCCACCGTGGACGCCGCGGTGTCCCAGCGCATGGGCCTGTTCGTGGTCGGCCGGCTGGCCGACCGGCACGGCGTACGGGTGCAGCTGCGGCCCTCGGGGGAGCAGGCGGGCACCACGTCGCTGGTCATGCTCCCGGATGCGATCACCCACGGTGGGGGCGGTGAACAGCAGCCGCCGGACGACTTCACGGTCTCGCAGATCATTCCGGAGCAGCAGGCCGCGACGTTCGAGCCGGAGTCGCGGGCGCTCTCGACGCCCATGCTGACGGCGGCCGAACTCGGCTTCGACGACTCCCGATACGACGAAGGGGCTGGGGCCGGTGCCGGTGCCGGGGCGGGGGACGCGCGCAGTCTCGACCCGGTGAACCGTTCCCTCATGCGCGACGAGCGCCGTGCGGCGCTGGGCGGTGGCGACGGCGCCGCCGCGGCCCTGCCCGGCGGCGGGCAGCCGCTCTACGGCGACCAGGTCGACGGGCAGTACCGCGAGGAGGCCGGCGGGCAGTACGCGCCCCAGGAGGCGTCGTACGACCAGAACGGCTACCCCACCCCCGAGGGCGGCGTCGACGGCGGGCAGACGTACGGGGGCGCGGGGTACGACGCGTACGCGACCCCCGACGGCTACCCGCAGCAGCGGGACCCGCTGGGCGGCGCGTACCCGGAAGGGGCGTACGAGGCTCCTCGGCCGGACGGGGCGGGCTACGACAGCCTCTTCACTCCCCAGGTCAACCAGGGTGGCTGGAGTGACCGAAGCGGCTACCAGGGTGGGTTCGCGCCGGATCGGCAGCCCGAATCGGAATCCTCCGACGGCGCTGCCGCGGGCACTCCGGAACGCGTAGAATTCGAACGTCCGGGACCCTCCCCGAGCGCCAGTCACACACTGACCGGAGCGGGGCTGCCGCGCCGTGGCGGCACTCCGCAGCCTCCGAAGCCCCAGTCGTGGCAGACCACCGGTGGGGACGACGGACAGCAGAACGGATACGACAGCGGTCAGACCGATCTCTTCGGCCGGACCTCCCCGTCGGCCGCCCCGCCGGTGCGGCCGGTGCGGGCTTCCGATCAGCAGACACCGACCGCCGAGACACAGCAGACGAACGAGACCGACGAGACGTACGCACCGACAGCCGCGCAGCCGCAGAACGGGCACAGTGACGCGAACGGCCCCGACGAATGGCGTTCGACGAACGACGACCGCTGGCAGCGGGCCGAGAAGCTCCGCGAGCCGAAGGCCGGCGGGATCACCCCGTCGGGGCTCCCCCGGCGCGTTCCCAAGGCCAACCTGATCGAGGGAACCGCGGAGTCGACGCCACAGAACGGCCCTCAGGTCTCGCGGGCGCCGGAGGATGTACGTGGCAGGCTGAGCAACTTGCGGCGCGGCGTCCAGCGGGGCCGCAACGCGGGGGCGGGCAATACGGGGAACGCAGGAAACGCAGGAAACGCGGGAACTACGGGGACGGACACGAACGGACCGGGCCGAGGCCCGGGCAGTACCTACAACCAGGAGCGTTAGTGTGAGCCCGATGAGCCAGGCGGCGCAGAATCTCAACTGGTTGATCACCAATTTCGTGGACCACACCCCCGGGGTGTCCCACACCGTGGTGGTCTCCGCCGACGGACTCCTGCTGGCCATGTCCGAGGGTTTCCCGCGGGACCGCGCCGACCAACTGGCGGCCGTCGCCTCCGGTCTGACCTCGCTGACCGCCGGGGCCTCCAGGATCTTCGAGGGCGGTGCCGTCACCCAGACCGTCGTGGAGATGGACCGCGGGTTCCTCTTCCTGATGTCCATCTCCGACGGCTCCTCGCTGGCCGTCCTCGCGCACCCCGAGGCCGACATCGGCCTGGTGGGCTATGAAATGGCTCTGCTCGTCGACCGGGCGGGGACGGTGCTGACGCCGGACCTGCGCGCCGAACTCCAGGGAAGTCTTCTCAACTAACAGACAGACAGTGCGTTTCGCGCCACCGCACCATAGGGTTCGGTGGCGCGGCTCCACAGAAAAGTTACCGGCGACCGGAGTCGGAGGAGGAAACGGTGGCGACACCCCCAGGCGGACATCCCTACGAGGGTGGCCGACAGGTTCCGGGCGAGCGTGCCCGGAACCACTTCAACTCCCCCTCCACGCCGGGCGGCAACGGCGGTCAGGGCGGGCAGTGGGACGGCGGCGGGCAGCCGTATCATCCTCAGGGCCAGACCTACCAGCAGCCGCAACAGCCGTACGGACAACAGCAGTCGTACGGTCAGGGGCAGCAACAGCCGTACGGACAGCAGCCCTCGTACGGCGGGCAGCCGCCCCGGGTCCAGCCGGTCCAGCCGAGGCGTCACCAGGAGCCGGAGCACGCCGCGCACAACCCGTTGGTACGTCCGTACGCCATGACCGGCGGCCGGACGCGCCCGCGGTACCAGCTCGCCATCGAGGCACTGGTCAGCACGACGGCCGATCCGTCCCGGCTGCAAGGGCAGTTGCCCGAGCACCAGCGGATCTGCCGACTCTGTTTCGAGATCAAATCGGTTGCCGAGATTTCGGCACTGCTCTCCATCCCCCTGGGCGTCGCCCGGATCCTCGTAGCCGACCTGGCGGAGGCCGGACTTGTCGCCATTCACCAACCCGGCGGCGACGAGACCGCCGGGGGCCAACCAGATGTGACACTGCTCGAAAGGGTGCTCAGTGGACTTCGCAAGCTCTAGCGGCGGTGCAGCCCGCTCAACCACCAGCGCGAAGATCGTGGTGGCGGGCGGATTCGGCGTGGGCAAGACCACGTTCGTCGGCGCCGTCTCGGAGATCAACCCGCTGCGTACCGAAGCCGTCATGACCAGCGCCTCCGCCGGCATCGACGACCTCACCCACACCGGAGACAAGACCACCACCACCGTGGCCATGGACTTCGGCCGCATCACCCTCGACCAGGACCTGATCCTGTACCTGTTCGGCACCCCCGGACAGGACCGCTTCTGGTTCATGTGGGACGACCTCGTACGCGGCGCCATCGGCGCCGTCGTCCTCGTCGACACCCGCCGCCTCGCCGACTGCTTCCCCGCCGTCGACTACTTCGAGAACTCCGGGCTCCCCTTCGTCATCGCCCTCAACGGCTTCGACGGACACCAGCCCTACACCCCCGACGAAGTACGCGAAGCACTCCAGATCGGCCCGGACACCCCCATCATCACCACCGACGCCCGGCACCGCGCCGACGCCAAGAGCGGACTCATCACCCTCGTCGAACACGCACTCATGGCACGACTTCGTTGAGCGTCAACGGGCCGCGCGCCCGGACGTGAAAGGCGGCGGCCCCGCACTCCTCGGAGTGCGGGGCCGCCGCCTTCGCGCGCCGTCACGGGCCCCGTTGTCAGCGCGAGAGCCCCGCACGGTGGTCCGTGCGGGGCTCTCGGGACACTCTCGCGGGGCTCTCGCGTCGCTGTACGGCCGCTGGAGCGCCTGAGTTCAGCCTTGCCAGCTGTGCGGGGCCCGGAAGCCCGGCGTGCGCTCCAGGCGGCGCCAGCCGGCCGTGGAGCGGCCACGGTGGGCCGAGGCGGCGTCCGCGGAGGGGCGGGCCGCGGCGCGCGCCATGAGGACGGCGGTGATGGCGGCCAGCTCCTCGGGGCCTGCCTGGCCCTTCTCGACGCGGAGCAGGGAGTCGTCCGCGCGGAGCGGGGAGTTGTCGGCGGAATCGTTCATCGGGCTCGTGTCTCCGTCTTCTCGGCAGGTGGGCGGCGGCGTCGTGCGCGGGCTCACTGCGGGGGGTTGCCGTGTTTGCGGGACGGCAGGTCGGCGTGCTTCGTACGGAGCATCGCGAGGGCCGAGACGAGGACCTCGCGGGTCTCGGCCGGGTCGATGACGTCGTCGACCAGACCGCGCTCCGCGGCGTAGTACGGGTGCATCAGCTCGGCCTTGTACTCCTTCACCATGCGTACGCGCATGGCCTCGGGGTCCTCGGCGTCGGCGATCTGCTTGCGGAAGATGACGTTGGCGGCGCCTTCCGCGCCCATCACCGCGATCTCGTTGGTCGGCCAGGCATAGGTGAGGTCGGCGCCGATGGACTGGGAATCCATGACGATGTAAGCACCCCCGTACGCCTTGCGCAGGATGAGCGAGATCCGCGGCACGGTGGCGTTGCAGTACGCGTAGAGCAGCTTCGCCCCGTGGCGGATGATGCCACCGTGCTCCTGGTCGACGCCGGGCAGGAAGCCGGGTACGTCCAGCAGGGTCACGATCGGAATGTTGAAGGCGTCGCACATCTGCACGAAGCGTGCGGCCTTCTCGGAGGCCTCGATGTCCAGGACGCCCGCGAGGGACTGCGGCTGGTTGGCGACGATGCCGACGACCTGGCCGTCGAGCCGGGACAGCGCGCAGATGATGTTGGTGGCCCAGCGCTCGTGGATCTCCAGGAAGTCGCCGTCGTCGACGAGTTCCTCGATGACCTTGCGCATGTCGTAGGGGCGGTTGCCGTCGGCCGGGACCAGGTCGAGCAGCACGTCGGAGCGGCGATCGGCCGGGTCGTCGGACTCGGCGGCGGGCGGGTTCTCGCGGTTGTTGGAGGGGAGCATCGCCAGCAGGTAGCGGACCTCGGCGATGCACGTCTCCTCGTCGTCGTACGCGAAGTGCGCGACGCCGCTCGTCTCGGCGTGCACGTCCGCGCCGCCGAGTCCGTTCTGGGTGATCTCCTCGCCCGTGACCGCCTTGACGACGTCGGGTCCGGTGATGAACATCTGCGACGTCTCGCGGACCATGAACACGAAGTCGGTGAGGGCCGGGCTGTAGGCGGCGCCGCCGGCGCACGGGCCCAGCATCACGCTGATCTGCGGGATGACACCGGAGGCGCGGGTGTTGCGCTGGAAGATGCCGCCGTAACCGGCGAGGGCGGAGACGCCCTCCTGGATACGGGCGCCCGCGCCGTCGTTCAGCGAGACGAGCGGGGCACCGGCCGAGATGGCCATGTCCATGATCTTGTGGATCTTGGTGGCGTGGGCCTCGCCCAGGGCGCCGCCGAAGATCCGGAAGTCGTGCGCGTACACGAACACCGTGCGGCCCTCGACCGTCCCCCAGCCGGTGATCACCCCGTCCGTGTACGGCTTCTTGGCCTCCAGGCCGAAGCCGGTGGCCCGGTGCCTGCGCAGCTGCTCGACCTCTCTGAACGAGCCCTCGTCGAGCAGCAGCGCGATGCGCTCGCGAGCCGTCAGCTTGCCCTTGGCGTGCTGTGCCTCGGTCGCGCGGTCGCTCGGGCCGCTCAGCGCCTGCCCCCGCAGCGAGTGCAGCTCGGCCACGCGCCCACGGGCGTCGACGGGCTCACTCGGCGTCTGGTCCACAACGGTCATGTACCGACCCTACGAACAACCGAGCGTAAATGCCGCCGTCGACTCCACACAGTCTCCTGCCCGGATTCCTGGTGGGGCTGGACAGAACCGGGGTGGACGCGGGGCGAGTCGACAGTTCGGGGCCCTTGGCGCTTGTGAGATTCCTCCAGATGTCAGTCAGAAGTCGATCGGAGGTCGGCCGGAAGTCGACGGGAGGTCGATGGGAAGTCTGGGGAACCGACGGGGGGCCGGTCGGCCGTTCGGCCGATGGCCGGGGGTGGCGGCGGGTGAGCGGCCGGCGTCAGGTTGTGAAGACTCCCAAACGATTGAGAGCGCTCTCAGTCACAACTCTTGACGCGTCCTGGACACGTGGCGAGAGTGGGGCGCAGACGTAGGCGCGCCCCCACGTACCGCGCCGCGTTCCCCCCACATCTCAGGAGAACATCCGTGATATCGCGCAGAATGTTTCTGACCGGTACGGCCGCCGCGGCCACGGCGCTCACCTACCCCGCCTGGGGAAGCGCTCTCAGCCCCCGCGCCTCGGCCGCCGCCGACACCTGTGAACTCGCCCTGGTGAACAAGTCGTTGCCCGGCTCGGTCAACGCGTACGTCACCGGCCACGAGCAGGGCACCGACCGCTGGGTGCTGCTCCGTGCCGACGGCAGCGTGTACAAGCCGGAGTCGCCCGCCGAGCCCAACACCCCGCTGCCGGTCGACTGTGCCATTCCGCTGGGCGCGGCGGGCGGCGCGGCCGTGAAGCTGACGCTGCCTCAGATGTACGGCGCGCGCGTCTACTTCGTACGCGACGACACGCTGGACTTCTTCCTGAATCCGGGTCCGTCGCTGGTCGAGCCGGCGTTCGCGAGCGAGGACGACCCCAACTACGGGCGTACCTGGTCGTTCGCGGAGTTCACCTTCAACCCACAGCAGTTGTACTCGAACATCAGCTACGTCGACCTGGTGACCGCGCTGCCCATCGGGATCACCCTGGAGGGCGACGCCACGCACGAGGTCGCCCCGCTCCCCGAGGGCGCCCTGCAGAAGATCGCGGACGGTCTTACCGCGCAGGCGGCGGCCGACGGGCAGCCGTGGGACAAGCTGATCACGCGCGGCGCCGACGGCCAGGTCCTGCGGGTGATCGCGCCGCAGAACGCGATGGCGCCGTACTTCGACCGGCCCGGGGAGATGCCCTTCAGGGACGTGTTCAACGGCTACATCGACAAGGTCTGGCAGAAGTACGCCGCCGAGGACCTCAAGATCGATCTCCAGGGCGGGCGCGGCGTGCTGGCCGGCCGGGTCAGCGGCGACACGCTCACCTTCGCCGGCGGCCACACCTTCACCAAGCCGACGTCGAAGGACATCTTCACCTGCAACCACGGCCCCTTCACCAACAACCCGGCCGACTCGGACGACAAGAAGGCCCTCCTCGCCCGGCTGGCGGCGGCGTTCAACCGCTCGACGCTGCTCACCCATCCCGACCAGCCGAACGGTGCCACGGCGGCGGACTACTACAAGGACCCGTCCACCAACCACTGGGCGCGGGTCCTGCACGCGAACACCCCGATCGGGTACGCGTTCCCGTACGACGACGTACGGCCGGACGGTGAGCCGGACGTCTCGGGCGCGGCGCACGACGGCAACCCGGTGCGCTTCACCGTGTCGGTCGGTTCCTGAGCCGCGACGCCGGACCGGCGGTGCCCCGTCATCTCCCTCCTCCGGAGGGGGGTGGCGGGGCACTGTCGTGCGCTCCCGGACGCGTTCGCGCACGAGCAGGGTCACCCGATCGGCGGACGATCGACGAAGATGTTGAACTTTGAACGAGATAGGACTACCGTGAAGGTGCTTGAAAGCTAAACAACCATGTACCGGGAGAAATCATGGCACTCTTCAACCGCAAGTCCGCGACCGACTCCGCCACCGCGACGGCGGTCAGCCCCGAGCTTGCCGAGCTGACCGGTGACTACACCATCGACCCGTCGCACAGCAGCATCGGTTTCACCGTGCGCCACGCGATGGTCACCAATGTCCGCGGCTCCTTCAGCAAGCACGAGGGCACGCTGAGCCTGGACGGATCGAAGCCGGAGAACTCCTCCGCGTCGATCGACGTGGAGATCGAGAGCATCGACACCGGCGCCCCCGACCGCGACGGGCACCTGCGCAGCGCGGACTTCTTCGACGCCGAGAAGTTCCCCAAGATGACCTTCCGCTCCACCGGCGCCGAGCAGGTGGGCGGCGACGACTACCGCATCACCGGTGACCTGACCATCAAGGACGTCACCAAGCCGCTCACCATCGACCTGGAGTTCAACGGCAAGGCGACCGACCCGTACGGCAACGAGCGCGTCGGCTTCGAGGGCAGTGCCACGATCTCGCGCTCGGACTGGGGCCTGTCCTGGAACGCCGCGCTGGAGACCGGCGGCGTGGTCGTCAGCGACAAGGTGAAGCTGGTCTTCGACATCTCGGCGATCAAGAACCAGCCGCAGGCCGCCTGACCGGGCCGCACGTCAGGAGCGCGCGGCGGACGGCGCAGACGTACATGACACCAGGCGTACGTGACACCAGGCGTCACCTGTCAGAAGCCGCCCCCGTCGAAACCGCCGCCGCCTCCGAAGTCCCCTCCCCCACCGAAGCCGCCTCCGTCGAATCCACCGCCGGAGCCGACGTCACCGCCCGAGCCGCCGTCGTAGCCGGTGTAGTCGCCGCCTCCGTAGTCCGCCGCGTAGGCGGGGGTGGTCAGGACGGTGCCGAGCATGGTGCCCACCAGCAGGGCGGGGAGCACGCCGCCGCCGAAGTAGCCGCCGGCCCAGGGGCCGTACGCGGGCCCCGCGTCGTAGTACGGGCGCGGGCCGTACTCGGTCTGCACCATCCGCGTCATGGGGTCGTCGCCGTCCTCAAGGCGCGCCGCGTCGGCCGCGCAGACGGGGATCGACCGGACCGCTCCGGCCGGTGGCGGTGACCAGTCCACGTCCTTCGTGGAAGGACCGTGCCGGGGGTCGAAGAAGCACGGTGAACGGCGCTCCGGGACCGGCGCGCCCTGTCGGCGCGCGGCCAGCGCGGTGAGCGAGAAACGGCCGTCCGCCAGAGCCTCGGTCACCCCGCGCACATCGTCCGGGCGCCGGGCCCCGTCCATGAGGGACTTCGCCTTCTCATACGCGTCCAGCGCGCTCTCGTAGTCCGCGCGCATCGCGTCGTCGGCGCCTTTCTCGCCCGGATGGAAGTCGAGCCGGTCGAGTTCCTCGCCGAAGGCGGTGATGTCCTCGTCCACGACGACCCGGAGCTTGTCGAGGGCCTGCCTGTCGCGCGCCTCCTTACGGAGGCGGTCGCGGCGCAGCACCGCGTACACACCGGCGCCGCCCAGCACCACGATGCCGCCGAGCGTGATCAGCCCGGTCGCCGCGCTTCCGCTGTCGGTGCCGTCGCCGGAGGACGTGTTCCAGCCCGCGGGCGCCTGGCCGCGGGACTCGGCGAGTGCCTGGTCCACGAAGTTGCCGAGTTCCGTCGACGCGGCGACGGGGCCGGTGCCCTTCACACCGTCGGTGATCGCACGGACTGCGTCCGGCGGCAGGACGCGGGCGTCGGCGGCTGCGTCGAACTTGTCACCGAGGCGGACGGCGTACACGCCGGACACCCCGGTCGTGGTCCTGAGCCTGTTCAGCAGGGTGTTGTCCGGATCGAAATCGGCGGTCTGCGGCAGGACGGCGACAAAGACGGGCTTGTCCGCGTCCTTGATCTTCTTCGTCAGCGCGGCGGCGTCCGACCGGGAGAGCTGGTCGGAGGCGCGGGGGTCGACATAGACCGGGCCCTTCTTGAAGGCCTCGGCCACGGCATCGGGGCCGGTGGCTGCCTGCGCGCCCGGCGCCGCGACGACGGCGGCGCCCGTGAAGGCGAGCAGCAACCCGGACAGAGTGGTGATCAGCCTCGTCCTCATATCACGACGGTACCGGAGGGCGACATGATCCGGAGTGGTCGAAATATGACAGCCCGAGAACACCAGGCGCGGCACACGGGCCGCGCGAACCGCGGGGACGGCGACGGCGGTGCAGGGCGGAACGAGTTACGCACCCAGGGTGAGGGGCCCCAGGGTGCGTCACTCATGCGGAGTACTGGGGGAGAGCCGGGGTCCGGTGGGGCCTATCGCGCCTCGCGGGTGAGTCCGATCGTGTCGCGGTACCACTTGGCGCTGTCCTTGAGGGTCCTGGCCTGGGTGTCGTAGTCGACGCGGACAATGCCGAAGCGCTTGTCGTAGCCGTACGCCCACTCGAAGTTGTCCATCAGCGACCAGGCGAAGTAGCCGCGTACGTCGGCGCCCCGCGCACGCGCCTCGGCGACGGCCGCGAGGTGGTCCGCGAGGTACGCGGTCCGGTCCGCGTCCGGGACGGAGCCGTCGGCGGCGACGGTGTCGTCGAAGGCCGCCCCGTTCTCGGTGATGACGGTGGGGACGGCGTAGTCCTCCTGGAGGCCCACGAGGAGGTCGGTGAGCTCGGTCGGCGTGATCTCCCAGTCCATCGCGGTACGGGGCAGGTCACGGGGCACGCCGCGGGTCACGGGCAGCCCGTTCTCGTCCACCGGGGCACCGTTCTCGGTGACGCCGGAGAAGAGCGCGCCCCGGTAGAAATTGACGCCGAGGACGTCCAGCGGATTGGCGATGATCTCCAGGTCGCCGTCCTGGACGGGCAGTTCGGCGCCGCGCAGCGCCAGGTCGGCGACGACGTCCTCGGGGTAGCGGCCGTGCACCAGCGGGTCGAGGTAGAGGCGACGGCCCTGGCCGTCGGCGCGGCGGCAGGCCTCGCTGTCCGCCTCGCTGTCGGTCTCGGGCGTGGCCGTACCGAGGTTGAGGGTGATGCCGAGTTCGAGCGGGTTGGCGCCGGCGGCGTCGCGGATGCGCCGCGAGGCGAGGCCGTGGCCGAGCAGGAGGTGGTGCACGGCGCGGATCGAGTCGCCGAAATCCTTACGGCCGGGGGCGTGGACGCCCGCGTCGTAGCCGAGGACGGCGGAGCACCAGGGCTCGTTCAGCGTGGTCCAGTGCTCGACGCGGTCGCCGAGCGCGTCGTAGGCGATCGCCGCGTAGTCGGCGAAGCGGTACGCCGTGTCACGCGCCGGCCACCCGCCCGCGTCCTCCAACTCCTGCGGCAGGTCCCAGTGGTAGAGCGTGATCCACGGAGTGATGTTCCTGCCGTGCAGCTCGTCGACGAGGCGCTTGTAGAAGTCCAGGCCCTTCGCGTTGCCCGGCCCGCGCCCGCCGGGCTGGATGCGCGGCCAGGCGAGCGAGAAGCGGTACGTGTCGACGCCGAGCCCCGCGATCAGCTCCACGTCCTGCGGCATCCGGTGGTAGTGGTCGCACGCCACGTCGCCGTGCTCACCGCCCTCCACGGCGCCGGGAACCCGGCAGAAGGTGTCCCAGATCGAGAGGGTCCTGCCGTCTTCGGCCGCCGCTCCCTCGATCTGGTAGGCGGAGGTGGCGACGCCCCAACGGAAGTCGGCGGGCAGGCCCTTGATCGCCGTGACGGGACGGCTGAGGTCCTGGACGGGGGTGGGGGTGGCGTTCATAGGTCTCCTGGTTCCTGGGTGAGCGCACGGCACGGGCGGGGCGCGGGCGCGGAGCACGAGGCGGGTGGGGGGGCGAGACGGGCGGGCGGCGGGCGGTGAGGCAGTGGGAGGGGCGCGGGGACGATCAGCCGGAGCGCGCCGCCGACATGTCCCCGGCCGCTTCCGCGTCCCCTGCTTCGGGGCCGGACTCCGGGGCGGGGGGCGAGCGGTGCAGCCAGCACGCCACGGTGCGTTCGGGTGCGTCGTCCGGCGCGGCCAGCACCGGTACGTGCTCGGCGCACGGGTCGAACGCCTTGCCGCAGCGTGGATGGAAGGCACAGCCCGTCGGCATCGCCGTCAGGTGCGGCGGCGAGCCGGGGATGCCGGACAGCTCTCTGCGGGGTCCGTGCAGCGCGGGGAAGGAGTGGAGCAGCCCGTCGCTGTACGGGTGACGGGGGTCGCGGTAGATCTCGGCGGCGCCGGCCTCCTCGACGATCCGGCCGCCGTACATGATCGCGATCCGGTCCGAGAACTCGATCAGCAGCGAGATGTCGTGGGTGATGAAGACGACCGAGAAGCCCAGCTCCTCGCGGAGCGCGACGAGCTTGCGCAGGATCTGACGTTGCATCACCACATCGAGCGCGGTGGTCGGTTCGTCCATGATGACGATCTCGGGCTCCAGCGCGAGCGCCATCGCGATCATCACGCGCTGGCGCATCCCGCCCGAGAGCTGGTGCGGGAACGCGCCGAGCCGGTCGCGGGAGATACCGACCAGGGTCAGCAGCTCCTCCGCCCGCGCCGTGCGCTCGGCCGGTCTCATGTCCGGACGGTGCGCCTTGAGGACGTCGGTGAGCTGACTGTGCACCGTGTGCACGGGGTTGAGGGAGTTCATCGCGCCCTGGAAGACGATCGACAGCTCCTGCCAGCGGAAAGCGCGCAACTCCTGCGGCGTGAGCGCCAGCAGGTCCACCGGGGCGGCGCCGTCCTGCGGCGGCTGGTAGTGCACGTCGCCCCCGGTGATCACGCCGGGCGGGGAGAGCAGCCGGGTCACGGCGTAGGCGAGCGTGGACTTGCCTGAGCCCGACTCGCCGGCGAGGCCCAGGACTTCGCCGCGGTGCAGGGTCAGGTCGATGTCGCGCAGCGCGTGGACGGCGCCGGGGCCGGTGCCGTAATCGACATTGAGGCCGCTGATGGTGAGGACGGGGCGTCCGGTCGTCATGGGCGGGGCTCCTTGTCGGGCGTGCGGTCGTGCGGGGTCACCTTGGCGGGGCCGCTGCCGTTCGCACCGCCGGCCACGACTTCGGACGACGCGGCCCCGTTCGTACCGGTGGCCCCGTCCGTACGGTCCGTACGCGCCACCGGCGTGAAGCCGACCCGCATACGGATCTTCCGCGAGGAGCCGGTCTCGGTGCGCAGCCGCGGGTTCACGAACTCGTCGATGCCGAAGTTGATCAGCGCGAGCGCGGTGCCGAGGAGGGCGATGCAGAGCCCGGCGGGGACGAACCACCACCACGCGCCTTGCGCGAGAGCCTGGTTGGACTGGGCCCAGAACAGGACGGTGCCCCAGTTCCAGTTGGAGATGTCGGCCACGCCGATGAACGCGAGGGTGATCTCCAGCAGGATGGCGAAGATGACGGTGCCGACGAAGCCGGACGCGATCACGGCGGTGAGGTTCGGCATGATCTCGAAGCCGATGATCCGCCACGTCGGTTCGCCGGTCGCTCGCGCCGCCTCGACGTAGTCGCGCTTGCGCAGCGAGAGGGTCTGGGCGCGCAGCACCCGCGCGCCCCAGGCCCACGACGTGAAGGCGATGACGACGGCGATCAGCAGGTCGCCCGTGTCGGAGACGAAGCTGGCGATGATGATGATCAGCGGCAGCGCCGGGATGACAAGGAAGATGTTGGACAGCGCCGAGAGGATCTCGTCCATGACGCCGCCGAGGAACCCGGAGGTGACACCGATCAGCACGGACAGCACCGTCGCGAAGAAGCCTGCGACGAAGCCCACCAGGAGCACGCCCCGTGTGCCGACGAGGATCTGCGACAGCACGTCCTGACCGGTCTGCGTGGTGCCGAACCAGTGGTCGCCCGACGGCGGTTGGAGCAGTTTGTCGCTCATCATGTCGGGGTCGTACGGGGCGATCCACGGGCCGATGATCGCGAGCAGGGTGAAGAACCCCAGGATCGAGAGCCCGACGAGGGTCTTGCCGCCGCGCAGGAAGCGCAGCCTGGCTCGTTTGGAGGGGGTGGACGCCGGAGCCGCGTCGAGTACGGCGACCTCTGTCGCGGGGATGGACATGGCTCAGGCCTCCTTCCGGGTGCGCGGGTCGAGGAACAGATAGACCATGTCCGCGAGCAGATTGGCCGCGAGCACGGACAGCGTGATGATCAGGAAGACGCCCTGCATCAGCGGATAGTCCTTGGCGCCGACGGCCTGGAAGAGCTGATAGCCGATGCCCGGATAGGAGAAGACCATCTCCACCAGTAGCGTGCCGCCGACGATGAAGCCGAGCGAGAGCGCGAAGCCGGAGATGTTGGGGAGGATCGCGTTGCGCGCGGCGTACGAGAACATCACGCGGCGCTCGGAGAGCCCCTTGGCCTGCGCCACCATGACGTAGTCCTCGGACGAGACGGTCACCATCATGTTGCGCATGCCGAGGATCCAGCCGGCGATGGCGCTGAGGATGATCGTGATGCCGGGCAGGAAGCCGTGGTAGAGCGCGCTGGAGATGAACGGCACGTCGAAGGCGGGCACGAGCGAGCTGTCGTAGCCGCCGGCGGCCGGGAAGATCGGCCACTTCACGGCGAACAGGGCGATGGCGATGAGCCCGAGCCAGAAGTACGGGATCGAGGAGATGAACGTCGTGACGGGAAGCAGGCTGTCCATCCAGGAGCCGCGCCGCCAGCCGCTGTAGACCCCGATGCCGGTGCCGAGCAGGAAGCTGATCAGGGTGGTGAGGCCGACGAGCACCAGCGTCCAGGGCAGCGACTGCGAGATGACCTCGCTGACGGGCGTCGGGAAGAAGGTGAAGGAGAGCCCGAGGTCGCCCTGGAACAACTGGCCCCAGTAGTCGGTGTACTGCTGCCAGAGCGAGCGCTCCTTGTCGAGGCCGAAGAGGGCCTTGAGGGAGGCGATCGCGCTGGTGTCGAGCTGGCCCTGGAAGCGGGCGATCAGGGCCTGCACCGGGTCGCCGGGCATCAGCCGCGGGATGAGGAAGTTGATGGTGATCGCCGCCCACGCCGTGATGACGTAGAAGAGGATCCGCTGGAGGACGAACTTCACTTCGCCGCCACCTCCGTCGTGCTCGCGGTGGGCTCGGGGGTGCCGGGAGCGCCGGGAGCGCCGGGGAAGGCCTCGGCGACGGGGCGGTCCTCGTACAGCCAGCACGCCGCCCACTGGCCGTCGTCGAGTGCGAAACGGGGCGGCAGTTCGGTGCGGCAGCGCTCCATCGCCTTGGGGCAGCGGGGGTGGAAGCGGCAGCCCTCCGGCGGGGAGATGAGTGAGGGGGGCTCGCCGCTTCCGGTCTCCTCCTGGTCCTCCTCGTCCGCGATCCGGTCGGGGTCGGGGGCCGAGGCGATCAGCAACTGGGTATAAGGGTGCGCGGGTTGCTGGGTGACGGTCTCGCTGTCGCCGCCCTCCACGATCCGGCCGGCGTACATCACCAGCGTCGTGTCCGCGAAGTACCGCGCGGACGCGATGTCGTGCGTGATGTAGAGGATCGCGAGGTGCAGGCGCTCCTTGAGGTCACGCAGCAGGTTGAGTACGCCGAGCCGGATGGAGACGTCCAGCATCGAGACGGGCTCGTCGGCCAGCAGCACCCGGGGGTCGGCGCCCAGCGCCCGCGCGATGGCGACGCGCTGGCGCTGGCCCCCGGACAGCTCGTGCGGGAATTTGTCCAAGTACTGAAGAGGTGGCAGCAGTTGGACGCGTTCCAGCAGTTCGCACGCCTGGGCCTCGGTGGCCTGCTTACCGTGGATCTTCAGCGAGCGGGTGAGGTGGTAGCGCACCGTGTGCACGGGATTGAGCGAGGCGAACGGGTCCTGGAAGATCAGCTGGACCTGCTTCACATACGCCCGGAAGGACCGGCCGCGACCAGCCTTGACCGGGGTGCCGCCGAGCCGTATCTCACCCGCGGTGAGCGGATACAGCTGTGACAGCAGCCGGGCCACCGTCGACTTGCCCGACCCCGACTCCCCGACCAGCGCCGTGACGCTGCCGCGCCGCAGGCGCAGCGAGACGTCGTCGACGGCGTGGACGGTGCGTTGCCGGCGGCCGACGAGGTCGCCGACGGTCCGTCTGACGGGGAAGTGCTTGGTGACGCCGCGCGCTTCGAGCACGATGTCGCCGGCGGCGCCGTCGCCGGCGCTGTCGCTGTGGCCCTGGCTGTCCTGTGTGGAGCCGTTCTCGGCGGGGTCACGGTCGTGGTTGGTCATCGGCCGGCCTCGTCACTTCGCGGGCTTGAGGTGCAGTACGACGTCCAGCGCGTTGGGCTGGGTCGGCTGCGGCGGGCCGTACGGGTCGGCCTCCGTCGGCCAGCCCACCCAGTTCTTCGTGGAGTACTCCGCACCGATGGGCGCCGCCGCCGTCGGGATCATCGGGACCTCGTCGACCATGATCTTCTGGAGCGTGTTCAGCGCCGTGGTGCGCGCCGAGTCCTCGGTCGCGTTCGCGTACTCCTTGAGCGCCTTCGTCGCCTCGGGGCTGTCGAACCGGCCGAAGTTGCCGAGCGGTGCGCTCTTGCCGATGGGCTGGAGCAGGGCGCCGTCCATGATGTTCGCGTACATGTCGTACGGCGTGGCACCGGAGTTGGTCCAGTGCAGCGTGGCGTCGAAGTTGCCGTTGGAGACGTCGGCGGTCCACGCCTCGGCGGTCTGCGTTTTTACCTTGGCCTCGATTCCCAGGGGCTTGATGTTGTCCTTGATGATGGACAGCCCCGTGATGTAGTCGTTCCAGCCGGAGGGGTCGGTGAAGGTCAGTTTCACGGCCTTGCCGTCCGGGTCCTTCAGGACGTCGCCGTCGAGGGTGTAACCCGCCTCGTCCAGCACCTTCTTGGCCCCGGCGACATCGGGCTTGATCGTGGCGCCCTTGTACTCGGGGGCGAGGAAGGACTCACCGGCGGGCAGCGGGATGCCGGTCGGGTTGGTGATCTCCGGGTAGAGCGTGGCCTGCGCCTGGATGTGAATTGCCTTGCGGTCGATCACCATCGCCATCGCCTTGCGGAGCGCGGGGTCACCGAGCGCGCCCTTCGTGGTGTTGAACCACAGGCCGTGGATGCCGAGCCCGGAGGGGAACCAGAGCTTGTTGTTCTTGGGGTCCTTGGCGACGTACAACTGCTTGTAGTTCGGCATGAACACGAACGACCACTCGGCCTTGCCGTTGGCGAGTGCGGTGGTCTGCGCGCTGTTGTCGTTGTACGAGGTGAAGCGGAGCTCCTTCACCTGCGTCTTGCCCTTCCAGTAGGAGGACGTGGTGTCGAGCGTGGTGGTCTGCGGCGTGAACGTCTTGAGCTTGTACGGCCCCGAGCCCAGCGGCTCCCGGTTGGGCCACGTCGCCGGGTCCTTGACCTTCTCCCAGATGTGCTTCGGCACGACGAACGTGCGCTCGATCTTGCTCTGGTTGACGAACTGCGAGTCCTTGAAGGTGAGGACGACCTTGTCGCCCTCCACGGCTATGCCGTCGTAGGCGATGCCGTAGCCGTTGAGCGCCGGGTACTTCTTGATCATCTCGAACGTGAAGGCCACGTCCTCGGCAGTGAGCTTCTTGCCGTCCGACCACTTGGCCCGGTCGTCGAGGGTGAAGGTGAGCTTCGTGAAGTTCGACTCCCACGTCCATTCGGTCGCCAGCCATGGCGTCCCCTTCTTCTCGGGGCGGACGTCGTTCGGCATGACCAGGGGCTCGTAGATCATGTATCGGTAGCCGAGCGAGGCACCGGCGGAGGTGCCGAGGAACGGGTTGCTGTTGTTGGTCTGCGGGCCGTTCGGCATACCGATGGTGAGGACGCCGGAGGCGCCGCCTGATGACCGGTTGGCATCCGAGTTGGCCGAGGAACATCCGGCGGCGAGCGCGGCCACGACGGTGGCGGCGGCCAGCGCCCGGAGCTTGCGGTGTGCGGACATGGCGACTCCAGGAAGGGAATGGCAGCTCTGAGGGACGGCGGGCCCGTGGGACTGGGACCTGGACCGGGTGTGGTGCGTGTGCGTTACCAGGTGCTGCGTGCGGGTGTACGGGTGTGCTGGTGTACCCGGATTACGGCTGTGCGGCCTTGCGGCGGTGCTGTTCTGACGGTGAACCAGGTGATGCGTACGGAAACCTGTGTTACGCGGACACGGAGCCGGCGGGCGCGACGGCGTGCTTCGGGGACGTGGCGACGGGGGGCGTCACTGAGTTCGCCGCCGACCGCGATGCCGACAGCGGTGCCGACTGACGTACGACCAACTCCGTTGGAAGGACGACCGGTTCGTCCGAGGCGGTCGTCCCTCCCAAGCGCCCGAGCAGCATCCGCGCCGCCGTCTCCCCCATCCGCCTCGTGGGCTGGCGGACGGTCGTCAGGGGCGGTTCGGTGTGCTGGGCCATCGGGATGTCGTCGAACCCGACCACGGCGATGTCGTCCGGCACCGACCGTCCCGCCGCGCGCAACGCCCGCAGCGCCCCCGCTGCGCTGATGTCGTTGTGCGCGAAGACGGAGTCGAACGGGGTACCGGCGGCGAGGAGTTGCTCGACGGCGAGGCGCCCGGACAGCTCCGTGAAGTCCCCCAGCACGACCAGGTCGGTCGGGAGGATCTCCCGGAAGCCGCCGAGCCGGTCACGTACGCAACCGAACTGCGCCGGCCCTGTGATGACCAGGGGTCTGCTGCGTCCGTCGGCGAGCAGATGGCGGGCGGCGGACGCACCTCCTTCGTGATTGGTGGTCACGACGGAGGGAAAGTCGTCGGGATGACTGCCGCGGTCGTCGATGAGTACGACCGGCAGACCCTTGCGGCTCAGGGCGATGATCTTGTCGAGCGTGTTCTCGGGTTCGACGACGAGCAATCCGTCGAAGGCCCGCGCGGAGACCTGGGTGGTGAAGCGCTCGACCGAGTCCGCGCCGCGGTTGAAGGTGAAGAGCAGCAGGCCGTAGCCGGCGGCCTCCACCGTGTCGACGACACCCTGGAGGACTTCGCCCATCCACGGCCAGGTCAGTGAGGGCACCAGCATCCCGACCGTACGGCTGCTGCCGCGGGCCAGTCCGACGGCGCCCGAACTGGGTACGTATCCAAGAGATGCGATGACTTCACGGACGCGTGCGGCCGTGCCGCCGTCGACCTCGCCCTTGGTGTTGATGACCCGAGACACGGTCGTCTTGCTGACACCGGCCGCGCGGGCGACATCGGCAATGGTGACACGCATCGGAGGGCCTCCGAATCGTTGGCTGGAACCGGTTCCGGTACCGGTACCGGAACCGGTTCCAATGTGAGCGGTGAGTTAACCGGTCCAGACCAACGTCGTCAAGACTTCACGCCGAAATTGCTTGAGGGGTAACTCCTGGGGGCCGAGGGGCGGTTATGCGTTCAGGTTCTGAAAGTGGCTTCCGTGCCAGGTGGCCGGGTGACGGGTGGCCAGGTGACCGAGTGGCCCGGCGACCAGGTGCCCGTGTCTGCGCGTGTCTCCGCGTGCCTACTCGGCCGGTTCGACTCCGGCCCGCAGCAGTCCGTAGGTGTACGCGTCCTCCAGGGCCTGCCACGACGCGGCGATCACGTTCTCGCCGACGCCTACGGTCGACCACTCCCCCGCCCCGTCCCCCGTGGTGATCAGCACCCGCGTCGTGGACTCCGTACCGTGCTTGCCCTCCAGGATGCGGACCTTGTAGTCGACCAGCTCCAGCTTCGCCAACTGCGGGTAGATGCGCTCCAGTCCGACCCGCATGGCCCGGTCCAGCGCGTTGACGGGGCCGTTGCCCTCCGCCGTGGCGACGATGCGCTCACCCTTGGCCCAGAGCTTCACGGTCGCCTCGTTCGCGTGCGAGCCGTCCGGGCGGTCCTCGACGATCGCGCGCCACGACTCCGTACGGAAGTAGCGCCGCGCCCTGCCCTCGGCCTCCTCGCGCAGCAGCAGCTCGAAGGAGGCGTCGGCCGCCTCGTACGTGTAGCCCTTGAGTTCGCGCTCCTTGACCCGGCCGACGACGCGGCCCACCAGATCGCGGTCGTCGCCGAGGTCGATGCCCAGTTCCTTGCCCTTGAGCTCGATCGAGGCGCGCCCCGCCATGTCGGAGACGAGCATCCGCATGGTGTTGCCGACCTGTGCGGGGTCGATGTGCTGGTAGAGGTCGGGGTCGACCTTGATCGCGGAGGCGTGCAGTCCGGCCTTGTGCGCGAAGGCGGAGACGCCGACGTACGGCTGGTGGGTGGAGGGGGTCAGATTGACCACCTCGGCGATGGCGTGCGAGATCCGGGTCATCTCGGCGAGTGCGCCCGCAGGCAGTACCCGCTTGCCGTACTTCAGCTCCAGGGCGGCGACGACGGGGAAGAGGTTCGCGTTGCCGACGCGCTCGCCGTAGCCGTTCGCGGTGCACTGCACGTGCGTGGCGCCCGCGTCCACGGCGGCGAGGGTGTTGGCGACGGCGCAGCCGGTGTCGTCCTGGGCGTGGATGCCGAGCCGGGCGCCGGTGTCGGCGAGCACCGTGGCGACCACGGCCTGGATCTGGGCGGGCAGCATGCCGCCGTTGGTGTCGCAGAGGATGACGACGTCCGCGCCGGCCTCGGCGGCGGACCTGACGACGGCCTTGGCGTATTCGGGGTTGGCGCGGTACCCGTCGAAGAAGTGCTCGCAGTCGACGAAGACGCGCCTGCCCTGTTGACGCAGGTGGGAGACGGTGTCGGCGACCATCGCCAGGTTCTCTTCGAGGGTCGTACGGAGCGCCAGCTCGACATGCCGGTCGTGTGACTTCGCGACGAGTGTGATCACCGGTGCGCCGGATTCGAGCAGCGCCCTGACCTGCGGGTCGTCGGCGGCCTGGGCACCGGGACGGCGCGTGGCGCCGAAGGCGACGAGCTTGGCGTGCTTGAAGTCGATCTCGGTGCGGGCACGGGCGAAGAACTCGGTGTCCCGCGGGTTGGCGCCCGGCCAGCCGCCCTCGACGAACCCCACCCCGAAGTCGTCCAGGTGCCGCGCGATGGTCAGCTTGTCGGCGACCGTCAGATTGATGCCTTCGCGCTGGGCTCCGTCGCGCAGCGTGGTGTCGAAGACATGGAAACTGTCGTCGGTGACCGATGAATCTGTGGTCATGACTCTGTGACTCCTGTCGAGTGATGGAGGGTCTGGCTCCACTGCCACCGTCTTCGCGAGCGTCCCGTTCCGGCCGGGGTGGGGCCGGAAAACGAAAAAACCCCTCGCGGGTGCGAGAGGTCTGCGCGCGGGTCTGGGGCACGATGGCCGCTCCGTACGGGATCGTACGTAGCGGTCACTGCGGACCGGCGCGCCTGCTGCCCATAATCATGGCGAACGAGAACACGAAAGAAGTGTGGCACGTTTGCTCTCCGGTGGAAGCCCCGTCTCACGATGCGAGCGGTGCGGGTGGTGCCCGACCGGCTCAGAGCAGCGAGTCCTCGATGAACTCGCGAACATGTGCCAGGACTTGGGCCCGGCCGGTGCCCGGTATGCCGACCACCACATGCACGCCGAAGCCGTCGAGCAGCGCGCGCAGCCTGGCGGCGAACCGGTCCGGGTCGACGGCCCGCAGCTCACCGCGCGAGATTCCCTCGGCGAGCAGCGCCACCAGGTCCCGGTGCCAGGCCCGCTCGATCGCCGCCTGCCGGGCGCGGGAGTCGTCGTCGGCGTCCTGCGAGCGGTTGCGGACGTCCAGCCACAGCGTCCAGTGCGGATCGCGGTGGCCGGAGGGGACGTAGAGGTCCACGTACGCGTTCAGCCGCTCCCGCACCGTCACCTGCCGGGACAGCAGCCCCCTGCGCTCGGAGCCGAGCCGCGACTCGCTCCACTCCAGGGTCTGGAGCAGCAGCTCGTCCTTCGTACGGAAGTAGTAGAGGAGGTGCCCGCTGCTCATCCCGACGTCGCGTCCGAGCCCCGCCATGGTGAGGCCGTCGAGCCCGCGCCCGGCGATGGTGTCCATGGCGGCGGCGAGTACGGCCTCACGGGGCGGCGCGGCGTTGCGGCGGCGTGCGGTGGGTGTCACCCGTCCGTTGTACCTGATGCGGGCACACGGCGTTGCCGCCGGGTCACACAGTGCTGGAGACACCGGTTGTCGCCGCCGTCGCTGCGGCTGCCGCGCCGCCGCCCCTGCGGCGTCAGACCACCTGGTGCATCCACCCGTGGACGTCCTCGGTGCGGCCCGTCTGGATGTCCAGCAGTGCCGCGCGCAGCTTCGACGTGACCTCACCGTGCGACTGCGTCCACTCACCGCCCGCCGACCTGACGAGGCCGACCGGCGTGATGACGGCGGCGGTGCCGCAGGCGAAGACCTCGGTGAGGGTCCCGTTCCCGGTGTCACCGCGCCACTCGTCGATGGAGATACGGCGCTCCTGCGACGTGTAGCCGAGATCACCGGCCATCCTCAGCAGCGAATCACGGGTGATGCCGGCGAGCAGGGAGCCGGTGAGCTCGGGAGTGACGATCTTGTCCCCGTACACGAAGTACAGGTTCATCCCGCCCAGTTCCTCGACCCACTTGTGCTCCACCGCGTCCAGGTACGCGACCTGGTCGCAGCCCTCCGCCGCCGCCTCGGCCTGCGCGAGGAGGGACGCCGCGTAGTTGCCGCCGGTCTTGGCGTCGCCCATGCCGCCGGGAACGGCGCGCACCCGGTTCTCGGAGAGCCAGATGGAGACGGGCTTCACGCCGCCGGGGAAGTACGCGCCGGCCGGGGAGGCGATGACCAGGAACAGATACTCGTTGGCCGGCCGCACCCCCAGCCCGACCTCCGCCGCGATCATGAACGGCCGCAGATACAGCGACGCCTCGCCGCCGTGCGGCGGGACCCACGCCTCGTCCTGCCGGACCAGCGCGTCGCACGCCTCGATGAACGTCTCGACCGGCAGCTCCGGCATCGCCAGGCGGCGCGCGGAGACCTGGAAGCGCCGGGCGTTGGCCTCGGGCCGGAAGGTGGCGACGGTGCCGTCGGGGCGCCGGTAGGCCTTCAGCCCTTCGAAGATCTCCTGCGCGTAGTGCAGCGTCATGTTGGCCGGGTCGAGGGAGAGCGGGCCGTACGGGACGAGCTGCGCGTCGTGCCAGCCCCGGCCCTCCGTCCACCTGATGGTCACCATGTTGTCGGTGAAGTGGCGGCCGAAGCCGGGAGCGGCCAGGATCGCCTCGCGCTGCGCGTCGGACAGCGGATTCGACGAGGGCTTGAGCGCCAGAGTGGGCAACGGGGTCGTGGGCGTGGTCATGATTCGTGTCCTTCACCGGTTGTGTGTGACGGACCGCGCTCACGCCGCTACAGGTACTAGGACGTCCGAGCTTTCCCTCACGCCGCGGCCCACCACGATTGTCGCGCGTGACGGGACGGTGCATGAAACGGGGTGAATGCGGCCCTACGGATGATGGTGACACCCGGTCGCCGCAAAGCACAGCCGCCGGGTGCTGTGACCCGGCGGCTGTGAGAGTCGTCGGCGGGTCAGCTCGCTACTCGTACGACGAGCGCGTCACCGATCTCGTCGGTCGTACGGGGCGCACCGCCGCGCTCCGTGAGGTCGGCCGCGACGGCCTCCTCGATACGGGCGGCCTCGGCGTCGTACGCCAGGTGCCGCAGCAGCAGGGCGACCGAGAGGATGGTGGCCGTGGGATCGGCCTTCCCCTGGCCCGCGATGTCCGGTGCCGAGCCGTGGACGGGCTCGAACATGGACGGGAACACCCGGTCGGGGTTGATGTTCGCGGACGCCGCCAGGCCGATTCCGCCGGTCACGGCAGCGGCGAGGTCGGTGATGATGTCGCCGAAGAGGTTGTCGGTGACGATCACGTCGAAACGCTCGGGCTGGGTGACGAAGAAGATCGTCGCGGCGTCGACGTGCAGATAGTCGGTGGAGACGTCGGGGTACTCCTGACCGACCTGGTCGAAGATCCTCTTCCAGAGGTGGCCCGCGTAGACGAGGACGTTGTTCTTGTGGACCAGCGTCAGCTTCTTGCGGGGGCGGGAGTTGGCACGCTCGTACGCGTCGCGCACGACACGCTCCACGCCGTACGCCGTATTGAGGCTGACCTCCGTGGCCACCTCGGCGGGCGTGTCGGTGCGCAGGGAACCACCGTTGCCCGCGTACGGGCCCTCGGTGCCCTCGCGTACGACGACGAAGTCGATGTCCGGACGGCCGGCCAGCGGCGTGGCCTGGTTCGGGAACAGCTTCGACGGGCGCAGGTTCACATAGTGGTCGAAGGCGAACCGCAGCTTCAGCAGCAGCCCTCGCTCCAGGATCCCGGACGGCACGGACGGGTCGCCGATGGCGCCGAGGAGGATCGCGTCGTGCGCCTTGAGCGCGGCGAGTTCCGCGTCCGGGAGGGTCTCCCCGGTACGGTGCCAGCGCCGGGCGCCGAGGTCGTACTCCTTGGTCTCCAGCTTCACATCTTGCGGAAGCACGGAGCCGAGGACCTTCAGGCCCTGGGCCACGACCTCCTGGCCGATGCCGTCACCGGGGATCACTGCGAGATTGATGCTGCGAGACATGACGGGCACCCTACTGCGCGTCTTGGTGCCTGACACCTGCGGTCCAGGATTCGGACGGTCGCGTGTTGGGCGTGCGCCCGCGCCGTACCGGCTCAGTGACCGGTGGAGCCGCCGTTGTCCCTGCGGTCGAGGGCGCGCTGGAGGGCCGCCGCCGCGTTCTTGCGGTCGGACTCACTGCCACGGACGCGGTGACGGACTCGGCGGACTGTCGTCTCGGCCATGATGATCGACTCCTTGAGACAGCTGAGGCGTACGGCCGGGGGGAGCCGTACGAGGCATCTGCGAGGCGCCGGTTGGGCGGGGAGCACGCCCGCAGGGGTTGCCTGCGTGAGGGCGATTGCTCCTGTCCGCCGTTCGCTGGATCGAGCGAGTCGTTCGGCTTCTACAAAGCTAAGGGAGTCGGGCCGTTCTGTCTCCACAGTTAGTCGGACGTCCTACTATCTGAGACGGCGACCTTGGTCCGGCATGCATTCCGGAGGGGGCCGAGGCGGTACGTGGCGAGGGCCCGCGGCCCGCGCCACGGGGCCTACATCACGTCGCCGTCGCGCCAGTCGAAGGTCAACGCGGCGTCGGCGGACGGCAGTTCACGGTCGGGCACCGGCCAGAGAAAGGTCGTTCCCTCCTCCTCCGGCAGCCGCACCACCCCGTCCGGGCTCAGCACCTCGACGCGCCCCGGCCACAGATGCCAGCCGCGCGACAGGTAGAGCCGGGCGCCCGCGTCGGACGCGGAGAGCGCCCCGACGTCGTAGGCTCGGCCGATCACCCGCTCCAGCACCTCCAGGACCCGGCCGCCGAGCCCGTCCCTGCGCCGGTCGGCGCGTACGGCGACCGCCTCGACGTACCCCACGCGATACGACAGCCCCGCGTGCGTCAGCCGGCGCTGGATCACGCTGCCGTGCGCGACGAGCGCTCCCGCCCCGTCGCGTACGAGGACATGGACGCCGCCGAGCCCGTGCGTCCAGTCCTCCTCGCTGAAGTTCCCGTCGAAGGCGTCGTCCAGGAGGTCGCGGACCTCGCCGAGGGTCGCCGGGTCGAGTTCGAAGGTATGGGCGGTGCGCAGCGGGTCCGACATGCGTCTCACTCTTTCAGGCCGGGCGCCCGCGCACGTACTCAGTGGCCGGTTGAGTAGTTGCTCGATGTCGGAAAAGCGTGCCTGTCGCGACAGTTGGCCCCATGAACGGCCTTTACGCACTGAAGCCCTGGTACGCGTCCCGGCTCTCCGGAGTCCGGGCCGCCCTCGTCCGTCGCGAGGTGTCGCCCGACGCGCTCACCGCGGCGGGTGTCGTCAGCGCGGCCGGTGCCGCTGCCGCGGTGGCCTGGTTGCCCGCCGGCCCGCTCGCCGCGCTCCCCGTCGCCGTCCTCCTCGCCGCCCGGCTGGCCTTCGCCAACCTGGACGGGGCGCTGGCGCGTGACACCGGCCGGACGACCCGGCGCGGCGCCGTCCTCAACGAACTCGGCGACCGGGCGGCCGACCTGGTCGTCCTGGCCGGCTTCATCGCCCTGGCACCGCTGTGGCTGGTCGCCGTGGCGGGGCTGGCGGCGACGCTCCCGTCCTGGGTGTCCCTCGCCGGTGCGGCAGCGGGCGCGCCGCGCCGCAACGGCGGCCCCGTCGGCAAGACCGAACGCTGCCTGCTCGTCGTCATCGCCGCCGCGACCGGCTGGGCGCTGCCGGTGCTCGTCGTGATCGCGGCGGGCTCGGCTCTGACCGCGGCCGTCCGGTTCGGCTGGGTCTGGAGGGAGCTCGCATGAGCGGCGTCCTGATCGCGGGAGAGACCGTGGGGCGCGCCGTGCCCCTGGTGGCGGGTGCTCTCGGGGCGAGCGGGATCGCGGTGGCGGCGCTGCCGTCGCGCCTCGCGATGCGGGCGGAGCTGCGCGCGCGGTGGCGGACGTGGGTGATCGCCGCGCCGGTGTTCCTCGGGACGCTGTTCCTGGGCGCCGGGGGCGCGTTCGCGCTCGCCGCGGCGCTCGGGGTGACGGCGGTGAGCGAGTACGTACGGATGGCGGGCCTGCCGCGCGCGGAGCATGCGGTGCTGGCCGCGTCCGCCGTCGTACTCCCCGCGCTGGCGTGGCTGGTGCCGCACGCGGTGGACCTGCGGGCGATCGACCTGCGGGTGGTGGCGCTGCTTGTGGTGGCCGCGGCGCTGCCGGCGCTGCTGGCGGGTGACCACGAGCGGGGTTTCACCCGCTCCGCGCGCACCGTCTTCGCCCTGTTGTGGATTCCGCTGCCGCTCACGGGACTTGTGGTGCTCGGGGACACGGCGGTCGCGGTCGGGCTGGCGGTGGCGCTCGGCGACGTCGGGGCGTGGTGCGGGGGTACGGCGCTGGGGCGGCGTGGCGCGCTCGCCCGGCCGCTGTCGCCCCTCTCCCCCAGCAAGACATGGGCGGGGGTGCTGGGCGCGGCGGGGGCGACCGGTCTCGCCCTGGCCGCTGTCGGCGCGTTCACGCCGCTTCTGTGGGCGGCGGTGCTGACCGGCTGCGTACTGGGCGACCTGCTCGAATCCATGGTCAAGCGGGAGGCGGGCGTGAAGGACGCGGGCAGTTGGCTGCCGGGGTTCGGCGGGCTGCTCGACCGGATCGACTCCTTGCTGCTGGCTCTCCTGCTCGCGATGGTGGTGACGGCATGACCGTACGGATCTCCGGTCGTACGGCGGCGAGGTCGGCGGCACGTTCGGCGCCGCGACGCCTTCAGCGCCGCGCGAGGGGACGTGGGCGCGGGCTCGCGGGCGCTGGGGCAGGCGCTGGGGCTGTCGCGTTCGCGGCGGGCGGGCCCGGTGGGTCCGGTGCGCCGTGCGGGCGCAGCACTCAGGGGCGCGCGCGTGGGCGCCGTACCGCCTCCGCCTCCGTCGGCATCGGCGGCGGTGGTGGCGGCCCTCTCGGCCCCGGCGCGACGCCGCCGCCCGCCGTCTCACCGTCCCGGCTCGGCGCGGCCTTGCGCCGCGCCCTGTGGTGGGTCGTTCTCACCGTCACCGGCGGCGTGCGGCGGCACGGTCAACTGCCGCCCCGTGGGTGCGTAGTTGTCGCCAACCACTCCTCGCACGCGGACACCGCCGCACTGCTGGCCGCCCTCGACGCCCGGCACCGGCCCGCCATCGGGGCGGCTGCCGACTACTGGTTCGCCTCGCCGTGGCGACGGCGCGTCTGCCGAGTGCTCGCCGCCGGGTTCCCCGTACGGCGCACCGGAGGCGGCATGGACGACCTGCTGTCCATGGTGGAGGGGCTGCGGGCCGGCCGCGCGGTGGTCCTGTTCCCCGAGGGCACGCGCGGGGCGGACGGCGCGGTCGGAGCCTTCCACCGCGGCGCGCTGGTCCTCGCCGAGCGCGCGGGCGTCCCGGTCGTACCGGTGGGCATCGCGGGCACGGACCGGCTGCTGCCCAAGCACGGGCGGCTGCGTTCCTCGCTGGTGCGGGTGCGGATCGGTGATCCTCTGCCGCCGTCGGCGACGCCGGAAGAGGCACGGGCGGCGGTCGCGGCGCTGCACGCCCGTACGGCCGCGGAGCCGCTGCGCGACGCCCCCGTACGGCGCCGGGTGGCAGCGGTGGCGGCATCCCGCTGGGGACTGCCGCTGGCCTTCGCCTGGGCCTGCGCGGAGGCGCTGAGCTGGCCGCTGATGCCCGAACTGCTGCTGGGCGTCGCCTGCGTCGCCGTTCCCCGCGCCGCGCTCGGGCTCTCCGTCGCCGCGCTCGCGGGAAGCCTCGCCGGCGGGCTGCTGGCCCTCCAACTCGCGAACACGGGGCTGCTGTTGCCCGCGCCGCTGACGACGGACCGGATGCGCGCCGAGGTACGGCAGGAGCTGACGGTCGAATCGGCGTCCGCCGTACGCCACCAGCCGTGGAACGGCATCCCGTTCAAGGTGTACGCCACCGAGGCCGGCCGCGCCGATGTGCCGGCGGCCGACTGGCTCGCGCAGTCCGCGCAGGCGCGGGGCTCGCGGACGCTGACGGTCGGCGCGGCCTTCGCCGCGCTCGGCCTGCTGCTGCGCCGCTTCCGCCGCCACTACGGCACGTACCTGGTCCTGTTGGGTGCCGGCTTCGCCGCCGGTCTGTCACTCATCGTGGCCGGCTGGAGCTGAGGGCGGGCGCCCCTCCGGTTTTCGCCCGCACCAGGGGCAGCCGCCGAGCCAAGAGGAGGGGCGGCAGCGTGATCCTTCTGAAGAAGACACCGCCCCCGAGCCGGGTCGGGGCCGGCACGGGGGCGGGGATCAGGGGGACGGGACCAGGGGTCAGCCCATGTGCGGGTAGCGGTAGTCCGTCGGGGACACGAGCGACTCCTTGATCGCGCGGGTCAGGGTCCACCGCATCAGGTTCTGCGGGGCGCCCGCCTTGTCGTTGGTGCCGGAGGCACGGCCGCCGCCGAAGGGCTGCTGGCCGACCACGGCGCCGGTCGACTTGTCGTTGATGTAGAAGTTGCCCGCCGCGTAGCGGAGTTTGGCCATCGCGTCGGCCGCCGCCGCGCGGTCACCGGCGATGACGGCGCCGGTCAGCGCGTACGCGGAGACGGACTCCATCTGCGCCAGCATCGCGTCGTACTGCGCGTCCTCGTAGACGTGGACGGCGAGGATGGGACCGAAGTACTCCGTCGTGAAGACCTCGTTGGCCGGGTCGGTGCAGGCGATGACCGTGGGGCGGACGAAGTAGCCGACGGAGTCGTCGTACGTGCCTCCGGCGACGATCGTGCACGTCGGGTCGGCGGCGGCGCGGTCGATCGCGGCCTTGTTCTTGGCGAAGGCCCGCTCGTCGATGACGGCGCCGATGAAGTTCGACAGGTCGGTGACGTCGCCCATGGCGATGGCGTCGACCTCCGCCGCGAACTCCTCCTTGAAGCCGTCGTTCCAGATCGAGGCCGGGACATAGGCGCGCGAGGACGCCGAGCACTTCTGGCCCTGGAACTCGAACGACCCGCGGGTCAGGGCCGTCTTGAGGACGCCGCGGTCCGCGCTCGGGTGGGCGACGACGAAGTCCTTGCCGCCGGTCTCGCCGACGATGCGCGGGTAGGAGCGGTACTTCTCGATGTTGCCGCCGACGGTCCTCCACAGGTGCTGGAAGGTCTTGGTGGAGCCGGTGAAGTGGATGCCCGCCAGCTCGGGGTGGTTGAGCGCCACCTCGGACACGGCCAGTCCGTCACCGGTCACCAGGTTGATGACGCCCTTGGGCAGCCCCGCCTCTTCAAGAAGACGCATCAGCAGCACGGCGGCGTGCGTCTGTGTCGGCGACGGCTTCCACACGACGACGTTGCCCATGAGCGCGGGCGCGGTCGGCAGGTTGCCGGCGATCGCGGTGAAGTTGAAGGGCGTGATCGCGTAGACGAAACCTTCGAGCGGCCGGTGGTCCAACCGGTTCCACACGCCGGTGGAGTTGGCCCGCGGCTGCTCGGCGAGGATCTCGCGCGCGTACGCGACGTTGAAGCGCCAGAAGTCGATCAGCTCGCACGGGGTGTCGATCTCGGCCTGCTGGATGGTCTTGGACTGGCCGAGCATCGTCGAGGCGGCGAGCGTCTCACGCCACGGCCCGGACAGCAGCTCGGCGGCGCGCAGAATGATCGCGGCGCGGTCGTCGAAGGCCATCGCGCGCCAGCCGGGGGCGGCGGCGAGCGCGGCGACCACGGCGTCCCGCGCGTCCTGCTCGGTGGCGTTGCCGTACGTACCGAGGACGGCCTGGTGGTTGTGCGGCTGTACGACGTCGAAGCGCTCGCCGCCGCCCATCCGCTTCTCGCCGCCGATGGTCATCGGAAGGTCGACGGGGTGGTCGGCCAGCTCCTTGAGCTTGGCTTCGAGGCGGGTGCGCTCCGGGGAACCGGGGGCGTAGCCGTGCACCGGCTCGTTGACCGGCGTGGGGACCTGGGTCACAGCGTCCATGGTTGCCGAATCTCCTTGATCAGTAGACGGTTTACGGACTGCGGTCGGGGGCGTGGCGGAGGCGGGGGCGGAGGGTCAGCCGCGGGTGGCGAGGGAGCGCAGGAAGAAGGCGAGGTTGGCGGGGCGTTCGGCCAGCCGGCGCATGAAGTAGCCGTACCAGTCGGTGCCGTAGGCGATGTAGACGCGCATCCGGTGCCCCTCTGCCGCGAGACGGCGCTGCTCCGCCTCGCGGATGCCGTAGAGCATCTGGAACTCGTACGCGTCGGGCTCGCGTCCGGCCCGTATGGCGAGCTCCTGGGCGATCGCGATGAGGCGCGGGTCGTGGGACCCGATCATCGGGTAGCCGTCGCCCGCCATCAGGGTCTTGAGGCAGCGCACGTAAGCCTTGTCGACGTCGCCCTTGTCCTGGTGCGCGACCCGGGCGGGCTCCTTGTAGGCGCCCTTCACGAGCCGTACACGCGCGCCCGACTCCGCGAGTGCCCGGCAGTCGTCCTCCGTACGGAAGAGGTACGACTGGACGACCGCCCCGGTCTCGGGGAAGCGCTCACGCAGCGTGCGGTGGATGGCGAGCGTCGAGTCGACGGTGGTGTGGTCCTCCATATCGAGGGTAACCGTGGTGCCGATCTCGGTGGCGGCCTCGACGACGGTGGTGATGTTGCGCAGCGCCAGGTCGTGGCCGCCGCGCAGGGCCTGTCCGAAGGAGGAGAGCTTCACCGACATCTCGGCGCGGGCGCCGAGCCCCAGCGGCGCCAGTGCCTCGATCAGCTTCAGGTAGGCGTCGCGGGCGTGCAGCGCCTCGGCCGGGTCGGTGATGTCCTCTCCGAGGACATCCATGGTGACTTCGAGGCCGCTGTCGACCATGTCCTGGATGACCGGCGTCGTACCGTCGACGGTCTCACCCGCGATGAACCGCTCCACGACGGGCCTGGTGACCGGCGCGGCCGAGACGACGCGCCGCATCACGTCGCTGCGCGACGCGGCGAGAATCACGGGACCCAGCACAGGGCACCTCCCACGGAAGAGAACGAGCAGGCCGTACGGGGCGCGAACGCCTGGCGACGGCGCGGAGAACCACTGTGAAATCTAGGGACGGCTCCGATCCTCTGCCATCGACACCTGTCACGCATCCGTGGCCGGGATCTCAGACATATGTCTGAAGGCGGTGCGAGAATGTCCAGGTGAAGGACGATTACCAGGAGCTGGTCGACGAGATCTCGGCGCTGCTCGGCATGCCGCTGACACTGGAGAACCGGGACTTCGGGCTGATCGCCTTCGGGGTGCACGACAGCGACGACGAGGGCGTGATGGACCCCGTCAGGACGCGCTCGATCCTGACGCGGAAGTCGACCCCCGCGGTGCGCGCCTGGTTCGAGGGCTTCGGCATCACCCGCGCGACCGGCCCCGTCCGGATCCCGGCCGCCCCGGACGCCGGGGTCTTCCGGGGGCGGATCTGTCTGCCCGTACGGCACCGGGGCACGGTGCTCGGTTACGTGTGGCTGCTCGACGACACCGTCCAGGGCCCCACGGACGACCGATTGGCGGCGGCCATGGAGGTGACGGGGCGGATCGGGGCGCTGCTCGCCGAGGAGGTGCGGGCGGGCGCCGACCTGGCGCGTGAGTTCCGCGCCGTACTGACGGCGGAGCGCGACTGGCAGCGGGACATGGCGGTGGAGGCGCTGCGTACGGCGCTGGGGCCGGGCGGGGACGGTACGCACGTGGTGGTGTGCGTGGCGCCGTGGCGGGGCGCCGACCCGACGGTGCGCGCGGTGGCCGGCACGGCGGCGCTGTGCACCCTGCCGGACCCGTGGCAGAGCGCGGACGGGGCGGGCGGGGTGAGCGGCGTGAGCAGGGCCGACGGGCGGCCCAGCGGCGCCGGGGCGGCCCTTGCGGCCACCGAGGAGGCCGTCCTCGAGGTCCCGAGGGCGCTGGCGCTGCTCGTACGGCTCCGCTCGGCCGACGCGCTGGCGCCCACGCTCGACGCGGCATCCCGGCTGCGGGACGTGGCGGGTCCGGGAGCCACCGCCGGGGCAGCCCGGCCGCGCCGGGGTCTGGCCGAACTCCCCGCCGCCTGGCACGAGTCGGTGGCGGCGGCACGCGCGGCGGCGGCGCAGCCCCGGTTCGCCCCCGTCGCCCGGTGGTCGGAGATCGGCCCGTACCGGCTGCTGACGTCCCTGGCCGCCACGGCCGGCGCCGACCCCGCAGTGCGCCCGCTGCTGACGCCCGCCCACGCGGACCTGACGCACACGGCGGAGGTCTACCTCGACCACGCGGGCCAGGCGGGCCGTACGGCCTCGGAGTTGGGCATCCACCGCCAGACGCTCTACTACCGGCTGTCCCGCATCGAACAGCTCACGGGCCTGGACCTGGCCGACGGCGAGGACCGCCTGCTGCTGCACATGGCGCTGAAGGCGGCGCGGCTCAGGCCCTGAGGCCGAGGCCGAGGCCGAGGCCGTGCGGGGCGCCGGCGTCCGGGCGTCGGCGCCCCGCGCGGGCATCCCGCGCGGGCCTCAGGCAAGGTCGTCTCCGATGATCGCGCGCAGGCCGTCCGTCAGGTCCTGCGCCGACGGTGCGGTCTCCGGGTCGACCATCCACTGCACCATCACGCCCGCGAGCAGCGCCTGCGTGAGGAGGCCGACCACCCGCGCCTTCTCCGGATCGCCCTTCGGATCGACACCGAACATGCCCTCGGCGAGGCCTTCCCGGCCCTCCAACTGCTTCTCGGCCAGGGCCTTCCGCAGCCCGTCATCGATCCCGACACGGGACACGACCTCCATCTGAAGCTGCCACACGGGGCGGCTCTCCTCGTGCGACGCGACGACCTTCGCCCAGACGTCGCGGAAGTGGTCGAGCGTCGCGGGCGGGGCACCGACCGGCGCCTCTGCCGCCACCGTCGCCGCCTCCGCCGCCCCGTCCGCGCCCTCCGCGCCCTCCGGCTCGGTCACCCGGTCGCCCCACTGCTCCGTCACGGCGATGAACGCTTCGTTGAGCAGCGCCTCCTTGGAGCCGTAGTGGTAGCCGATGGACGCGAGGTTGGCCCCGGACGCGGCGACGATGTCGCGCGCCGTGGTCCGCGCGTACCCCTTCTCCAGGAGGCAGCGCTTGGCACCTTCGAGCAGATCTTCGCGATGTCCCATACGCGGGAGCCTAACGCGAATCCATACATGCGTCCCAGACGTACGTCACACACGAACGTCTCACACGAACGTCTCACACAAGCGTCCTATACATTCGTCATAGACAGGCGTTTATGACGAATGTACATTGCCCTGCATGACGAACCCCGCCTCGCTCCGCGCCGGCCGCAAGGAGTGGACCGCATTCGCCGTCCTCCTGCTGCCTCTCCTCCTGGTCTCGATGGACGTCTCCGTCCTCTACTTCGCGATCCCTGCGATCACCGAGGAGCTTGCTCCTAGCGCCACCCAGCAGCTGTGGATCTTCGACATCTACGCGTTCGCCCTCGCAGGACTGCTCATCACGATGGGTTCGCTCGGCGACCGGATCGGCCGGCGGCGGCTGCTGCTGATCGGCGCCACGGCGTTCGGTGTCGCCTCGGTCGGGGCCGCATACGCGCAGAGCGCCGAAATGCTCATCGCCGCACGGGCGTTGCTCGGCATCGGCGGCGCCACTCTGATGCCGTCGACCATGGGCCTCGTACGGAACATGTTCCGCGACGCCAAGCAGCGCGGTCAGGCGATCGGCATCTGGTCGGGTGCCATGGCGGGCGGCGTCGCGCTCGGTTCGGTGCTGAGCGGCGTCATGCTCAACCACTTCTGGTGGGGCTCGATCTTCCTGATCAACGTGCCCGCGATGCTGCTTCTGCTGGTCCTGGTGCCGGTGCTGGTACCGGAGTTCAAGGATCCGGAGCCCGGCAGGTTCGACCTGCTCAGCGTTCCGCTGTCGATGGGCTCCGTACTGCCGATCGTGTACGGCCTCAAGGAGCTGGCCGCCGAGGGGTTCGGCGCCGCGGTCGCGCTCTCGCTGTCGGTCGGCCTGGTGATCGGCTACGTCTTCGTCCGCCGCCAGCGCACCCACACCGACGCGATGATCAGCCGCGAGCTGTTCCGGGGGCGCGGTTTCGGCTCCGGAGTCGTACTCAACGCCCTCGCGACCTTCGCCATGATGGGCTCGGCGTACTTCACCACGCAGTATCTCCAGTCGGTGCTCGGCATGGGCACGTTGGAGGCGGCTCTGTGGAGTCTGGCCCCGTCCGTGGCCGTCGGCGCCGCGGCCCCCACGGCGACGATGATCGCCCAGCGGGTGGAGCGGGCGTACGTGGTCGCGGCCGGCTTCGTGATCGCCGCCGTCGGATACGCCCTGCTGAGCCTCATCGGTACCGATTCCCTCTGGGTCATGCTGGCCGGGGCCTGTGTCATCGGCTGCGGCATCGTCACCGTCATGGCGCTGGTCTCGGACATGGCGCTGGCGGCGGCCCCGGCCGAGAAGGCCGGTTCGGCGGCGTCGGTCCTGGAGACGGGGCAGGAGTTCGGCGGCGCGATGGGCATGGCGCTCCTGGGCACGATCGGCACCGCCGTCTACCGCCAGGACATCGCCGACGCCGCCCCGGCGGGGCTGCCGGACGCGGTGCTCGAATCCGTACGCGAGACGCTGGGCGGCGCGATCGTCGCCGCCGGTCAACTCCCGCCCCGTCTTGGCGAGTCGGTGCTCGAACTCGCCCGCGAGGCCTTCGTGCACGGCATGCAGCTCGCCGCTCTGGGCGGAGCGGGGCTGCTGGTCGCCGCCGCCGTTCTGGCCGCGACGCTGCTGCGCGGGGTCAGCGCCCCGGCCGACAAGGACGCCGGACCGAGTGGGGACTCTCCCAAGGAGGACGCGACGGAGGGGGCACTGGTCCGCACCGACTGATCACTCGCGCGCGCGGCGCGAGCGGGAACAGAAAACGGCGAGGGGGCACAGGACAGGGATCCTGTGCCCCCTCGCCGTCGGAGGCGTCCGCCGAACCGAAGTGATCAGTGACAGCGATCAGTCGGTCAGATCCACCGAGCGCGCCGAGTTGGCGCCGATCTCCTCGGAGATCTCGGCCAGCACGGCCGGCGGCACGTTGTCGTCGACGGAGAGGACGACCAGCGCCTCGCCGCCCTCCTCCGCGCGGGAGACCTGCATCCCCGCGATGTTCAGCCCCGCCTCGCCGAGAATGCGGCCGACGGTGCCGACGACACCCGGACGGTCCTCGTACCGCATGACGACCATGTGGTCGGCCAGGGACACGTCCACGTCGTACGTACCGATCGCGACGATCTTCTGGAGGTGCTTGGGACCGGCGAGCGTGCCGGAGACCGACACCTCCTCGCCGCCCGAGAGCGTGCCCCGCACCGTGACCACGTTGCGGTGGTCGGGCGACTCGCTCGATGTCGTCAGACGCACCTCGACGCCGCGCTCCTGCGCGAACAGCGGGGCGTTCACATACGACACGGTCTCGTCGACGACGTCCTCGAACACGCCCTTCAGCGCGGACAGTTCGAGCACCTTCACGTCGTGCTGCGTGATCTCGCCGTAGACCTCTACATCGAGGCGTACGGCGACCTCGCCCGCCAGCGCCGTGAAGATCCGGCCCAGCTTCTCGGCGAGCGGCAGACCCGGCCGTACGTCCTCGGCGATGACCCCGCCCTGCACGTTGACCGCGTCGGGCACCAGCTCACCGGCGAGCGCCAGGCGCACCGACCTGGCGACCGACACACCCGCCTTCTCCTGAGCCTCGTCCGTAGAGGCGCCGAGGTGCGGCGTGCAGACGACCTGGTCGAACTGGAAGAGCGGGGAGTCCGTGCAGGGCTCCTTCGCGTACACGTCCAGACCGGCGCCCGCGACGCGGCCCTCCTTGAGCGCGGAGGCCAGCGCCTCCTCGTCCACGATCCCGCCGCGCGCGGCGTTGACGATCCGCACCGTCGGTTTGACCTTGTGCAGCGCCTCGTCGCCGATCAGCCCCAGGGTCTCGGGCGTCTTCGGCAGGTGCACCGTGATGAAGTCCGACACCGCGAGCAGTTCGTCCAGCGAGAGCAGCTTGACGCCCATCTGCGCGGCTCGCGCGGGCTGTACGTACGGGTCGTACGCGACGATCTTCATCCCGAACGCCGACATGCGCTGGGCGACCAGGACACCGATACGGCCGAGGCCGACGACGCCGAGCGTCTTCTCGCTCAGCTCGACGCCCGTGTACTTGCTGCGCTTCCACTCGCCGTTCTTCAGGGCGGTGTTGGCCTGGGGGATGTTGCGCGCCGTGGCGACCAGCAGACCGCAGGCCAGCTCGGCGGCGGTGACGATGTTCGAGGTGGGCGCGTTGACGACCATCACGCCGGCCTTGGTGGCGGCGGAGACGTCGACGTTGTCGAGGCCGACACCGGCGCGGGCGACGACCCTCAGCTTCTTCGCCGCGGCCACGGCCTCGGCGTCGACCTTGGTCGCGGAGCGGACGAGGATGGCGTCCACGTCGGCGATGGCGGGCAGCAGTTCGGCACGGTCGGCGCCGTTGCAGTGGCGGATCTCGAAGTCCGGACCGAGCGCGTCGACGGTGGCGGGCGACAGCTCTTCGGCGATGAGTACAACCGGCTTTTCATTGGAACGCGAGCTCACGTGGGTCCTCACAGGTCCATTGCGGACGGCCGTCCCGACGGCCGCAGGCGGCGGAGGGTGCCAGGCCCTGGTCCGGGCCTGATCGCGTGGAAGACGCACGACGTTGTGGGCCTGACGCGGATGTATCGAGCAGTGTAGTGGTGCGCGGGGCGGGGGTTTCCCGTCTCGGCGGACAGATCACCCGTACGTGGGCAGGCCCGTCACCAGGCTTGCCGACGGGCCGTCCGGCGGCCGGTTCCCCGGGCGCCCGGGTGCCGGGCCCGAGGCGCGGGCCCGGCACCGGGAGCGTGTCAGGCGTCGTCGTTGTCGACCCAGCTCATGAGCTTGCGCAGCTCACGGCCGGTGCTCTCCAGCAGGGAGTCGCTGTCGGCCTTCTTGTACTCGTTGTACTTCTTCAGACCGCCGTGGTACTCGTCCATCCAGTTCTTGGCGAACGTGCCGTCCTGGATCTCGGCGAGGACCTTCTTCATCTCGGCCTTGGTCTGGTCCGTGATGATCCGCGGGCCGGTGACGTAGTCGCCCCACTCGGCGGTCTCGGAGACCGACCAGCGCATCTTGTCCAGGCCGCCCTCGTACATCAGGTCCACGATCAGCTTCAGCTCGTGGAGGCACTCGAAATACGCGATCTCCGGCTGGTAACCGGCCTCGACCAGCGTCTCAAAGCCGGCCTTGACCAGCGCGGACGTACCGCCGCAGAGGACGACCTGCTCACCGAAGAGGTCGGTCTCGGCCTCCTCGCTGAAGGTCGTCTTGATGACGCCGGCGCGGGTGCCGCCGATGCCCTTCGCGTAGCTCAGCGCCAGCTCGAAGCCCTTGCCCGTGGCGTCCTGCTCGACGGCCGCGATACACGGCACGCCGCGGCCCTCCTCGTACTGGCGGCGGACCAGGTGGCCGGGGCCCTTCGGGGCGACCATCGCGACGTCGACGCCCGCGGGCGGCTTGATGAAGCCGAAGCGGATGTTGAGGCCGTGGCCGAAGAAGAGCGCGTCGCCGTCCTTCAGGTTGTCCTTGATGGACTCCTCGTAGACCTGCGCCTGGATCGGGTCCGGCACCAGGATCATGATGACGTCGGCCTCGGCCGCGGCCGCGGCGGGCGTCACCACGCGCAGGCCCTGCTCCTCGGCCTTCGCCTTGGACTTGGAACCCTCGTGCAGGCCGACCCGGACGTCGACACCCGAGTCACGGAGCGACAGCGCGTGGGCGTGGCCCTGGCTGCCGTAGCCGATGACCGCGACCTTGCGGCTCTGGATGATGGACAGGTCGGCATCGTCGTCGTAGAACAGCTCGGCCACTGGGTCTTCTCCTTGGTGTGCAAACTGGGGTTCCGCTGTGTGCGCCCCACCGTACGGCGGGGTGGGTAAAGGGAGTCTCACGGTCTCGGCATACGAACCGGTCCCCGCTCCCGCAGGGGCTACGCGCTGCGGTCGAGCGCCCGCAGGCTGCGGTCCGTGATGGACCGCGCGCCGCGCCCTATGGCGATCGTGCCGGACTGGACCAGCTCCTTGATGCCGAACTGCTCCAGCATCTTCAGCATCGCGTCGAGCTTGTCACTCGATCCGGTGGCCTCGATGGTGACGGCCTCGGGTGAGACGTCCACCGTCTTGGCGCGGAAGAGCTGCACGATCTCGACGATCTGGGAACGCGTCTCGTTGTCGGCGCGGACCTTCACCAGGACGAGCTCGCGCTGGATCGCGGCGCCGGGCTCGAGTTCGACGATCTTCAGGACGTTGACCAGCTTGTTGAGCTGCTTCGTGACCTGTTCGAGCGGCAGGTCCTCGACATTGACCACGATGGTGATACGGGAGATGTCGGGGTGCTCGGTGACACCCACCGCGAGGGAGTCGATGTTGAAGCCGCGCCGGGAGAACAGGGCGGCGATCCTGGCCAGGATGCCGGGGGTGTTCTCCACCAGGACGGAGAGGGTGTGCTTGGAGGACATTGTCGTCGTTCTTTCTCTCGCTCTCGGCATCCGTCTCAGTCGTCCAGGCTGTCGCCGAAGTCGGGGCGCACACCCCGGGCGGCCAGGACCTCGTCGTTGGAGGTGCCCGCGGCGACCATCGGCCAGACCTGGGCGTCCTCGTGGACGATGAAGTCGACCACCACGGGGCGGTCGTTGATGGAGTTGGCCTTGGCGATCACGGCGTCCAGCTCGTCCGGGGACTCGCAGCGCATCGCGACGCAGCCCATGGCCTCGGACAGCTTCACGAAGTCCGGGATACGGGTGCCGCCGTTGGGCTTCGCGTCGTCCGCTGCCGTTCCCTCGAAGGAGCCGCCGGCGGCGACGTCGGGACCGCTGTGCAGGACGGTGTTGGAGTAGCGCTGGTTGTAGAAGAGGGTCTGCCACTGGCGGACCATGCCCAGCGCACCGTTGTTGATGATCGCGACCTTGACGGGGATGTTGTTGAGGGCGCAGGTGACCAGTTCCTGATTGGTCATCTGGAAGCAGCCGTCGCCGTCGATCGCCCAGACGGTGCGGTCCGGCTGTCCGGCCTTGGCGCCCATCGCGGCCGGGACCGCGTAGCCCATCGTGCCCGCGCCGCCGGAGTTGAGCCAGGTGGCCGGCTGCTCGTAGTCGATGAAGTGGGCGGCCCACATCTGGTGCTGGCCGACGCCCGCCGCGTAGATCGTGTCGTCCGGGGCCAGTTGGCCGATGCGCTGGATGACGTGCTGCGGGGAGAGACTGCCGTCGGCCGGCTGGTCGAAGCCGAGCGGATAGGTCTCGCGCCAGCGGCTGAGGTCGCGCCACCAGGCGCTGTAGTCGCCGACGTTGCCCTCGGTGTGCTCGGTCTGGACCGCCTGGACGAGGTCGGCGAGGACCTCGCGGGCGTCGCCGACGATCGGCACGTCGGCGGCGCGGTTCTTGCCGATCTCGGCCGGGTCGATGTCGGCGTGGACGATCTTCGCGTACGGGGCGAAGCTGTCCAGCTTGCCGGTGACGCGGTCGTCGAAGCGGGCTCCGAGGGCGACGATCAGGTCGGCCTTCTGCAGCGCGGTGACGGCGGTGACCGCACCGTGCATGCCCGGCATTCCCACGTGCAGCGGGTGGCTGTCGGGGAACGCGCCCAGCGCCATCAGGGTGGTGGTGACGGGGGCGTTGGTGAGTTCGGCGAGAACGCGCAGCTCGGCGGTGGCACCGGCCTTGATGACGCCGCCGCCGACGTACAGCACCGGCCGCTTGGCCTGCGTGATCAGCTTGGCGGCCTCACGGATCTGCTTGGCGTGCGGCTTGGTGACGGGGCGGTAGCCGGGCAGTTCCTGGGTGGGCGGCCAGCTGAAGGTGGTCTTCGCCTGGAGGGCGTCCTTGGCGATGTCCACCAGGACGGGTCCCGGACGGCCCGTGGAGGCGATGTGGAACGCCTCGGCGATGGTGCGCGGGATGTCCTCGGCCTTGGTGACCAGGAAGTTGTGCTTGGTGATCGGCATCGTGATGCCGCAGATGTCCGCCTCCTGGAAGGCGTCCGTGCCGATCGCCTTGCTCGCGACCTGGCCGGTGATCGCGACGAGCGGCACGGAGTCCATGTGCGCGTCGGCGATCGGGGTGACCAGGTTGGTGGCGCCGGGGCCCGAGGTGGCCATGCAGACGCCGACCTTTCCGGTGGCCTGCGCGTAGCCGGTGGCCGCGTGGCCGGCGCCCTGCTCGTGGCGGACCAGGATGTGCCGGACCCGGGTGGAGTCCATCATCGGGTCGTAGGCCGGGAGGATGGCGCCTCCGGGGATGCCGAATACCGTCTCGGCGCCCACTTCCTCAAGAGAGCGGATGAGGGACTGCGCGCCCGTGACGTGCTCAACGGGGGCGGACGAGGGTCCGCCGTTACGGGCGCGCGGCGTCGGGTGGGCCCCGGTGGCCTGCTCGGTCATCGTCATTCTCTTCTCGAAGCTGAGGGTTTTTGCGGGGGTTTGGGCTGTCCGGTACAACAAAAAACCCCTCGTGCCGGGAGGCAGGCGAGGGGAGCGCGTCGGTGCGGTCTGCAGGGCCGGTCGTGGCACTGCTTCAGCCGACGCGCTGTCCAAGTACGAGAATTCGGGTGCGCATGGCATTGACCCTCCCTCCGACGCGCCACCACTGTCAAGTGGGTGGGACTGGCGTCTCAACATTTGAACGGTGGGAGGGTCGGGGGCTCGGTCGCGGGATCATGTCCGGGGTCGCCGCGCGCGTACGGCGCACGGGCAGCGAGCCGCCGGTCAGCACCGGCTGGGGGGCGGCACCGGGGAGCGGATAGTCGCCCCGGATCAGCGCCCGGCGCAGCCGGTACTCGTCGAGGGGACCGGAGAAGGCCATGCCCTGGCCGTGGGTGCAGCCCATGGCGCGCAGCGCCAGGACCTGCTCCGGCACGTCGACGCCGTCGGCCACCGAGACCATGCCCAGGTCGCAGGCGATCCGGAGCAGCCCCGCCGTGATCTTGTGCAGCCTGGCGGACTCCACGACACCCTCGACCAGCCCCCGGTCGAGTTTCAGTACGTCGACGGGGAGCCGGCGCAGGGCGTTGATCGCCGCGTAACCGCTGCCGAAGCCGTCGAGCGCGATCCGTACGCCGAGACGGCGCAGCGCGACCAGGCGGTGCTCCAGCTCGTCCAGGGACGTACGGGGGTCGCTGTCGACCAGCTCGATCAGCAGGGCTCCCGAAGGGAGCCCGTGGCGGGTCAGAAGGGCCTCGATGGAGCCGAGCGGCAGTGACCGGTCGAGCAGCCTGCGGGCGGAGAGGCGGACGGTGACCGGTGCCAGGTGGCCCGTCCGGCCGCGCTCGGCGGCCTGCTCGACGGCTTTTTCGAGCAGCCAGCGGCCTAACTCGGCGGTGCGGTCGTTGTCGTCGGCGACCCGCAGGAACTCGGCGGGGGTGAAGAGGAGGCCCTGGGCGGAGCGCCAGCGGGCCTGTGCGGCGACGGCGGAGATCTGTCCGGTGGCCAGGTCGACCACGGGCTGGTGCAGCAGGGCGAACTCGCCGTCGCGCAGGGCCGTGCGGAGCCTGACCGCCAGTTCGGTCCTGCGGACCACGTCGGCCTGCATCTGGGGCGCGTACAGCTCGACGCGGTTCTTGCCGCCGGCCTTGGCGCGGTACATGGCGAGGTCGGCGTTGCGCATGAGGTCGGTGGGGGTGATGCCCGGCTCGGCGAAGGCCACTCCGATGGAGGCGGCGACGCGGACATCGTTGCCTTCGATGCGGTACGGCTGCGAGAGCTTGAGGCGCAGCCGGTCGGCGATCTCGTGGACCTGGTACTCACGGGCGGTCCGGTCGTCGGTGCCGTCGCCGAGGATGAGGGCGGCGAACTCGTCCCCGCCGAGGCGGGCGGCCGTGTCCCCGGCCCGTACCGCGTCCTGGAGGCGGCGGGCCGCGTGGATCAGCAGTTCGTCGCCGACCTGATGGCCGAGGCGGTCGTTGACGCCCTTGAAGCCGTCGAGGTCGATGAAAAGGACCGCCGTACCGGGGTCGCCCGCGCGGCGTCCGGAGAGGGACTGGCGGACCCTCTCGGTGAACAGGGCGCGGTTGGGCAGGTCGGTGAGCGGGTCGTGCTCGGCGTTGTGCTGCAACTGGGCCTGGAGCCGTACGCGTTCGGTGACGTCGCGGCTGTTGAGGATCAGGCCGCCCTGGTGCCGGTTGACCGTGGACTCCACGTTCAGCCAGTCGCCGGTACCCGATTTGAATCGGCATTCGATGCGGGTGGTGGGCTCCTCCGTGGGAGGTGCGGCGAGGAAGCGGCGCACCTCGCGTTTGACCCGGCCGCGGTCCTCCGGGTGGATGATCGATTCCAGTTCGGCCCCGACGAGGCCGTCCGCCTCGCGTCCGTAGACACCGGCCGCCGCGGGACTGACGTAGTCGAGGGTGCCCTCGGGCCCGGCGATCATGATGACGTCGCTCGATCCCTGGACCAGGGAGCGGAAGTGGTTCTCCTTCTGGGCCAGTTCATGGGTGAGCGCGATGTTGTCGACGAGCATGATGCCCTGCCGTACGACCAGGGCGAGGACGACTGTGCAGCCGGTGAGGACCACCACGCGGTCGACGCGGCGGCCCTCGATGACGTTGTACAGGATCCCCAGGGTGCAGACGGCGGCGGCGAGATAGGGCGTGAGGGCGGCCAGGGAGCCCGCGATCGGCCTGCTGGAGTGCCTGGGCGGTCGGGGGGCCCGCGGCTGCGTGGGCGGCGCCTCGTCGGCCTTGCGGACGCCCCAGGGGGCGTAGGCGAGCAGCAGGGACCCGGCGAACCAGCCCGCGTCGAGCAGTTGGCCCGAGCGGTAGGTCTCGCGGAGCAGCGGGGAGGTGAACAGGGCGTCGCACAGGACCGTGAGGGCGAGGGCGGCGATGGCGGAGTTGATCGCCGTACGGCTGCCGGTCGAGCGCCGGAAGTGCAGGGCGAGCACCATGCTGACGAGCACGATGTCCAGCAGCGGATAGGCGAGGGAGAGCGCGGCGTGGGCGACGGTCTCGCCGTCGAAGTGCGTGGTGTGGGCGAGGGCCAGGCTCCAGGAGAGCGTGAGGAGCGAGCCGCCGATCAGCCAGGCGTCGAGGCCGAGACAGACCCAGCCGGCCTTGCTGACGGGGCGTTTGGCCAGGACGAGCAGGCCGACGATGGCGGGCGGCGCGAAGCAGAGGAAGAACAGGTCGGCGAGGGAGGGGCTCGGTACGGGGCGGTCGAGCACGACCTCGTACCAGCCCCAGACCGCGTTCCCGCCGGCCGCCATGGCGGAGGAGAGCGAGAAGAGGAGCCAGGCGGGCTTGAAGCGGCTGTCGTTGCAGCGTGCGTAGAGGAAGCAGGAGACCGAGGCGATGGCGGCGGCGATGCTGAGGCCGAAGTCGCCCATGAACAGGGCCACTTCGCGGGAGCCCCAGCCGAGGGCCGCGCCGGTGGCGTAACCGCCGCAGATGAGGGCGAGGAGGAGCTGCGCGAGGAAACCGTTGGCGCCTCCGCCGCTGTCGGTTCCGGTGCTGTCGGTGCCGCTGCTGCTGCCGTTGCCGGTGTCGCCGTCCGGGGCCGTGTGGCGGCCGAGAAGGGCACCGGGGGCGCTCACGGGGTCACCTCGGGGGGTGTCGCCGTCACCGCCGACGGGCTGGGGCCGGGCTCTAACGAAAGACGTGTCGTCGAGGCGCCTGGCGGCGCCGAGGCGCGGGCCGTCGTCGCCCGGCCCCAGCATGTCGGTGGGTCCCAAGGCCGCCGTGGGCGGCCCTTCCGCGTCGGATCGTTCGTCCATCGGCAGTACATCGCCCGTCGCCCCCCTCGGATTCTGATCGCTCCGCCGCGCCGCCCCTCGCACGAACGCGGCCCCCAGATCGGGACGATACACCAGAGTCGTCACTCAGGGACATAGTTCTTCTACTCTCCGTGACGAGCTGCGCAGTTGCCTTTCCCTCGTGCGGATCGGCGGGGGCTCAGCCGGTGGTGAGCACCTCGTTGCGCAGAGCATCTCCCGCGGCGTAGCGGGTGAGTTGGTCGGCGAGCAGGCGTTTGGCGCGCGGCATGAAAGCCGAGGTGGATCCGCCCACGTGCGGGCTGATGAGGACACCCGGAGCATGCCAGAGAGGGTGGCCCTCCGGGAGGGGTTCCGGGTCGGTGACGTCGAGAGCTGCCTTGATCCTTCCGCTCTCCAGCTCGGCGAGGAGTGCCTTGGTGTCGGCCACCGGGCCGCGCGCGACGTTGACGAACAGCGCGCCGTCCTTCATACGGGCCAGGAACTCGGCGTCCACCAGGCCTTTCGTCTCCTCGGTGAGCGGTGTCGACACGATGACGATGTCGGCTTCGGGGAGCAGCTCCGGCAGATCGGCGAGTGCGTGCACGGGGCCGCGCTCTGTGGCACGGGCGGAGCGCGCCACGCGCGCCACCCGCGCACACTCGAAGGGCGTGAGCCGGTCCTCGATGGCGGCGCCGATCGAGCCGTATCCGACGATCAGCACGGACTTGTCGGCGAGCGCCGGGTAGAACCCGGACCGCCACTCCTCGGCGTCCTGGCCCCGGACGAAGCCGGGGATGCCGCGCAGGGACGCGAGGACGAGCCCGATGGTGAGTTCGGCGGTGCTGGCCTCGTGGACGCCTTTGGCGTTGCAGAGGCGTACGCCGGAGGGCAGCGAGCCGAGTCCGGGTGCGACATGGTCTATGCCGGCCGAGAGCGTCTGTATGACGCGTACGGAGGTCATCGCGGCGAGCGGCCGGAGCGCGACGTCCATGCCCTTCATGTACGGGACCACGTAGAAGGCGCAGTCGGCCGGATCGGCGGGGTACTCCGCGGCGCCGTCCCAGCAGCGGTAGTCGAGGCCTCCGGGGAGTCCTTCGATCTCGTCGGCGGGGATCGGCAGCCATACGTCTGAAGTCATGGTCAGGAGGCTATGCGAAGCCCATGGGGGTGTTGAAGAGCGTCCCGCGGAGCGGTACACGTGCCGGGCCGGGGCGGCGCCGGTGGGGCCATGCGGTTAGCTGGAGCGGGCACGAAAGAAGCGGGAGGGGAGGGGCAGTTGGAGCGCAGGACGATCGGTGCGACAGGACTCACGGTGGGCGCCGTCGGACTCGGCTGCATGCCGATGAGTTGGGGCTACAGCGCCTCCGAGCAGCGGGGCGACCGTTCGTCACGCACGGTGCACGCGGCGCTCGACGCCGGTACGACGCTGCTCGACACGGCCGACATGTACGGCCCGTTCACCAACGAGCTGCTGCTGGGGCGGGTGCTTGAGGAACGGCGCGGCGAGGCGTTCGTGTCCACCAAGTGCGGCCTGCTGGTGGGCGATCAGCACATCGTCGCCAACGGCCGTCCCGGCTATGTGCGCCGGGCGTGCGACGCGTCGCTGCGCCGGCTGCGGACGGATGTGATCGACCTCTACCAGCTGCACCGGGCCGATCCCGAAGTGCCGGTCGAGGAGACCTGGGGCGCGATGGCGGAGCTGGTGGCGGCGGGAAAGGTGCGGGCCCTGGGGATGTGCGCGGTGGACGCCCGCGCGTCGCGCCGTACCGGCACGGACCGCTACGGGGCGACGATCGGGCTGCTGGAGCGGATGCAGCAGGTGTTTCCGGTGAGCGCGGTGGAGGCGGAGCTGTCGGTGTGGTCGCGGGAGGCGACGGAGCGGCTGCTGCCGTGGTGCGCGGCGCGGGGCGTCGGGTTTCTGGCGGCGATGCCGCTGGGCAGCGGCTATCTGACCGGCACGCTCACTCCTGGGCAGGGGTTCGAGCCGGACGACGTACGCGCCAGACATCCGCGCTTCACGGCGGAGATGATGGCGTCGAACCAGCCGGTGGTGGCGGGACTGCGGCGGGTCGCCGGGCGGCACGGGGCGACGCCGGCGCAGGTGGCGCTGGCGTGGGTGCTGGCGCGCGGACCCCAGGTGGTGCCTGTTCCGGGGGCGAAGCGGGAGCGGTGGGCGGTGGAGAACGCGGGGGCCGCCGGGCTGGAACTGTCGGCGGCGGATCTGGCGGAGATCGGCTCGCTGCCCGCGGCGCGGGAGTCGTGGCACTGATTCCGCGTCGATGGGAACCTGTACGGAGGCCGCGGTGTATGAAACGTGGAGACGCAGCCGTCGAAGGGATCAAGACCGTGCAACGTGCTCCAGTGACGGCCGTGTTGGCCGCAGCGGCGCTATTCGTGGTGACCGCGTGCTCGTCCTCCGACGGCGGGCCGACGTCGGAGGGCCCCGCCGGTTCGCCGTCCGTGTCGGCGTCCGGTGGGTCGACGTCTCCGGAGGGCGAGGCGAAGCCGTCGGCGCCGCCCGCGAAGGGCTCGGCGAAGGTGATGTCCACGCTGACCGAGGACCTCAATTCGCCGTGGGGCCTGGCGGCGCTGCCCGAGGGCGATCTGCTGGTCTCCTCGCGCGACGAGGGGACGATCACGCGGGTCGACGTGGAGAACGGCAAGAAGACCGAGGTCGGTCAGGTGCCCGGGGTCTCCCCCGGCGGCGAGGGAGGTCTGCTGGGCCTCGCGATCTCCCCGTCGTTCGCCTCGGACACGTATGTGTACGCCTACTTCACGACGGACTCGGACAATCGCATCGCCCGCATGCTGTACGACCCGAAGAGGCCGGTGGGCCAGCAGTTGGGCGCGCCCGACACGATCCTGCGGGGCATCCCGAAGGGCAACATCCACAACGGCGGCCGGATCGCCTTCGGCCCGGACAAGATGCTGTACGCGGGTACGGGCGAGACGGGTGAGACGGGCCTCGCGCAGGACAAGAAGTCCCTGGGCGGGAAGATTCTGCGGATGACCCCGGACGGCCAGCCGGTGCACGGCAATCCGCAAGCGGACTCGGTGGTGTACACGTACGGGCACCGCAATGTGCAGGGTCTCGCCTGGGACTCCGAGAAGCGGCTGTGGGCGTCGGAGTTCGGGCAGAACACCTGGGACGAACTCAATCTGATCGAGCCGGGGAAGAACTACGGCTGGCCGGAGGTCGAGGGCAAGGGCGGGAAGCCGGGCTTCGTCGACCCGGTGGAGGAGTGGCCCACGGACGAGGCGTCACCGAGCGGTATCGCCTTCGCCAAGGGGTCCATCTGGATGGCCGCCCTGCGCGGCGAGCGGCTGTGGCGGATCCCCCTGGCCGGCGTAAAACCGTCCGCCGCCACCCAGTCCTTCCTTCAGGGCAAGTACGGCCGTCTGCGGACGGTGCTGGCGACCGGGGACGGGGGGCTCTGGCTGCTGACCAGCAACACGGACGGCCGGGGCACTCCGAAGCCGGGAGACGACAAGATCCTCCGGGTGGACGTGACGTAGTGGACCGACGTCACGCCGAGCGCTGGGTGGGGGTCGGTTCCAGGTCGTCGAAGAGGTGGAGGCGGTGGGTCATCGCCGCCGCCTCCGTGCGGCCCGAGACGCCCAGCTTGGCCAGGATGTTGGAGACGTGCACGCTCGCCGTCTTGGGTGAGATGTACAGCTCCTCGGCTATCTGACGGTTGCTGCGGCCTTCGGCGACCCGGCGCAGGACGTCCTGTTCGCGGGGGGTCAGGCCCAGTGAACCGAGGGCGTCGGCGTCGGGGGTGGGTGCCGGGGCGAGTCGCGGGGTGGTGGAGAGGCTGATCCGCGCCAGGCCCGCGAGGAGTTCGGTCTGCTCCACCAGGTGCCGTGCGCCCAGCCGCTTCGCCGTGGTGTGGGCCTGGACCAGGAGCGCGGCGGCCTGTTCCCGGTCGGCGGACGCCGCGAGGAGGTCCGCCGCCCAGCGGTGGCGCGTGTCCGCGAGTTCGTACGGCCGTCCCAGCGCTTCGAAGGCCGCCACCGCGCGGGCCCACAGCTTCGGGGCGACGATCCCGTCGGCGCGGGCGAGTTCGGCTTCGAGCATGAGGGCGTACGCCTGCCAGATCGGGACGATCGCCGGCAGCCGCTTCGCGTGATGACGGACGGTCGCCAGGATCGCCTCCCGGCCCGCGTCGGCCTCCGGCAGTCCGCGCGCGTCCGCCTCCATCCCGGCGGCGGAGCAGAGCAGCGGCAGCGCGTACCGCTGCATGCCGGGCGGGAAGCCCTGTGCGGCGACCTGTTCGAACTCGGCGCGGGCCTCGGCGAGCCGGCCCTGCCGCGCGGCGCTGACCATCGCCAGCCTGGCCGGTGCGATGACGTGCTGCGGCTGCGGGTCGTGCGGACCGAAGACCGCGCGGGCCAGGGCCACCTGGCTCTCAGCCTCGGGGGCGTCGCCGCGCCCCAGGGCGAACGTCGCGCGCCTTACGGCCACCAGGGCGCGCGCCTTGGGGGCGTGCGCGATCTGGGCGGCTTCGTCGATCGCCGTCCGCACCTCGCTCCAGCGGCCGAGCGAGAAGAGGGATTCGCTCAGGTTGACCCGGACCCAGGCCTCCTTGTCGGGCAGGGCTCGCTGATGGCAGAGGGTGATGCCGAGTTCGGCGGCGGCCACCGCCTCCTCGGAGCGGCCGACGCCCTCCAGTGTGGACGGCAGATTGATGGTGATGCGGCCGAGGAGGACGAGCGTGGCGGCGTTGCCCAGTTCGAAGACGCGGTCCCGTACCGCGTACAGCTCGGCGAGTCCTTCCTCGATGGATCCCGCCTCGGTGGTGAGCCAGCCGCGGGTGAGTCTGGCGTTCAGTTCGATGTCCTCCGCGCCGACGAGGCGGGCGTACTCCACAGCGCGGTCGGCGGCGGCCAGGCTGTTGGGGCCCGGCCGGTGCAGGGCGCCCCAGCTCGCGACGTCGGAGAGGACCGAGGCGTGCACGGCGGACGGGGGCAGGCCGAGTACCAGGTCCTGCGCGGTGGCCAGTTCGGCCCAGCCGTCGCCGCGTGAGAGGTCCGACACCAGCCGTGAGCGCTGGGTCCAGAACCAGGCGGCGCGCAGCGGGTCGTCCACCGTCTCCAGCACCCGCATGGCCTTCTTGGAGAGCGCCAGGGCGCGCTCGCGGTCGCCGCCCGAACGGGCGGCGACGGTCGCCTCGGCCAGCAGGTCGAGATAGCGCAGAGGGCCGCTCGCCCCTTCGGTGGCGGGTGGATAGACCTCGGTGCCGTCCGGGGGCCTGAGGCAGGCCCGTACGTCCTCGGGCGCGGCGTCCCACAGCTCCATGGCGCGCTCCAGCAGCCGCAGTTGCTCGGCGTGGGCATAGCGCCTGCGGGCCTCGACGGAGGCGAGCAGGACGACGGGCAGGGCCTTCGCCGCGTCGTGCGCGTAGTACCAGTAGCTGGCGAGGCGGGTGGTGCGCTCGTCGCCCCTTACGAGGGAGGGGTCGGCCTCCAGGGCTTCGGCGAGGCGGCGGTTGAGCCGGGAGCGTTCACCGGGGAGCAGGTCGTCGCTGATGGCCTCGCGGACGAGCGAGTGCCTGAAGCGGTAGCCGTCGCCGTCCGCCGTGATGAGCAGGATGTTCGCGCCGACGGCCGCCCGCAACGCCTCGATCAGGTCGTCCTCGGAGAGCTGCGCGACGGCCAGCAGCAGGGGGAACTCGACGGTGGCGCCGCCTTCGGCGACGATCCGGACCACTCGCTGGGTGTTCTCCGGCAGTGTCTCGACGCGCACGAGCAGCAGATCGCGCAGCGAGTCGGTGAGTCCGGAACGGCAGCCGGACTCGAAGGCGACGGCCAGTTCTTCCACGAAGAACGCGTTGCCGTCGGAGCGGTCGTAGATCTCGTCGACGAGCCTCGGCGCAGGCTCGTCCCCGAGGATGCCACGCAGCTGCCCCCGGACCTCGGCGCGGCTGAAGCGGGACAGCTCGACACGGCTGACCGTGCGCAGCCGGTCCAGCTCCGCCAGGAGCGGGCGCAACGGGTGACGGCGGTGGATGTCGTCGGCGCGGTAGGTGGCGATGACGAGGAGCCGGCCGCGGCGCAGCGTGTGGAACAGATAGGCGAGCAGGTGGCGGGTGGAGGCGTCCGCCCAGTGCAGGTCCTCCAGGATCAGGACGACCGTGCGGTCTGCGGCGACGCGCTCCAGCAGCCGGACGGTGAGTTCGAAGAGGCTGGCCGTGCCGTGCTCGCCCAGGGCGCCGCTCGCCGAGGGGCCCAACTCGGGGAGGATCCTGGCCAGTTCGCCTTCCTGGCCCTCGGCGGCCTTGGCGATCTCCTCGGGCAGCAGCAGCCGCAGGCCGCGCAGGGCGGCGGAGAAGGGCGCGAATGGAAGTCCGTCGCCGCCGATCTCCACACAGCCGCCGACCGCGACCACCGCGTTGTCGCCGCAGGCCACCGAGATCAGCTCCTCGATGAGCCTGGTCTTGCCGACGCCCGCCTCACCGCCGACGAGCAGCGCCTGCGGCTCGCCCGCGGCGACGCGGGCGAGCGCTTCGGTGAGTGCGGTCAGCTCGCGGTCGCGACCGACGAACACCGGACTCACGGACTTGGTCTCCACGGTCCCGAGGATCGCACAGGGGTACGACAGTGCGGCACTCGTTATCGCGGTCGCCGCGGGTACCGGTGGTACCCGCGGCGACCGCGGATCCGACTTCTTCAGGAGGTCGGGACGGGCGGCCATCTCCGCGACCCCGTCACGCCGCACTCACGTAGCGGCCGCGGTGCGATTCCACCCGCCCCTCGGCCTCGTTACGGGCAGCGCGCGCGGCCTCCTTGCGGGCCTGGCGGACCTTGCGGATCAGCCGCCGGTTGTCGGCCTCCCGGATCAGCTCGGCGGCCCGCATCTGGTGCATCTCGTACTCGAACATCTCGACTCCCTGGTCACGAAGTGTTCCGGCGTCCTGCGATGCCTCAACATTCGTCTCCCAGGGGGTACGCACGCATCGGGCGAGTGCCGCATCTTCGCGGCGCGGGGGCCTTAGGCGGGCGGGCCGGGGGCCGCGCCACGGCCTAAGGCCCTTACCCGGAGCACCGCGGCCCGCTGAGGGCGCCGCGCGGGATTCGCGTCAGCCGGTGGCCGGCGGGGCGGCCGGGGGCGGCTCCGGCAGGGACACGAAGACGTCGAAGTACATGCCGACGGAGATCAGCAGACCGAGGGCGGCGAGCGCGATACCGGCCACGGCGAACGGGCGCACCCAGCTCTTGCGCTGCGGCAGGCCGAGCGCCACCAGGCCGGCGATGAGCGCCAGTACCGCGAAGATTCCGTTGGTCAGGGCGACGGCGTGCCAGGCGTCGCCGTAGATCTCGGAGATCTGCTGCTCGGGCGTGCCGGTCTGGCCGAGGTCGATCTGGCCCACGAGCGTCTCGCGCTCGGAGATCACCTTGCCGGACCAGGTGCCGATGAGCGAGACGAGCGAGAGCAGCAGGGAGATGAGCGCCGCGGACGCGGCGGCGAGGCCGCTGGAGGGCGGCGGCGTGTACTCGCCGTCCAGGTCGTCGTCCAGCAGGTCGCCGTCGTCACCGTCGTCCGTGGTGACGCCGTCGCCGTCGGCACCTTCGGCGCGGCGGGCGCCCTCGTCACCGGTCGTGCCGGTCTTGCTCACGCCTTCCGCGGCGCCCGCCGAAGGGCTTTCCCCAGGCTCTTTGGCCAGGCTCGGGCCCGGCGCGTCGTTGATCTCGGCAGCAGCCGGAACGGGGCGCTCCGCCTCGTTGTCGCCGCTGTCGTCAGCGGACTTCTCTGGCTTGGTCGTGGGGTTCATGCGCCGCACGGTAGGCGCCCCGTATGAGAGATCCATGAGAGTTTTCTCAAGCGGTGTCCCGTCGCCGCTCACGCCACTCCGGAGCGAGTACGGCCCAGATCTCGTTGTCCTGCCGAAGCCCGTGGTGGAGGCCGCTTCCCCGCAGCACCCCCTCGCGCCGCAGACCGAGCCGCTCGGCTGTCCTGATGCTCGGGAGGTTGGCCGACGACGCCACCCACTCCACGCGGTGGATGCCGCGCCGGTCCACCGCCCAGTCGATCAGCACCCGCACCGCGCGGGTCACCAGACCGCGCCCCGTCGCCGCCGGTTCGAGCCAGCAGCCGACCTCACAGGTGCCGCTCGCCGCGTCGAAGAGGCGGAACATCACGCCGCCGACGAGGGTGCCGTCGAGCCAGATCCCATAGACCCGTCCGGCGTCGGCGGCCTGCTTCTCGGCGTACCGGAGGAGGAACGCGCGCGCCGAGCCTAGGTCGGACACGACCTGGGCGAGCCCGACGTGCTGGTCGACCAGGTCGCGGGCGCGGTCCATGTGCGCGAGGAACTCCTCGGCCTGCCACGGCTCCAGAGGTCTCAGTTCCGCCCCGTCGTCACCCAGTGATATCGCGAACATGCGCAGTCCTCCGGTCCGGTCGGCTCAGGTGCGGCCGGCTCACCGCGGTACATGCTCCGCATGTACCGCGTGCTCGTCGCGCCGCGCGGGGATCTTCCCAGACGTAGCACGGCGGGCGGCGGGCGCCTCGATGCTGATCCGGGGCAGCCGGCGGTCCAGCGCCTTCGGCAGCCACCAGTTGGCACCGCCCAGCAGATGCATCAGGGCGGGCACGAGGAGCGTACGGAGGACGAACGCGTCCAGCGCGACCGCCGCCGCCAGCCCGATGCCGAACATCGCGATGACACGGTCCCCGCTGAGGACGAAGGCGAGGAAGACCGAAATCATGATCACGGCGGCCGAGTTGATCACTCGGCCGGTCTCGGCGAGGCCGACGCGTACGGCGCGCCTGTTGTCGCCGGTCGCCAGCCACTCCTCGTACATCCGGCTCACCAGGAAGACCTGGTAGTCCATGGAGAGGCCGAAGAGGACGGAGACCATGATCACGGGCAGGAACGGCTCGATCGGGCCCGCGCTGCCGAGGCCGAGGAGTTCGCTCCCCCATCCCCACTGGAAGATGGCGACGACGATCCCGAAGGACGAGGCGACGGCGGCGACGTTCATCAGCGCCGCCTTCAGTGGGATGCCGACGGAGCGGAAGGCGAACAGGAGCAGCACAGAGCCGAGCGCGACGACGACGCCGACGAACAGCGGCAGTTTGCCGACCACGACCTCCGCGAAGTCGTCGTAGCCGGCCGTGACCCCGCCCACCGACACGTCCAGGGAGGTGCCGTCCTCCGCGCGGGGCAGCACCTCCGTACGGAGGCGGTCGACGAGGTCGCTGGTGTCCTTCGACTGGGGCGACGAATCGGGGACCACGGTGAGCAGCGCCCGGTCGCCGCTGCCGCTGAAGACGATGGGCCCGACGGAGGCGACGCCCTCCGACTCACGCAACGTGTCCGGCAGTTGGTCCATCGCGAGCCGGTCGTCGGCGCCGTCCAGCTCTGCGACGAGGGTCAGCGGGCCGTTGACGCCAGGGCCGAAGCCCTCGGCGAGCCGGTCGTACGCCTGCCGGGTGGTGCTGGACGCCGCGTTGTTGCCCTGGTCGGAGGTGCCCAGATGGAGCGAGAACGTGGGCAGGGCGAGCACCACCATCACGACCACGGCCGCGGCGCCGAGCAGCCTGGGGTGGCGTTCCACGAAGGCGGACCAGCGGGCGGCGAAGCCGGTGGGCAGTTCGGGCCGCGGGCCGTGTGCGGCGAGCCGGGCGCGCTCGCGGCGGCCCAGCGCGTGCGTGCCGGTGTACGACAGCAGGGCCGGCAGCAGCGTCACGGACGCGGCGACCGTGAGCGCGACGGTGACGGAGGCGGCGACCGCGACGCCGTTGAGGAAGCTCAGCCGCAGCACCAGCATGCCGAGCAGCGCGATACAGACGGTGGCCCCGGCGAAGACGACGGCGCGCCCCGTGGTGACGACGGCCTCCGTGGCGGCCTCGGTGACCGTCAGGCCCTGTTTGAGGCCCTTGCGGTGTCTGGTCACGATGAACAGCGCGTAGTCGATGCCGACGCCGAGGCCGACGAGCAGCCCGAGCATGGGCGCGAAGTCGGCGACGGTCATGACGTGGCCGAGGAGGGCGATGCCGGCGTACGCCGTCCCGACGGACACCAGCGCGGTGGCGATGGGCAGCACGCTGGCCGCGAGCGAGCCGAAGGCGAGGAAGAGGACCACGGCGGCGATGGCGACGCCCACGATCTCCGCCGTGTGCGCCGTGGTGCCTTCGGTGAGGGCGACGGCGCTGCCGCCCAGCTCCACCTGGAGGTCGTCGGTGGCCGCCTTCTTGGCCGTGTCGACGAGGGCCTGCGCCTGGGCGGTGGGGATGTCGTCGACCTGCTGCTCGAAGGTCACCACCGCGTACGCGGTGTGACCGTCCTCGCTGATCTGACGGGCGCCCTCGCCGTCCTCGGGGCCGGGCGCGACTCCGGCGCCGTCGGTGACGACGTAGGGGCTCATCACGCCGGCCACTCCGGGCAGCTTGGCGATCTCACCGAGAGTGACGCCCATGCGCTGTTCGATGTCGTCGGCGCGGACGGAGCCGCGCTCGGTGTGCCAGACCACGGTGTCGCTGTCGCCGCCGCGGTCGGGGAAGCCGCTCTTCAGGAGGTCGACGGCGTGGCCGGACTCGGTGCCGGGAGCCTCGTAGTCGTTGGAGTACGAGGTCCCGGCGACGACGGCGCCGGTGGCGGTGGCGCCGAGGGCCAGCAGCCACAGGAGTACGACCAGGAGCCGGTGCCTGACGCACCACCGCGCGACTGCTGCCAACGGTCTGCTCCCCTGCGTGGTCCGGAGAGCCAACTCTGACATCAAATCGTGATCGTTTGCCGGTTTGGTGGGGATCCTCACACAGCTTGACCTGCTGTTCGATCAAGAGGACGTGAGAATTCCGGTTCAGCGTCCAGCACCCAGCGTTCAGCCGGAGACGCTCGGCTTCCCGTTCTCTACGTGGCCCATCAGCCGCCGGCGGAAGCCCCGGCCGCCGGCCGTCACCTCGATGTCGTACCAGCCGTGCGCGTCGGCGGCCGAGTGCACGACATGGCGGCTGCGTCCCGGCTTGACCGTGAACTCGCGCTTCCAGTCGCCGAGATCGGCCTCGTCGGCGTACCCGAGCGAGCGCACCGTGAACGTGACGGGCAGATCACCCTCATTACGGAGGGTGAGGTGCAGATCGCGGTCGTGGTGGTCGACGGAGGAGGTGACTTCCGCGCCGCCGCCCGCGACGGGGCCGGCGAACTCGCGGCGGAAGCCGTTGGGACCGGTGATCGTGAAGCGGTACGCGTCGCCGGTAAGGGGCACCGTCCACTGCGCCGTGCCCCTTACGTCGCGGTGCTGCGGGACGTCGAACTCACCGGCGTACGGGTAGAGCGCGAAGTGGGCACTCGCCCGCCCCGTGTTGCGCAGATCGAGCCGCAGAACGCGCTCCCCGCCGCCGCCGTCCTTCACGAGGCGGCCGTAGGCGTCCGGCTGGTACGGCAGCGGGCGGGCGGGCCGGGTGCCGGGCTCCTGCGCCGGCATCCGCTGCACGACCGGCGGCACCGGCCGCCAGCGCCCCGTGAACGGCGGTACGGGGCCCGGCTGCTCGACGTCCGGGCGCGGCCGGCCCCGGCCGAAGTCGAAGGCGGAGGTCAGATCGCCGGCGACGGCGCGCCGCCACGGCGTGATGTTGGGCTCCCGCACGCCGGTCCACTTCTCCAGGAAGCGGACGACCGAGGTGTGGTCGAAGACCTGCGAGCAGACGTAGCCGCCGACGGTCCAGGGCGAGACGACGAGCAGCGGCACGCGGATGCCGAGCCCCGTGGGGCGGCCCTCCCAGCGCTCGTCGGCGTCGTCCACGGGCGGCACGGGCGGCGGGACATGGTCGAAGAACCCGTCGTTCTCGTCGTAGTTGATCAGTACGACCGTGTGCCGCCAGACGTCCGGGTGCGCGCCGAGGGCGTCGAGCACCTGGTAGACGAGGCTCGCGCTGGCGACAGGGGAGGACGCGCCGGGGTGCTCCGAGTCGGCGGCGGAGGGCACCAGGTACGACACCTCGGGCAGCTTCCCCGCCGCCACGTCGGCGCGGAACGCGGCCGCGAGGGTGCCCGTCTCGACGCGGCGCAGGCCGCGCTCGAAGAGCGAGCACTCGTGGGCGGTGAGCGTCGCGACGCCCTCGTCGAGCGCGGCGAGGAGCCCGGCCCGTACGGCGGTGTCGTCGGTGTCACGCACGGCGGCGTAGAAGGCCTCCATGTATGTGAAGCCGCTGCCGCCTTCGAGCGCACGCGCCGGGGCGAGCGCCTTGTGCGCGATCTTCTTGAAGGAGGTGAAGAACTCGATGTTGTTGTCGGTGAAGTTCTCCCACTCCGTGTACGTCTTCCAGCTCCGCCCGGCCTTCTCCAGCCGCTCGGCGTACGTCGGCCACGCGTAGCCGGGATGGGTGCCCTCGGCGTACGCGTCGTTGCCGACGGCGCGGCGCCCGTCCGCCTCGTAGCCGGTCCAGCCGCTCCACAGGTGGTTGCGGTTGGGGCTGGTCGAGGTGTGGACCGACGAGTGGTAGGCGTCGCAGATCGTGAAGGTGTCGGCCAGCTCGTAGTGCAGCGGGATGTCGGCGCGGTCGTAGTACGCCATGGTGGCGGCGGTCTTGGCGGAGACCCAGCCGTCCATCCAGCCGTTGTTCCACGCCTTGGCGCCGCCGTTCCAGGAGTGGTCGAGGTCGCCTATGTACTGAAGGTCCTTGCGCTGCGTCTCGGCGGCCTCGCGTACGGGGAACGGCAGGACGGTGCCGCCGCCGGCGGCGGCGGCGCCCGGCTGCTCGAACACGGGGCGGCCGGTGGGCAGTTCCACCGCGTTGGGGTCCCCGAAGCCCCGTACGCCGCGCAGCGTGCCGAAGTAGTGGTCGAACGACCGGTTCTCCTGCATGAGCACCACGACATGTCTGACGGCGTCCAGTCCCCCGGCCGGCGCCTCCGCGGCGATGGCGGCCCGCAGGGACGGCGGCAGTACGGATCCCGCCGCGGCGGCGCCGACGGCGCCACCACCGAGCGCGAAGAGCCGTCGCCGTGAAATGTCCGTGGCCAAGAGATCCTCCCGAGTCAAGGGGTACGGCCCGGAAGTTAGCCACCGCGGGTGGCGGCGGGAAGACCCGGGGACGGCCCGGCGGTGAACGTCCGAGAGCCGCCCCGTCCCGGCACACCTCGCGCGAGTGGTCCGGGCGGATCAGTAGCGGTGGGACGCCACGTGGCGCAAGCTGTGCGGGGTCGGCGACCGCGCCTCGTTGTGATCGACCCCATGAAGCCCATGAACCCCTTGAACCCCGATGAACCCATGAAGACGACAGGGACCACCTGCCCATGAATGTCACCGTGTTCGGCGCCACCGGGCGGACCGGACAGGCCCTCCTCGCCTCCGCCGCGCGCGCCGGGCACCGCACCACCGCACAGGTGCGGGAACCGGCGCGGCTGGGCACCGCCCCCGTGGACCGGGTGGTGACGGGCAGCCCCTTCGACGAGAGCGCCGTCGCCGACGCCCTCACCGGCGCCGACGCGGCGGTGATCGCCTTCGGCCTCAAGGGCAACCGGACGACGCCTCTGTACTCACGCGGCACCGAGCTGATCGTGGACGCGATGCGGAAGCTGACCGTACGGCGGCTGATCGTCGTCTCGGAGGCCGGTTACGGCTCCCACGTACGCGGCCTCTCGGGCCGTACCATCGCCGCCCTGTACCGTGCGACGGCCCGCCCCCTCCTGCGTGAGCGGGAGGCCCAGGACGCGGTGATCCTCACCAGTGGCCTCGACTGGACCGTCGTACGGTCCGGAGTGCTGCACCACGGGCCGGCCCGCGGCAACCGCCCGCGCTCCTTCACCCCCCACCGGGGCGTCGCGCCGCGCACGACCTACGCGGACCTCGCCGACCTCGTCCTCGACGCGCTGGACGACCCCGCGACGTACAGCCGGGACCTGTATCCGTAGCCGCTCGGCCGGCCGCTCAGCGGGGCGTTCAGGTGGGGCGTTCAGCCCTCCACGACCTCGCGTAGGTCCTTGGCGTAGTGGCTGATGGCCTTCCGGTACGACCGCACCTGCGGGTCCTCGCTGGTCGTGGCCAGCAGTTCCAGCAGGAACCGCATCGCCTCGTCATGCCGCCCGGTGTTGAACAGCGCCATCGCGAGAAAGGTCCGCAGCGCGCCGTCGCCGGGAAACTCCGCCAGCCCGCGCCGCAGGGTCTCGACGGACTTCTCGTAGCGGCCGAGGATCCGGAACGTGCTGCCGAGACCGACCAGCGCGCCGAGACGGTCCTGTGCCGAGAGGTCCGTTCCGGCCAACGCGCGTTCGTAGTACGCGACCGCCTCCGCCTCCAGGCCGAGTGCGTCGTGCGTCCAGGCGGTCTGATAGGCCACCTCCGCGTCGTGCGGGTGCTGTTGCGCGAGAGTCACCAAGCGCTCGCGAGCCTGCTCCGCCTCGCCCCGTGTGCGCAGGTCGACGGCTTCGGCGAGAAGCGTGTCCCTGCTCTCTGTCGTCATGCGGACATTGTCGCAACGGTCGAAACCGGCCATCAACCTCAACCGCGGCGCCGCTCAGCCCTGGTGCGGCCACACCAGCAGGACGGGGCACGGTGCGTGGTCGACCACGAAGCGGGACTCCGGGCCCAGGCTGTGCGGACCCGGCCGGTCGCGGTCACCGTCCCGCGCGCAGATCAGCAGATCCACCTCCGCCGCCGCGCGGACGACCTCCTCCTGAGGACGGCCATGCCGGTCGAGCAGTTCGCAGGGCCGGCCGAGCCGGTGCGCCGCCTTCTCCAGGAGGTCGGCGCCCGCCGCGCCGGACAGCGCCTCCAACCGGCTGCCCGGATCGCGTTCGGGACCATGGCCACGGCCGAGAAGCCCCGCGTACGCGCGGTGCGCCTCGGCGGCGATCCGGTCGTCGCCCACGTGCAGCAGGACGACATGGTCGTCGGGGGCTCTTTCGCGCGCCGCGTCGACGCAGGCGGGCCAGGTGGACGGGCTGATCCAGACGAGGGCGGTTGTCTTCACGTCACTCACAACTGGAGCGTGCCCCACAGGGCAACGGTCGAAGCGATCAGCGTCGCGGGCACGGTGAGCAGACCGAGCCGGGTGAACTGCCCCAGCGAGGGCGCGGAGTCGTGTGCGTGCAGGACACGGCGCCACAGGAGGGTGGCGAGTGAACCGACGTACGTGAGGTTCGGCCCCAGATTCACCCCGATGAGCGCGGCGAGTACGGGGCCGGGGCCGGCCGGCGCGACGACGGGCAGCAGGGCGAGGATCGCGGGCAGGTTGTTGATCAGATTGGCCAGCAGGGCGGCGACGGCGGCGATCGCGAGCAGGGTGGTGAGGGATTCGCCGCTCGGGAGGACCCGGCTGATTCCGGTGTCGAGACCGTTGTCGACGACCGCCTTGACGACGATGCCGAGTGCCAGCACGAAGAGACAGAAGAGCGGCGACGCGGCGCGGAACAGTTCGGGCACTGTGGTACGTCGGCGCCGCAGCGCGCGGGCGGCGAGCACGGCCGTGCCGGCGAAGGCCGCCCAGAGCGGTTCGATGCCGATCAGGGAGGTGACGGCGAACGCGACGAGTGTCAGGCCGAGAACGACGAGCGTGAACGTCGGTACGGCACGCGGCGCGGCCTCCTTGGGAGGGTGCGCCCCGACGGCCAGGTCGGCCGCGAAGAAGCGGCGCAGAACGACGTACTCGACGGCGATCGCGGCCAGCCACGGAAGCGCCATGAGCACCGCGAACCGGGTGAAGGACAGGCCGCTCGCGGTGAACGCGAGGAGGTTGGTCAGGTTGGAGACGGGGAGCAGGAGCGACGCGGAGTTCGCGAGGTGGGTGCAGGCGTAGACGTGCGGACGGGGGTGGGCTCCGACGCGGCTCGCCGTCACGAAGACGACGGGCGTCAGGAGGACGACCGTGGCGTCGAGGCTCAGTACGGCGGTGGTGACGGCGGCGACGCCGAACACGCCACCGAGCAGTCGGCGCGGGCTTCCGCCGCAGAGCCGGGCGACGAGGTCACCGGCCGCGTCGAACAGGCCGTCGTCGTCGCAGAGTTGGGCGAGCACCAGAATCGCGGCGAGGAACCCGACGACGGGCAGGAGACTGTGCGTCTGATCCCAGGCGTCGGCGGGCGACACGGCGCCGAGTACGACGACGAGCCCGGCGGCGGGGAGGGCGGCGACGGCTTCCGACAGACCTCTCGGCCGCGCGACGGCGAAGGCGAGCACGCCGAGCAGCAGCCCGACGGACACGATTTCGGCCACGAGGCTGTTCACGGGGCGGCGCCTGAGTGCTGGTGGGCGGACGGGACGTTCACGGTGCCACGCACTGCGCGCGACGCCCGCCCAACTTACGACCCACGCGCGAGCCTGCCAGGCAACGCGGGCGTGGCGGGTGGCACGTACAGCCACGGCGAAGCCTGGACGTCGGCCGGGTGACGCGGCTCGTGGGCCGCGCCTGCCTGCGGTCGCGGTACGTCCGGGCTGCCCCGCGGACCTTTCGGGCGGACACCACACGAAGCCCGTGCGGTGCTGGAGGACCAACCGCCCACTGGGCGCGGAGCGCATCCGTACATCCGCCCCACCGAGCGACCTGGCGACCCGCCCCAAACGCCGCGCCCGCACACGATCGCCGGACGGACCGCTTTACGCGGTCCGTCCGGCGATCGAGGAGCATGACGCACCGTTCGCCGGGCGACCCGGCGGACGGTTCCCGTCCCGGCCGGCGGCTGCCGCAACGCACGACCGGGAACCCACCACCAGAGGGTCGAGCCCCGAACGACCGACCACTCGCAGGACCGGCGCCCCCTGCGGGACCGGCGGCCCGGAGCGCGGCCCGCCCCCAGGGACCAGCGGCCCGAAGAAGCGACCACCCGCAGGACCGACCCCGCAGGCACTCGCCGATCCAAAGGACCGACCCCCGCAGGCACTCGCCGACCCGGAGGGCGGGCCGCCGCGAGGGCGGGCCCGTCCGTTCAGCCCTCCGCGCCCAGGCGTTCCAGGATCAGTTCGCGGACGCGGGCCGCGTCCGCCTGGCCGCGGGTGGCCTTCATGACCGCTCCCACCAGCGCGCCCGCCGCCGCGATCTTGCCCGAGCGGATCTTGTCGGCGATCGCCGGGTTCGCGGCGATCGCCTCGTCCACCGCCGTACCCAGCGCGCCCTCGTCGGAGACGACCTTCAGGCCGCGCTTCTCGACGACGGTGTCCGGGTCGCCCTCGCCCGCGAGGACGCCCTCAAGGACCTGGCGCGCCAGCTTGTCGTTCAGATCGCCCGCGGCCACCAGCTCCGCCACCCTGGCGACCTGCGCCGGGGTGATCGGCAGCGCCGCGAGGTCCGTGGACGTCTCGTTCGCGCTGCGCGCCAGCTCGCCCATCCACCACTTACGTGCCTGGTCGGCGGGGGCACCCGCCTCGATCGTGGCGGTGATCAGGTCCACCGCGCCCGCGTTGAGCATCGACTGCATGTCGTGCTCCGAGACGCCCCACTCCTCACGCAGCCGGTTACGGCGCAGGCGCGGCAACTCCGGCAGCGCGCCGCGCAGTTCCTCGACCCACGCGCGCGAGGGCGCGATCGGGACGAGGTCCGGCTCGGGGAAGTACCGGTAGTCCTCCGCCTCCTCCTTCACACGGCCGGACGTCGTGGAGCCGTCCTCCTCGTGGAAGTGGCGGGTCTCCTGGATGATCGTGCCGCCGCCGTCGAGCACCGCGGCGTGCCGCTGGATCTCGTACCGCGCCGCCCGCTCCACGCTGCGCAGGGAGTTGACGTTCTTCGTCTCCGAGCGGGTGCCGAACTTCTCCCGGCCGTGCGGGCGCAGCGACAGGTTGACGTCGCAGCGCATCTGGCCCTGCTCCATGCGGGCCTCGGAGACGTCCAGCGCCTTGATCAGCTCGCGCAGCTCCGCGACGTACGCCTTCGCGACCTCCGGCGCACGCGCCCCGGCGCCCTCGATCGGCTTGGTGACGATCTCGATGAGCGGGATACCGGCGCGGTTGTAGTCCAGCAGGGAGTGGGAAGCGCCCTGGATACGGCCGGTGGCGCCGCCGACGTGCAGCGACTTGCCGGTGTCCTCCTCCATGTGCGCGCGCTCGATCTCCACGCGGAAGATCTCGCCGTCGTCCAGCTGGACGTCCAGATAGCCGTTGAAGGCGATCGGCTCGTCGTACTGCGAGGTCTGGAAGTTCTTCGGCATGTCCGGGTAGAAGTAGTTCTTCCGGGCGAACCGGCACCACTCCGCGATCTCACAGTTCAGCGCGAGACCGATCTTGACGGCGGACTCGACGCCGATCGCGTTGACGACCGGAAGCGCCCCCGGCATGCCGAGACAGGTGGGACAGGTCTGCGAGTTGGGGTCGGCCCCCAGCTCGGTGGAGCAGCCGCAGAACATCTTCGTTCTGGTGCCCAGCTCGACATGGACCTCCAGGCCCATGACGGGGTCGTACGTCGCGAGAGCGTCGTCGTACGGGACGAGCGACACGTGTTCAGTGACGGTCACGGTGAAACTTTCCCTCTCTGCGGGCTCAGCCCAGCAGGACGTCGTCGTCGCCCAGCCGCCTCAGCTCGCGGCAGAGCAGAGCGATTCCGGTGACGATGGCGGCGGCGGAGACGGCGGCGTCGATCAGCTTCAGCGTGTCGTTGTCCTCGCGGGCCATCCTGGCCTGCTTGATGACGCTGACCGCTCCGAAAGCGGTCGTACCGATCGACAGGTACATGCCGGACTTCGACTTCTTGAAGCCCTTGGCCTTCTTGGTGATTGAGCTCATAGCGACGGTGCCTCCTCCAACAGCGGGTGTCCCCAGCGTTCCACGAACGCGGCCTCGACCGCGGCGCCTACCCGGTAGAGACGGTCGTCCTTCATCGCGGGGGCGATGATCTGCAGTCCGACCGGCAGACCGTCCTCCGGTGCCAGGCCGCAGGGCAGCGACATGGCGGCGTTTCCGGCCAGGTTGGTCGGGATGGTGCACAGATCGGAAAGGTACATCGCCATCGGGTCGTCGGCGCGTTCACCGATCGGGAAGGCGGTGGTGGGCGTGGTCGGCGAGACGATCACGTCGACCTGCTCGAAGGCCTTCTCGAAGTCCCTCACGATGAGCGTGCGGACCTTCTGGGCCGAGCCGTAGTACGCGTCGTAGTAGCCGGAGCTGAGCGCGTACGTACCGAGCATGATGCGCCGCTTGACCTCGTCGCCGAAGCCCGCCTCACGGGTGAGGGCGGTGACGTCCTCGGCCGAACGGGTGCCGTCGTCACCGACCCGCAGGCCGTAGCGCATGGCGTCGAAGCGCGCGAGGTTGGAGGAGCACTCCGAGGGGGCGATCAGGTAGTACGCCGAGAGGCCGAGGTCGAAGGACGGGCAGTCCAGCTCGACCACTTCCGCGCCGAGCTCCTTCAGGAGGTCGACGGACTCGGCGAACCGCTGCATGACGCCGGCCTGGTAGTGCTCGCCGGAGAACTGCCGGACGACGCCGACGCGCATACCGGCGACGGTGCCGTTGCGAGCGGCCTCGACGACCGGTGGGACGGGGGCGTCGATGGAGGTCGAGTCGAGCGGGTCGTGCCCGCCGATGACCTCGTGGAGGAGGGCCGCGTCCAGGACCGTACGGGCACACGGGCCGCCCTGGTCGAGCGAGGACGAGAAGGCGACCATTCCGTAGCGGGAGACGCCGCCGTAGGTGGGCTTGACGCCCACCGTGCCGGTGACGGACGCGGGCTGCCGGATGGAGCCGCCTGTGTCCGTGCCGATGGCGAGCGGTGCCTCGTACGCGGCGAGGGAGGCCGACGAGCCGCCGCCGGAGCCGCCGGGGATACGGGTGAGGTCCCAGGGGTTGCCCGTGGGGCCGTACGCGCTGTTCTCCGTGGAGGACCCCATGGCGAACTCGTCCATGTTGGTCTTGCCGAGGATGACGACTCCGGCGTCCTTGAGCCGCCGGGTGACCGTCGCGTCGTACGGCGGGATCCAGCCTTCCAGGATCTTGGAGCCGACGGTGGTGGGGATGCCCTCGGTGGTGAAGATGTCCTTCAGCGCGAGCGGGACGCCGGCGAGCGGGCCGAGCTTCTCGCCCCTGGCCTTCTGCTCGTCCACGGCGCGGGCCTGCGCGAGGGCGCCCTCACGGTCGACGTGCAGGAAGGCGTGGACCTTCTCGTCGACGGCCTCGATGCGGGCGAGGTGGGCTTCGGTGACCTCGACGGCCGTCAGCTCGCCGGAGGCGATCTTCCCGGCGATCCCGGCGGCGGTGAGCCGGATGATGTCGGTCTTGATGTCCGTCATGGCTGTTAGTCCTCCCCCAGGATCTGCGGCACCTTGAAACGCTGCTGTTCCTTGGCCGGGGCGCCGGAGAGCGCCTGCTCGGGGGTGAGCGACGGGCGTACCTCGTCCGCGCGCATGACGTTGGTCAGCGGCAGCGGGTGAGAGGTCGGCGGGACGTCTTGGTCGGCGACCTCGGAAACGCGGGCGACCGCGCCGATGATGTCGTCGAGCTGACCGGCGAAGTGATCGAGCTCTTCGTCCTTCAGCTCCAGACGCGCCAGCCGTGCGAGGTGGGAGACCTCCTCGCGCGTGATGCCAGGCATGCAGCGATCCTCTGGGTGAGTGTCGGGATTTTGACCCAATCCTATGGGGCGCGGCACCGTGCCCACGAAACGGTTTCCCGCATCGGGGCTCCGACAGGGGTGACGGGTGCGGCTCTACTGCACCACGCGGCTGGAGGGGCCCGACGCGTCGGTGCGCGGCGGCTCCAGCGCCGGTGCGGGCGGCGGGCGGTGCCAGCCGGTCTCACCGCGGGCCAGCAGCCAGGACGTCGCCTCGCGCGGCGGCATCGCGGCGGCCACGAGCCAGCCCTGGACGGCGTCGCAGCCCAGGTCGCGCAGGCGCTCCCAGGTCTCGTCGTCCTCGACGCCCTCGGCGACGACCACCAGGCCCAGCGAGTGGGCGAGGTCGATGGTGCAGCGGACGATCTCCGCGTCCTCGTTGTCGATGGCGAGGCGGGCCACGAACGAGCGGTCGATCTTGAGTTCACTCACCGGGAGACGGCGCAGATGGACCAGCGACGAGTAGCCCGTGCCGAAGTCGTCCAGGGACATCTTCACACCGTGAGCCGTCAGGCCGGCCAGGGTGTCGGCGGCCCGCTGCGGGTCCTCCAGCAGGACGTGCTCGGTTATCTCCAGCTGGAGCGCGCCGGCCGGGACGCCGTGCCGGGCGAGCCGCGCGGCGACGGCGCCGGCGAAGCCCGGGGTGTGGACGTCACGGGGCGAGACGTTGACGGCCACCGGGACGAACAGGCCCTGGGCGCGCCAGCGGGCGACCTGGCCAAGGGCCGACTCCAGTACGTACTCGGTGAGATGGGGCATCAGGCCCGAGGACTCGGCGATCGCGATGAACTCGTCCGGGGGCACTCTCCCCCGCTCCGGATGCACCCACCGGACAAGCGCCTCCAGGCCGGCGACCTGGCCGTCGAAACGGACCTTCGGCTGGTAGTGGAGCTCCACGTCGCCCGCGTCGAGCGCGCGCCTCAGATCGCCCAACAGGCCGAGTCGGTCGGGGGTGTTGGAGTCCCGCTTGGACTCGTACACCTCCACGCCCGTACGGTCCCGCTTGGCCTGGTACATCGCGACGTCGGCCCGCTGGAGCAGCCCTTCGGCGTCCACCGCGTGCTCCGGGTAGACCGCGACGCCCGCGCTCGCCTCCAGGACGAGCGTCAGGCCGTCCAGATCGAGCGGTGACGACAGCTCCGCGGCGAGATGGCGGGCCACACGCTGCGCGCTGGTCGTGGAGTCGACCAGCGGCAGCAGTACGGCGAACTCGTCGCCGCCGAGCCGCGCGGCCTCCGCCCCGCGGGGCAGGGCCAGCTTGAGCCGGTCCGCTATCTGCAACAGGAGTCTGTCGCCCGCGAGATGGCCGAGCGTGTCGTTGACGGAGCGGAACCGGTCGAGGTCGATCAGGACCAGCGCGGAGCGGGCGCCGAGCGTCTTGGCCTCCTCCAGCGCCGTCCATGTCCGCTCAAGGAGCCACTGCCGGTTGGGCAACCCGGTCAGGGGGTCGCGCAGCTGCTCCTCGGCCCGTGCCCTGGCTATCCAGAGGGTGGAGTCGAGGGCGATCAGCGGGACGGCGAACAGCGGCAGCACCACCGGCCGGGACACGGCGACGACACAGATCAGCGGCGTGATCCCGAGCAGCGCGACGGCGAGCAGGCCCTGTCGCAGGAGGGCCGTTCGGGCGACGGCAGGCAGGCCGCCGCCCTGCGGGGTCTGCGAGTACCACAGGAGCAGCCGGGTCACCAACAGATACGCCCCGGCCGCCAGCACGATCTCCGGGACGGTGCCGATCCCCCAGTGGAGGGGCTGCCAGGGCTTCGGGACCGTCGGTACGTCGCCGAAGGCGAGCAGGACCAGCGCCGCCGCCCCGATGCCGAGGATGTCCACGGCGCCGTGCAACGCGCCCTGCCGCCAGCGGTGTCGGCGGGCGATGCCGACCAGCACGACGACCGCGAGGCTGACCAGCCCGGCGGCCACCCAGCCGTACAGGAGAAGGACCGCGAGAGTCAGAGCGGCGCCGGAGCCCGTGCCGCCCCACCAGCGGTCGCGGCCGAGGGCGACGAGATGACCCACGACGATGGCGGTGAGCACGGCGAGCGACCAGCCCGTGGTGCCGCCGGGGAAGAGCGCCCGGCCGTCCCGTACTTCCTGGACGATGCCCAGGGCCAGCACGAAGGCGGCGACTCCCACCACGACGAGGGGCACTCGGGCCGACAAGCCTCCAAGTCCCGCGAATCCACGCGGGACTGAGACCGGGGCGGCGCTCTCGGTCGGTTTCATTCCCGTCCCTCTCACAGCCGGCAGTGCCGTTATCACGCGATGGCACGTTGTCATGCCACCGCGACTGATTTCCCCCATGCAGCCGTGCACGACAGGCGTACCCCTCAACAGTAGGCCGCGAACGGCGTCGGCGGGCAGCGCTCTACCGCTGTTGCCCGAATGCAACCCGCCCTTCCTTATCCATCTGGTATGCGCCGAACGGGTGACCCACGAGGGCTCGTTGTGCCCGTTCGGTCACTTCTCGCCGCTGCGCGCAGACGCTTCGTCAGCCGTTTTCGGGGTGGTCCCTGGCCGGTTCCCCCGCCCCCTCCTCGTCCGTCTCCGGCGCCTGTACGGCGGCTTCTCGCGCCGCCTCGGGGCCTTCGGCGAGCAGCACGGCGAACCCCGCCTCGTCGAGCACCGGCACCTTCAGCTGCATCGCCTTGTCGAACTTGGAGCCGGGGTTGTCACCGACGACCACGAAGGCGGTCTTCTTCGACACGGCGCCGGTCACCTTCGCTCCGAGCGTCTGGAGCGCCTCTTTCGCGCCATCCCTGGTGTGATTTTCGAGCGTGCCCGTGACGACGACGGTGAGGCCCGCGAGCGGGCGCGGCCCCTGGTCCTCGTCGGCGCCCTCGTCCTCCATGCGGACCCCGGCCTCGCGCCACTTGCGCAGGATCTCGCGGTGCCAGTCCACCTCGAACCACTGCTTGAGCGAGGCGGCGATGGTCGGACCGACGCCCTCGACCGCCGCCAGCTCCTCTTCCGTGGCCTGCTCGATACGGTCGATGGACCGGAACTCACGGGCCAGCGCGACGGATGCGACCGGTCCCACGTGCCGGATGGACAGCCCCGCGATGATGCGGGCCAGGGGACGCTGCCTGGCCGCCGCGATGTGCTCCAGCATCGCCAGCGCGTTCTTCTTCGGCTCGCCCTCCTGGTTGGCGAAGACGGTGACGACCTTCTCCTCGCCGGTCTCCGGGTCGCGCTTGGGCAGGCCGGAGTCCATGTCGAGCACATACGCCTTGATGGGCAGCAACTGGTCCACGGTGAGGCCGAAGAGATCGCCCTCGTCGAGCAGCGGGGGCGTCGACGGCTCAAGCGGCTTCGTCAGCGCGGCGGCGGCCACATAGCCGAAGTTCTCGATGTCCAGGCACTTACGGCCGCCGAGATAGAACAGCCGCTCGCGCAACTGGGCCGGGCAGGAACGCCCGTTGGGGCAGCGGAGGTCGATGTCGCCCTCCTTCATGGCCCGCAGTCCGGTGCCGCACTCGGGGCAGACCGCCGGCATCTCGAACTCGCGCTCGCTGCCGTCCCGCAGGTCGGCGACCGGGCCGAGAATCTCCGGGATGACGTCGCCCGCCTTGCGCAGCACGACGGTGTCACCGATGAGGACGCCCTTGGCCTTCACCACCTCCTGATTGTGGAGTGTGGCGAACTCGACCTCGGAGCCCGCCACATGGACCGGCTCGACCACCGCATACGGAGTGACCCGCCCGGTGCGTCCGACGCCGACCCGGATGTCGACCAGCTTGGTGTTGACCTCCTCCGGCGCGTACTTCCAGGCGATCGCCCAGCGCGGGGCACGCGAGGTCGAACCGAGCCTCCCCTGGAGGGCGATCTCGTCCAGCTTCACCACGACGCCGTCGATCTCGTGCGCCACCGAGTGGCGGTTCTCGCCGAAGTAGCCGATGAACTCCCTGACACCGGCGAGGTCTTCGACGACCTTGTTGTGCTGGGCCGTCGGCAGGCCCCACTCCTCCAGCAGTTCATAGGCGTGCGAGAGGCGGTCGATGTCGAAGCCCGCCCGCGCGCCGATGCCGTGCACCACCATGTGCAGCGGACGCGATGCCGTGATCTTGGGGTCCTTCTGGCGCAGCGAACCCGCTGCCGCGTTGCGCGGGTTGGCGAACGGTTTGTCACCGGCCCCCACCAGCCGGGCGTTCAGCTCCTGGAAGCCCTCCATGGGGAAGAAGACCTCGCCGCGGATCTCGACCAGCTCCGGGATCCGGTCGCCGCTCAGCCGGTGCGGGATCTCCGCGATCGTACGGACGTTGGGCGTGATGTCCTCGCCGGTGCGGCCGTCCCCGCGGGTCGCGGCGCGCGTCAGTCTGCCCTGTTCGTACGTCAGATTGACCGCGAGGCCGTCCACCTTCAGCTCGCACAGGAGGTGGTAGCCGGGAGCGCCCACGTCCCTGGCGACGCGCTCCGCCCAGGCGGCCAGCTCCTCTTCGTCGAACGCGTTGTCCAGGGAGAGCATGCGCTCGCGGTGCTCGACCGCGGTGAACTCCGTCTCGTACGCTCCCGCGACCTTCTGGGTCGGCGAGTCGGGCGTACGCAGTTGCGCGTACTGCTCCTCCAGCACCTCCAGGGCGCGCAGCAGCTTGTCGAACTCGCCGTCGCTGACGACCGGCTGGTCCTTCACGTAATACCGGAAGCGGTGCTCCTCGACCTGCTCGGCGAGGTGCGCGTGCCGCTCGCGCGCTTCCGCGGGTACTGCCGTCTGCTCTTCGCCGGCCACCGTTTCGTCCTCCCGTTTCACCACGTCATCGCGAGCAACCGCGATCAGCGGGACCCATGTCCCGCCAATGTCACTCAGGGTTGTCTGCGAGAGATCGCGCCGCCCTGACACAGTGCGCCATCGCGGCACGGGCATATGCGGGCGAAGCGCCCGCGAGCCCGCACGCCGGAGTGATCACCACGGACTCCGCGAGAGTCCCCGGATCCAGCCCCAGCCTGCGCCACAGCGTTCTGATACCCATGACGCTACCCCCCGGGTCTGACAACGCGGCGTCCGTGCCCGGCACCACCCCGGCGAAGAGTCCCACCCCGCCCTCCACCGCCTCACCGATCGAGTCGTCGTCACGCTCGGTGAGCAGCGAGAAGTCGAAGGACACGGCCCCCGCCTCCGCACGGCGCAGCAGCGCGAAGGGCACGTCCGGGGCGCAGGAGTGCACGACGGCGGGTCCGTCGTTCGCCCGTATCACCTGGCGCAGCGCGTCCTCGACGACCTGCCGGTCCACCGCCCGGTGGGTGCGGTATCCGCTGGCCGTCCTGATCCGCCCGCGCAGTACGGCGGTGAGGGACGGCTCGTCGAGCTGGAGCACCGGCCGGGCGCCGGGCACTCTGCGCCGTACGTCCGCGAGGTGCGCCGTCACTCCCTCCACCAGGGATCCGGTCAGGTCGCGGCAGGCTCCGGGGTCGCTGAGCGCCGACTCGCCGTTGCGCAGTTCCAGGGCCGCGGCGAGCGTCCAGGGGCCGGTCACCTGGACCTTGAGCGGGCCCTCGTACCCTTGCGTGAACTCTTCGAGCGCGTCCAGGTCCTCGCCCAGCCAGGACCAGGCCCGCCTGGTGTCGCGGCCGGGGCGGTCGCCGATCCGCCAGCCGCTGGGCTCCACGCGGGCGAAGACCTCGACGAGCAGGCCGGCGGTCCGGCCGATCATGTCGGCGCCGGGGCCGCGGGCGGGCAGTTCGGCGAGGTACGGGAAGTCCTCGAAGGTGCCGCCGACGCTTTTGGCCGTCTCGCGGGCGTCGGTGCCCGGCATGGACCCGACGCCGGTGGCGGCGCCGTACCCCGTCTCGTTCTCGGTCATCGTCCCGGCCGCACCGTCAGGTCGTTGATCTCCGCGTCGCGCGGCAGGTCCAGGGCGGTGAGGATCGTGGTGGCGACCGACTCCGGGTCGATCCAGCGGGCGGCGTCGTACTCCTTGCCCTCCTGCCCGTGCACCTTGACCTGCATGGGCGTGGCCGTACGGCCCGGATAGACCGAGGCGACGCGCAGGCCGTTCGGACGCTCCTCCAGACGGAGGGCGTCGGCGAGCGCCTTCAGGCCGTGCTTGGAGGCGGCGTACGCGCCCCACTGGGCGTGGGCGGTCAGACCGGCGCCCGAGTTGACGAAGACCACCTGGCCCCGCGCGGCGCGCAGTTGGGGCAGGAGGAGGCGGGTCAGCTCCGCGGGCGCGACGAGATTCACGTTCAGCTGGCTGGTCCACGCCTTGGGAGTCAGCTCGCCGACGGGGCCGAGGTCGACGATGCCCGCGATGTGCAGGAGCGAGTCCAGCCGGTCGGGGAGCGCCTGGTGGGACAGCGCCCAGGAGAGCCGGTCGGGGGTCGCGAGGTCGCCGACGAGCGTACGGGCGCCGGGGTGGGCCGCGGCGAGTTCCTTGGCGCGGCCCGCGTCGCGGGCGAAGAGCAGCAGGTCGTCGCCGCGCTCGTGCAGCCGGCGCGCGACGGCGGCGCCGATGCCGGAGCCCGCGCCGGTGATCAGATGGGTAGCCATGGAGTCATGTTCGCATCACCCCATGGCACGGCCCTACGAGTCCCGGCGCGGTCGCGTTCATGGCCCCGGCGCGGTCGTTCGCGAAGCCCGCGCGGTCGCGTCGCCGGGTCAGCGCACCCCGGCGGACTCCTCCAGATACGCGAGGGCGGCCACCGCGTCCTCCGCGAAGAAGACCAGGTCGGTCAGGGGCAGCGGGAGGAAGCCCTCCCTGTCCATGCGGCTGAACTGCTCCTTGAGGCCGTCGTAGAAGCCCGCCGTGTTGAGCAGCACCACGGGCTTGTCGTGCAGGCCGTGCTTCTTCAGTTCGAGGATCTCGGTCGCCTCGTCCAGCGTGCCCGTACCGCCGACCATGATCACGACGGCCTCCGACTTGGCGAGCAGCAGCGCCTTGCGCTCGGCGAGGTCCTTGGCGATCACCATCTCGTGGGCCCGCTCCCGCACGGAGGCGCCCAGGAAACCGACGGACACCCCCACGAGACGCCCGCCCGCCTCCTCCACTCCGTCGGCGACCACTTTCATCAGCCCGACGTCCGAACCGCCCCAGACGAGCGTGTGACCGCCCTTGCCGAGGAGTTCGGCGAACTCACGGGCGGGGCGGGTGTAGCGCTCGTCCAGCTCGGCGGCGGAGAGGAAGACACAGATATTCATGGCTCCACGGTATCCGGGTGACCTCTTTGGGAAGAGGGCGTGGCCGACCGTTGCTGAAGGGGAGAAGGGACCGGCGGGAGAGACCGCACAAGAAGCGGTACCGAGTTCATCGAAGGAGCGGATCGTCATGGCCAAGGGCCACACCATCACCGTCGAGCAGGGCACGGATCATGTACGGGTCGTGCGCGACGGCCAGGTCGTCGCGGACAGCCGCCGGCCGTTGCTGCTGCACGAGACGGGGCTGCCCGTCCGTTACTACCTGCCGCCGCAGGACGTACGTACCGAGCTGCTGAGCCCGTCCGACACCACGACCCACTGCCCGTTCAAGGGCGACGCCTCGTACTGGTCGCTGCCCGACGCACCCGACCTGGTCTGGGCCTATCCCGAGCCGAAGGACGAAGTCGCCGAGATCAAGGACCACTTCTGCTTCTACGAGACAGAGGTCGTCGCGAGCTGAGCGGCGGGGTCACGGCGGCGCCCCGAAAAAAGTTCCGCGAAATTCCGCTCACCGGCGATGAGTTCCGGTGAGCCCGCCGGTCCATACGCGTATGGACCAAGTGGGCAAGGCGAAGTCGGGTGACGGCACCGTCATCGCGTACCGGCGGACGGGCGGCGACGGGCCTCCGGTGATCATGGTGGGAGGGGCGTTCAGCACGGCGGAGGCGGAAGCACCGCTGGCGGCGCTCCTCGCGCCGCGCTTCAGTGTGATCACCTACGACCGGCGGGGGCGCGGCGGCAGCGGCGACACGGCGCCGTACGCGGTGGAGCGCGAGGTGGAGGACATCGCCGCCCTCCTTACGGAGGTGGGCGGCAGCGCCTCCCTGTACGGCATGTCCTCCGGCGCCGCCCTGGCGCTGGAGGCTGCCGCCACGGGGCTGCCGATCACCCAACTCGCGGTGTACGAGCCTCCGTACGACGCCGGTCGCGCCGACGCCATGGAGAACGCGGCGTACACGGCGCGGCTGGACGCTCTGCTGGCGCGGGGACTGCGGGACGAGGCCGTGGAGCTGTTCCTGTCGGTGGTCGGTGTGGCGCCCGACGTGGTGGCGGGGATGCGCCGGGCGACGATCTGGCAGGGCATGACCGCGCTGGCGCACACCCTGGCGTACGACAACGCCGTGATGGGCCCCGGACCGGTGCCGACGGAACGGCTCGCGCGGATCACGGCGCGGGTGATGGTCGTGGACGGCGGCGCGAGTCCGTCGCCGATGCGGGTGGCGGCGCGGGCGGTGGCCGAAGCGCTGCCGCGTGGGCGGCACCGCACACTGACGGGTCAGATGCACGAGGTGGCGCCGCATGTACTGGCGCCGGTCCTCGAAGAGTATTTCGCCGCGGCGGCGTGAGGGCGGTGAGACCAGTGACCACGGTGACAGCGGTGACAGGCGCAACAGCGGTAACGCCTGTGGCGGCGTCCGGCGGCTTGCTCGCCGCCCACGCGCGTTGCCGGCACGGGCGCGTGGGGTTCAGCGGATCGCGTCGTCCGGCAGCAGCGCGTGAACTCCCCACGCCTGGTTCGCCACCTGCGTCACCCGCAGATCGACCGTCGTACTCGCCAGAGCCAGCGCCGTCGCCCGCTTCACCCCGTACAGCGACGTCATCCACGTCAGCATCGCGTCGAGAGCCTGCGCCGACGCCTCGTTGAGGTCCGCGTCGAAGCCGAAGGTGATCCGGCCCGCCGGGGTCACCGCGTGCGGCGTGGCCAGCGGCGGGGACGCCTGGAGGCCGACGGTGAGGCGGGTCGTCATGCCGCACTCGACCGCCGTGCCCGACACCTCGCCGTCGCCCTGCGCGGCGTGGCCGTCACCGACGCTGAGCAGCGCGTCCGGCACGGTGACGGGGAGGAACAGGGTGGATCCGGCGACCAGTTCGCGGCAGTCGATGTTGCCGCCGCCGAGGGTGCGGGGCGGCGTCGTGGAGTGCTCGCCCGGTTCGTCCGGGGGTGTGCCGATCACGCCGAGGAAGGGCGCGAGGGAGACGGTGTGGCCGTACTGGTCGGTCCCGGTGCCCTTGTCCGCGTCGAGGTCCCACAGCAGCCACTCGGAGTCCTCGTCGGTCATGCCCAGCCGGCGGGTGAGCGGGGTGTCGGACGTCGCGGCGGCGGTGAAGCCCCAGTCGTCGGGACGCAGGGACTCCAGCGACACGGAGAGCGCCATGCCCGGCTCGGCGCCGCGCACGGCGATCGGCCCCGCCAGGCAGTGGCCGCGCCGCTCGTCGAACATGCGCGGCACGTCCTCGTCCGCCGTACGGCGCCGCTCCAGATGGCCCGAGCAGTCGAGCGTGTGGACGGTGAGGGTGTCGCCCGGATCGACGGTCAGCACGGGAGGCAGTTCGCGCGAGAAGACGTCGCTGACCGTGCCGGGCACGGAGTCCAGGAAGTGCTCGGCCACGGTGAGGTTCCTTCGGTCGGTGTCCGCCCCGCGGGCGGGACCACGGGCCGGTGACAGCCTCCCACAGAAGGCGACCGCGCGGTCCGGGGCAGGTGTACGGGGCCCGGACCGCGCGGTGCGTCAGCCGCGGCGCACGGTGAACTCGGCGCGGCGTACGCGCAGTACGGTCCGGCCGCCCTCGGTGGAGATACGGGCGCCCTCGCACCGCGCGGGGCCCTCCACAGCGACCACCGACTCCCCCGGTTCCGCGCCGGGAGCACCGGACGCGCCGAGCGCGCGGAACGTCACGCGGCCGTCGGCGGCGCCGGTGAGCTCCGCCGTCGCGTACGCGATGCGCAGACCTCCCGCGGTCAGCCCGAGGGGCAGGATCGCCGCCGTACGACCGGGCAGGTGCAGCTTCTCGCCGCCGAAGAGGGGCTTGCCGTTCTCCGTGACGGTGAAGTCCTGGTCGTAGCCCGCGGAGACGTTGAAGGCGTGCAGCAGCCGTCCGCGCTCGCCGTCCGCCGTCGTCAGCAGAAAGACTCCTGGGTCGGTCGCGCTGTGCCGGAGGGCGGGGGCTGCGTCCAGGGTGCGGAAGGCGCGCTCCCAGAAGGTCAGGTCGCACTGGTAGTCCGTGGTGATCACGACGGCTCGTCCCCGCCCGAGCGGGATGTCGAAGCCGCACCCCTTGCCGGTGGACAGTTCGCGCAGCACCGTCGTCCCGCGGGAGGGCTCGCACAACTGGGTGCGTGACAGCCGTACTTCGGGGAGCGGCGCCGCCCAGCCGTGGGCGGTGACGGACAGCCAGAAACGGTTCGCGTCGGTGAGCGTGGAGCCGGCCTTGAGGCCCAGGGCGTCCGCGAGGACGGTGCAGGCCTTGTCGGCCATGTCCTTGACCGGCAGCCTGCCGGACAGCAGCAGCTTTCCGCCCGCCTCGGCGTAGCGGACCAGGCGCCGCTGGAGTTCGGCCCCCAGATGCTCGCCGGTGGCCAGAGCGAGCACGGGTACGTCCTTCGGGTCGAGATCGCCCGCTTGGAGGTTCACGCTCCGGTAGCGGAAGCCGCCGAGCAGCATCGCGCGGGCGAGGGAGCCGCGTGGGCCCGCGCCGCGCGTGTTCACCGTTTCGTCCAGCACCCGCTGAACGGATTCGAGCTTCGGCGGGCGGTACTCGGTCAGATAGTGATCGGGTACGAAACCGAGTGCCACGTCGTCGTAGGTCGTGCGCATCGGCGCGAGGATGTCGGCGATACCGCCCATCGCACGCACCGTCTGCCGCGTCGGCTCGTAGCTGACCCCCGGCCGGCCCTCCGGGTCGACGGGTGCGGCGAAACCGTGCCGCTCGCCCGTGATGCCGATCCGGTCGTTGCCGTCGCCGGTCGGCTTGTCGAGTTTGGGATTGAATCCGCCCGCGAACAGGTAGTAGTTGAGCATTTTCGCGCCCTGCGCGATACAGAGCCGGGTCTTGAGATCCACGCCCGACGGGCTGGTCTGTTGATCCATGTTCTGCCCGTAGTCGGCGTGCCCGGCGTCGAACTCCAGCGCCGTGACCGGCTGGTCCTTGTCGTTGATCGCGTCCATGAAGGCGTTGATGAGATACAGGTCGGTGACATTGCGCAGGGTCAGATCGCCGAGGTAGAAGTCCGCCCCGGAGATCGTCCCCTCGATGCCCCCGTAGGTCTCCATCAGTTGGCTGATCCCGATGGGGAACGGCTCGGCGCGGCTGTCCGAGGTGCCGTGGATGTTGATCACGAACGGGACGCCGGAGACCCCGTACTCCTCGGCGGCCGACCGCAGTTCGGCGACGTACCGCGCGAAGCGGCCCCGCATGAAGCGGCCCAGGTCGTGCATCAGGGCCGCGCCGTAGGCGTCCTTCGGATTGCGGATCGCCTTGCGCCGCCCGGCGAGGTCCTCGCCCGCGAAGGGGTAGCGGGCGGCGAGCCCGTCGCCGTACTCCGCGCGCAGCCAGCCGTCGAAGTCGGACGTCAAGTGGTCGGTGAGGTCGGGCGAGTTGCTGACCCAGGCCAGCATGCCGATCTCGTTGTCGAGCTGTACGGAGATGACGGGGCCTCCGCCGCTGTGCAGCCGCTCCGCGAGTACCGGCATGACCGCCGCGTACCAGTGGCGCATCTCGTTCACGAAGGCGGGCGCGAGGTAGTCGACGGTGGGCGTGGTGGCGGGAGCGTCGTTCCAGCCGGTGGAGACGATCTCGGGGTGGTCCTCGCGCACCCGCTCGGGGACGCCCTCGCCCTTCAACTCGGCCATGGTGAAGGGGCCGGGGCGGGCGATGAAGAAGAAGCCGTTGCGGTGACAGAGGTCGATGAAGGCGCCGAGGTCGCGCTCGGGGCGGGTACGACCGGTGACGTCGATCGTGCCGTCCGGCAACTCGTGCCACATCCAAGGGATGTACGTGGCGATGGTGTTGAGCCCGGCGGCCTTCGCCTTGTCGAGCCTGGACTGCCAGTCCGCCTTCTTCAGCCTGAAGTAGTGGATCTCTCCGGCGAGTACGAGCACGGGCTTGCCGCCGACGAGGATCTGCTTGTCCCGGTACGAGACGGAGTCGGCCGGGGTGGTGTCACCGGGCGGGGCCGGGGCGGCGGGGGCGGCCTGGGCCTCCTGGAAGGACAGGCCCGCGGTGGCGAGCGTACCGAGGGCGGCTCCGCCCAGGACGGTGCGGCGGCGTGGGGGGACAGGCGTCATGGCGTCGTACTTCCTCGCGGGAGAGAGCAGAACGGGGGCGGCTCGACGGAGCGTTCGGCAGCATGTATGCGCTGCCTGTATGCGCATACATGCACCCTGAGGCAGGCCCTCGGAAGCCACAAGAGTCCATTTGATTACGCTTGTGTAACGGGCGTGAAGAGATGAAGTGGCCGCGTGCACCAGCTCGATCGGCCGGTGCGCGCGGCCACTTGGGCACCGAGCGAGCGGTCAGCCGGTCAGGGCGCCCGTGCGTCGCTCCGTCGTCGCGATCGTGGCCGAGCCGACCACGCGCGTGCCGTCGTACAGCACGATCGCCTGGCCCGGTGCCACGCCCCGTACGGGCTCCGCGAAGCCGACGTGCAGGGTGCCGTCGATCAGTTCGGCCGTGACCGGTGTCTCGTCGCCGTGGGCGCGCAGCTGGGCCGTGTAGGCGCCGGGGCCGGCCGGGGCCGTGCCGCCGCACCAGCGGGGCCTGATGGCCGTCAGGGCGGTGACGTCGAGTGCGGCCACGGGGCCGACCGTCACCCTGTTGTCGACGGGCGAGATGTCCAGCACGTAGCGCGGCTTGCCGTCCGGCGCCGGGTGGCCGATGCGCAGGCCCTTGCGCTGGCCGATGGTGAACCCGTGCGCGCCGTCGTGGGTACCGACCTTGGTCCCCGACTCGTCGACGATGTCCCCCTCGGCCTTGCCGAGACGCGCGGCGAGGAAGCCCTGCGTGTCACCGTCCGCGATGAAGCAGATGTCATGGCTGTCGGGCTTCTTCGCGACGGCGAGGTCGCGGCGCCCGGCCTCCGCGCGGATCTCGTCCTTCGTGGTGAGGGTGTCCCCGAGCGGGAACATGGCGTGCGCGAGCTGGCGCTCGTCGAGCACGCCGAGGACATACGACTGATCCTTGGCCATGTCGCTGGCGCGGTGCAGCTCGCGGGTCCCGTCGGGGCCGGTGACGACCGTCGCGTAGTGGCCGGTGCAGACGGCGTCGAAGCCCAGCGCGACGGCCTTGTCGAGCAGCGCGGCGAACTTGATCTTCTCGTTGCAGCGCAGGCACGGGTTCGGGGTGCGCCCTGCCTCGTACTCGGCGACGAAGTCCTCGACGACATCCTCACGGAAGCGCTCGGCGAGGTCCCATACGTAGAAGGGGATGCCGATGACGTCGGCGGCCCGCCGCGCGTCGCGCGAGTCCTCGATGGTGCAGCAGCCCCGCGCGCCCGTACGGAACGACTGCGGGTTCGCCGAGAGCGCGAGGTGGACGCCGGTGACGTCGTGTCCGGCCTCGACGGCGCGGGCGGCGGCGACGGCGGAGTCCACGCCACCGGACATGGCGGCGAGCACACGGAGGGGGCGCTTGGGTGTCTGAGTCATAGCAACACAAGCGTAAGGGTGCCGGGGAACCAGAGTCGCGCGAGTATCCGTTGTCGGTGCATGGGCAAGAGAAGGCGGGGCGCTGTGGGCGGCGGCGTGAGCGGTGACACTTCGGGTGCGGGCGGCGGAGACGGTACGGGCGGTGCGGGCAGCACGGACGGGGGCGGGGGCGGGACGACGATCGGGCGGCGCACCCTTCTGATCGGCGGCGCCGCCGCGGTGGTGGGCGGCGGGGCGCTTGCCGTCCTGGCCGGCCAGGACCAGGCGACGCGGCTCTGGTACCGCGTGCCGGGGGTGGAGAAGCCGCGCAGGCCGGGTGAGCTGGATCACGCGGGCGCCGAGTGGGTGGCGGCTTCCTCGGCGAACTGGCGCCGGGCGGACCGGCCCGACGACTACACCGTGGACAGGGTGATCATCCATGTCGTGCAGGGGAGCTACCGGACGGCCCTGAAGGTCTTCAAGGACCCGGCGCACCAGGCGGCCACGCACTACGTGGTGCGCAAGGACGGCCATGTCGCGCAGATGATCCGTGAGCTGGACGTGGCGTACCAGGCGGGGAACCGCTCGTACAACGAACGCGGCGTCGGCATCGAGCACGAGGGGTACGTGGACCGGCCGGAGGACTTCACGGACGAGATGTACGAGTCGTCGGCACGGCTGACGGCGGGGATCTGTGAGCGGTACGCGATACCGGTCGACCGGACGCACATCATCGGCCATGTGGAGGTGCCGGGGACGGACCACACGGATCCGGGGCCGCACTGGGACTGGGACCGGTACATGAAGCTGGTGCGGGCGGCGCGGGCGGAGCTGGGGACCGAGCAGGCGACGGCGGGCTGAGCCGGGGCGCTGACCGGGCTTGGTCGTTGCGGGTTGGTTGGCCGGGGGCGGGGTGGCGGGTCCTCCGGGGTGCTGTCTGGGCGGGGTTGCTGTTGTCGGCTGACGGGCGGGGTTCGGGGTCTCCGGAGGGGTATGTCCGGACGGCGTGATTTACGGCGCGTGCAGGGTTCGTTGGATCCGATGAGGCCTTCTTGTTCACGCGCCACAAATCAGCCTGAGTGTCCGGACACACCCCTCCTGCGCCCCCGCCCCCCTCAGGCCGGTGGGGGATCCGTACCAGCACCCCGTCGCTCCGGTCCGCGCGGGCTGAAGGGGGACGCGCAGGGGTCGTGGTCGGACACTCAGGCTGATGTGTGGCGCGTGAGAAGCCCGGCTCCCCCGAGACCACCGAGCGTTGCACGCGCCGTAAATCATGCCGTCCGGGCATGACCCCGGAGCGGCACCCGGCAACCACCGCAACCACCCAGCCCGTCCGGCCGGACAGGGTCTAGCTCCAATGCCGGTGATTTTAGGTTGTTGCTGGTCGGGTGGTGATCGTTGCTGGGGCTGGTGGTGGCCAGTTGCGGTGTTCGGCTCGTTTGAGGGGCC
>NZ_JBITIB010000031.1:0-105120 GCF_044458565.1 Streptomyces sp. NPDC050433 | reverse complement strand
TGTTTTTGGGGTGTCTTGGGGGGTGCTGCTTGGGGGGCCTCTGGGGGGGTGCATTCGGCCCCCCCCCCCGCCCGGGGGGGGGGGGGCGGGGGCGGGGGGGGGGGGGCGCCCCCGGGGGCGGCCCCCCCCCGCAGCCGTAGAAGTGAGGAACGGGCCCGTCAGCCGTCGGCGGACACGCGCCGTGCCACCGCCGTCAAGTGGTCCCGCATGGCGACGAGCGGACGCTCGGGGTCGCCGGACTCGAACGCGGCCAGGATCGCGGCGTGTTCACCCACGGCCTGCTCGATGTCCGACACACCGTGGTCGACCGTCTGCCGCAGCCGGTGCACATGCGCGCTCAGGGACTCGGCGGTCTTGAGGAGGAAGCGGTTGCCGGAGGCCCGGATGATCGTGAGGTGGAACTCCCAGTCCGCGGCGAAGTATTCGCGCAGATCGGCGAAGCCGGTCGGACCGTCGTGTGCCCCCCGGAGCTTCCGTACGCGGTGCGCGCACAGCACGTGTTGAGCGTGGGCGGCGCGCAGCTCCGGCACCAGGTCGTCGGCCTGGTGCAGCGCGCGTTCGACCGCGGCCGTCTCCAGGATGGTGCGCATGTCGAAGAGTTCGGCGAGCTGGTCCGGCCCCAGCGGCGGAGCGACCCGATACCCCTTGAGCGCCACCCGCGAGATCAGACCGGTGTGTTCGAGCTGGACGAGCGCTTCACGCACCGGGGTCGGTGACACCTCCAACTCCCGTGCGAGGGAGTCGATCCCGAGCGAACTGCCCGGCGGCGTCGAGCCGTCGAGCAGCCTTTCCAGGATCGCGTCGTAGACACCGTCACGGAGCGCTCGGCGAGGGACCACCGGCTTGCGGCCGGCGGCCGGGGCGACCGCTGCACTGTTCTCGTTCCTGTTCATCTCGCTCACCAGACTAGCGCCACCGGTCGATCCGGTGGGGTGTTGCCGATTAAATAGATCCTATAGCCTCTACGATTCAGAGCCGGTCCAGTGCCGATCGGAAACCGATTCGCAGCGCTGTCCCGGCCCTTCCAGGCCCCTCCCCCGGCTCCTCCCCCTGGCCCCTCCCGGCTCTTCCCGGCTCCTCCCCTCTCGCCCCTCGGCTCCCCGAGGACAGCCCCGCCCAGACCCCGGAGACGACGATGTCCCACACCGCGCAGGACTGGCCGATCGGCGCCGCTCTGCTGCAATTCCCGAACACGACCCGCGACGGCCGCTCCGTCCAGGACGCCCCCGCCGACTCCTGGAAAAGCGTCCTGGACGAGGTCGCCGCCGAGGGCTTCGACCATGTCGACCTCACGGACAGCTGGCTCCGGCCGGGCGACCTGCCGCCCGAGCGGCTGGCCGAGCTGTCCCGGACGCTCAAGGAGAGCGGACTCGGCGTCTCCGCCATCTCCGTGATCCGGCGCAGCGTGATCGACCCGGACCCCGGCACCGCCACGGCCAACCTCGACCACTTGCTGCGCACCATCGACGCCGCGGCGGAACTCGGCACCACCGTCGTCTGCACCGGACTCCACCGGCCGCTGACCGAGAACCAGCGCCGCGCCGTCTGGTTCTGGCACGAACCCGGCGGCGCCGACCCGGCCGGTGACGAGCGCACCTGGGCGCTGGCCGTGGCGCGGCTGCGGACGGCCGGCCGGCGAGCGGCCGAACTCGGCCTGCGGCTGTCCCTGGAGATGTACGAGGACACCTATCTCGGCACCCCGGAGAGCGCCGTACGGCTGGTCACCGACATCGGGCTGCCGAACGTCGGCATCAACCCGGACATCGGCAACCTGGTCCGGCTGCACCGCCCGACGCCGCACTGGGAGGACCTGCTCCGCCCCGTCCTGCCGTACATCAACTACTGGCACATCAAGAACTACCACCGGGACTTCGACCCGGCGACCGGCGCCTACTTCACCGTGCCCGCGCCCGCCGAAGGCGGTGTCATCGACTACCGGCTCGCCCTCGAACTGGCCCTGGAGGCAGGCTTCGACGGGCCGATCTGCACCGAGCACTACGGCGGAGACGGCCTCGGGGTCTCCGCCCGCAACCGCGACTACCTGCGCCGCGTCCTCGCGGCGAAACTGCCGGCCGTGGCCGCGGCCCGGTCGGTGGCGGAGGCCGACCGCGCGGCGGTGGACGGGGCGGGCCGCTCATGACCGTCCTGACGAACGACCCGCGCGACTTCGCCGACGAGGCCCTGGCCGGCTTCGCCGCCGCCCACGCCGACGAGATACGCACCGTGCACGGCGGCGTCGTCCGCGCCTCGGCCACCCCGCCGGGCCAGGTCGCCGTCGTCCTCGGCGGCGGCACCGGCCACTACCCCGCGTTCGCGGGCTGGGTCGGCCCCGGCTTCGCGCACGGCGCGGCCTGCGGCGCCGTCTTCGCCTCCCCCTCCGCGTCCCAGATCTGCTCGGTGGCACGGGCCGCGGACAACGGCGGCGGCGTGATCTTCGGCTTCGGCAACTACGCGGGAGACGTCCTGCACTTCGGGCGGGCGGCCGAACAACTGCGCGCGGAGGGCCTGGACGCCCGGACACTCGCGGTCACCGACGACATCGCGTCCGGCCCGGCCGGCGACACCGCGCTGCGCCGTGGCATCGGGGGCGATCTGACCGTACTGAAGATCCTCTGCGCCGCGGCCGAGGCCGGTCTCGGTATCGACGAGGCCGAACGCGTCGGCCGCAAGGCCAACGCCGCCACCCGTTCCCTCGGTGTCGCCTTCGCCGGCTGTACGCTGCCGGGCGCCGAACGCCCGTTGTTCACGGTGCCGGCCGGGCTGCTGAGCCTGGGCCTCGGCATCCACGGCGAACCCGGAATCGACGAACTGCCGCTGCCCACCGCCGACGGGGCCGCCGACCTGCTGGTGGACGGACTCCTCGCCGAGCGCGAGGCGGCGGACGCGGCGGTGGGCGGCTCCCCCGACGGCCCCGGCCGGGTCGCGCTGCTCCTCAACGGACTGGGCGCCACCAAGTACGAGGAGCTGTACGTCGTCCACCGCCGCGTCGCCGAACGGCTGGCCGCCGAAGGGCTCACCGTCGTCGCCCCGGTGGTCGGCGAACAGATCACCAGCCTCGGGATGGCCGGGCTCTCCCTCACCCTGACGTTCCTCGACGCCGAGTTGGAGGCGCTGTGGACCGCTCCGGCCGCCGCCCCCGCCTTCCGCCGCGGCGCCGTCACGCCCCGACCGCCCCGTACCGACGACCTGACCGCCACGCACCGGGAGCCACCCGTCGTACCGGGCACGGCCGATTCGCGGGCTCTCGGCGTGCGACTGGCCGAAGCGCTGCGGACCGTGTGCGCGACCGTGGTGGCCCACGAGGCGCGCCTCGGCGACCTCGACGCGGTGGCGGGCGACGGCGACCACGGGATCGGCATGCGGCGCGGGGCCGAGGCCGCCACGGCGGCGGCGGAGCAGGCCGTCGCTCTCGGCGGCGGGGCCCGTACGGTGATGGCCCGCGCCGGCGCGGCCTGGTCGGAGCGCGGCGGCGGCACGTCGGGCGCGCTGTGGGGCGCCGCGCTGACCGCGTTCGGCTCGGCGCTGGGCGACGACGACAGCCCCACGCCCGACGGGATACGGCTGGTCCTCGGCGTACGGGCAGCCGTGGACGCGGTGTCGCGGCTCGGCGGCGCCACGCCGGGCGACAAGACGCTGATCGACGCCGCCGTGCCGTTCGCCGACCAACTGGAGGCGACACTGCCCGAGTTCGGATTCACCGCCGCCTGGACACGGGCCGCGCGGACCGCGCACGAGGCCGCGGAGGCGACCTCGGCGCTCACCGCGCGCCGGGGCCGGGCCCGTACGCACGGCGACCGCAGCCTCGGCACACCCGATCCGGGAGCCGTCTCCCTGGCCCTGATCGTCTCGGCGCTCGCCGCCGACTCCCCGAACTCCGTGAACTGCCTGAAGGAGAAAGACTGATGCTGCGTATCGTCGTCGGCTCCGACACAGCCGGATTCGACTACAAGGAAGTCCTCAAGGCCGACCTGGGCGCCAGCGTTCGCGTCACCGAGGTCACCGACGTCGGCGTGTCGTCCGGACAGGACACCGACTACCCGCATGTCGCGGTGGAGGCCGCCCGGCTGGTCGCCGAAGGCAGGGCGGACCGCGCGCTGTTGGTGTGCGGCACGGGCCTCGGCGTGGCGATAGCGGCCAACAAGGTGCCGGGGGTACGGGCGGTGACCGCGCACGACTCGTTCTCCGTCGAGCGGTCCGTGCTGTCCAACAACGCCCAGGTCCTCTGCTTCGGTCAGCGGGTCATCGGCCTGGAACTGGCCCGGCGGCTGGCCCGTGAGTGGCTGACCTACGCGTTCGACTCCACCTCGCCGTCCGCCGCGAAGGTGGACGCGCTCCGCTCGTACGAACCGACCGCCGGGCAGGGGTGAACGGCGCCATGCTCTGGATCGGCACCAGCTTCAAGATGACGAAGACCCGTGCGGAGGCCGTGGCGTACGCCGCGCACCTGCGGTCCCTGGTGGGCGGGGGCATCACGGGCGTCCAGCCGTTCGTGATCCCCGCGGCCACCGCCCTGGCCGAGGTCTCCGCGACGCTCGGCCCCGGCTCCCCCGTACTCACCGGCGCGCAGAACGCCCACTGGGCGGACGAGGGCGCCTGGACCGGTGAGATCTCCGTGCCACAGGCGGCCGACGCGGGCGCACGGATCATCGAGATCGGCCACTCGGAACGGCGGGAGCATTTCGCCGAGACGGACGCGACGGTGGCCCGCAAGGTCGCGACCACACTGCGCCACGGCCTGATCCCGCTGCTCTGCTGCGGCGAGAGCGCCGAGGTGGCGGACCGCGGCGAGTCCGTGAGCCACGTGCTGTCCCAGGTGTCCGCCGCCTTCGAGGGCCTGCCCGACATTTCACGGGCACTGATCGCGTACGAACCGGTCTGGGCGATCGGCGAGGGGGGCCGCGAGCCACACCCGTCCGAGATCGCCCCCGTCCACCAGGCGCTCACGGCCCGGTGGGGCCACCGCGTAGCGGCCATCCTGTACGGCGGCTCGGTCACCCCCCACAACGCCGCCGCGCTGCTCGAAGTACCGGGCGTGAACGGCCTGTTCGTGGGCCGCGCGGCCTGGACGACGGACGGCTTCACCACGCTGCTCACCACGGCAAGCCGCTCGGCGACGAGCCGGACCACCGCACCTGCCGGCCCCTGACGGACCGGCTTCGAGCCGAAATCACCAGTGCCCTGTCACGACCAGGCCGGGCAATCCTTGGACGGTCATATCGTCGCCGAGATAGCCTGCCCTTTCGCTCAGCATCCTGGCGGCCTCGTCGTCCGCGAAGTGGATATCGTCTCGGCATTAACGGGGGAGGGGATCATGGCAGGTGCGTCCGGGGATGCTTCCACCGGCAAGTTATTGGCATGGCTCGGAGGAATCGCATCCGTGATCGCGATCCTGACCTGGCTTGGAGTGAGCAACGCGCAGGAGCTGAAAGAGGTGTTGGCGGAGTCATCCCCACCCAGTTCCAGCTCAGGCGCGCATGAGCGCTCAGAAACCGACCGCGCGCCCGACGGCCCTGACAGTGATGTGGACACCAGCGGTCCGGATTCAGAAGACGACTTCGGCGGCGGAGCGGACAAGCCCGATTCCAAGGTGTCGTCGCCCACTCCGGATCCCACCGAAGAGTCATTCAAGGGTGTCTCGGTGGGCGAATGCCTGCCGGTCTACGACACCGGCCACGGGGGCAACGGCATCGACTGGAGCGCCGACGTTCCGCCGGATCCCGTGTCCTGCGCGGCGACGACGGGCATGGTGCAAGTCACAAGCACCACTGCCAGCAGCTGTCCCATCAGTGCGGGGAAGTCGGCCTGGACTTACACCTCTGCCGTCTCGGGCGAGACCACAAACCTCTGTGTCACCCGCATCTACCGTAAGCACTACTGCGTGCTCGGCAAGCAGGTAGGTAACGACACCCAACTGGGATCAATGACAGCTGTGGACTGCAAGGCGCAGCGGATTCCCGCCGCGTACGACCGGATCATCCACATCAGGGGCGTCTATCAAGCCCCGCCGGGCGGCAACGCCGGCAATTGTGTGGAGGGGGCGAACGACCAGACCCAATACCTGGCCTGGTTGGTGGACGACGGCAAGACGCTGCTCTGCGGGGCGATCTTTCAAGGCAGCTGATCAATGCCGGGCGCCGGTGCACGAGCCTCGGTGTGTACGTGCGCCCGCGACTTCTTGTCTGCTACTCGCAGGGGCAGGCTAAGTGTGGAGCGCCTGGCCATACTCGATCCCATGAACGACAGAACGCACGGCAAGTCCCTCCTCGGTGAGTTCCTGTCCACGCGTCGGGCGCAGTTGAAGCCGGCCGACGTGGGGTTGCCGGACTACGGGGATCGGCGGCGGGTGCCGGGGCTGCGGCGTGAGGAGTTGGCTCAGCTGGCCGGTGTCAGCGTGGCCTACTACATCCGGCTGGAGCAGGGGCTGTCGCTCAACGCCTCGCCGCAGGTCCTCGACGCGCTGGCCACGGCTCTGCGCCTGGATGACGCGGAGCGGCGCCACCTGCACACCTTGTCCGGTGATGCGCGGCAGAGCCGCCGCCGGCTTCCCGCCGAGCGTGTCACCGCGGCCGTGCGCCAACTGGTGTACGCCTTCGGGGACTCACCCGTGGTCGTCGTCGGCCGGCGCTCGGACGTCCTGATGTGGAACCGCGCCGGGCACGCGTTGTTCGCCGGGCACCTGGCCCCGGACAGCCCGGATCAAGCGGCCACGCGGCCAAACACCGCCCGGCTGGTGTTCCTGGACGCCCACACACGCGACCTGTACGTGGACTGGCCCAGGAAGGCACGGGACGTGGTGGGCAAGTTGCGGCAGGCGGTCGGCCACTATCCGGAGGACCCGCATCTGGCCTCCCTCATAGGCGAGTTGACCATGCGCAGCCCGCAGTTCGCCACGCTGTGGGCCGAGCACCGGGTGCGCGCCTGGGACATGGCCGAGTACCGGATGCGCCATCCGATGGTCGGGGAGCTGGACGTGCTGCAGCACTCGCTCCCGGTTCCCCGGGGACAGGGGATCCGGATGGTGGTGACAACGGCGGCGCCGGACTCCACCGCCCAGGCGGCGCTGCAGTTGCTCAACCAGACCCTCCTGCCCCCTGCGGACCGGCCGGCGACGGCCCACCCCGCCGCCGGCACCCTCGCACGCGTCGTTCCTCCCGTCCGTTCCTGATTGCCCCACGCCTGAACATCACTCGGCAGCCCCCGGCCTGAAGCCGAAAGGCACTGCCACGGGGTCAGTCACGCGCGCCTTCCCGCGCCGGGCATTCCCCTTTCACGCCACCTGAAGGTTCGCCGTGGGGGACCCCCACACAACCCACCGCAGTACATATCGGCTCCAACTCTCCTGAGGAACAAGGACAATGAAGAACACGAAGCTGAAGATCGCCATCGCCGGCGCGGTACTCGTCGCGGCGGCGGCCACCGGGACGGCCTTGGCGGCGAACGGCTCCTCCAGCGGATCCGCCTCCGGCTCCGTATCCAGCTCCGGCTCCGAGCGGCCCCGGTTCGAGCAGAGCAAGCAGAAGGCGCCCAGCCCCATCAAAGCCGCCGGCCCCAACGTGTTCCCGCACTCGCTGGACTTCGACGCGCGGTCGAAGACGTTCTTCGCCGGCTCGCTCAAGCAGGGCAAGGTCTTCGCCGTCGGTACGGACGGAAAGGTGCGCACCCACATCGACGATCCGGAACTCGTGTCGGCGCAGGCCGTCCGCGTCGACCGCGAGCGGGGTCGCATCCTGGTCAGCAACGTGGACTACGGCACCGCCGAGCGTTCCAGGGACACCCCCTTCGGCATCGCCGGTGTCGGCAGCTACGACCTGACCACCGGGAAGCAGGACTGGTGCGTCGATCTGACGGCGATCGCCCTCGACGGCAAGAAGCACCTCATCTCCGACGTGACGGTGGCGCCCGACGGCACCGTCTACGCCGTCGACGAGCTGACCCCGACAGTGTTCCGCGTCGATACGAAGGGCCGCGCCTCGGTCTTCCTGCGCAGTGACCTGCTCCAGGGCAAGCTGGACATTCCCAACTTCCTCGACGACGTGGGGATGTCAGCGGTGGAGTGGGTGAAGGGAAACCAGTTGATCATCGCCTTGGCCGACGGCTCCCTCGTACGGGTGCCCGTCCAAGACCCCGAAAAGGCGCAGAAGGTGAAGCTCTCCGCGCCGCTCGCGCCCCCCGCCGCCGGCATGCGGCTGCTGAAGGACGGCTCGCTCACGGCGGTCAGCAGCGGTCTGCTGTCCGGCAAGCCCGCCCAGATCCAGCACGTGGAGCCCGGCGACGGCTGGGAGGAAGCCACGGTGACGGTCACCGACACCGTCAAGGATCCCGTCACCAGCGACGTGACCGCGGGACCTGGCGGCACGACGTACGCCCTCAGCGGCGGGCTGGCCGACCTCCTCGCGGGCAAGTCCAACGACGGATTCACCCTGACCCCCGTCAGGACCGGCTGAGCCGGTAGCCGCCGGCCGGTAGCCCGTAGCCGGTAGCCCTTCCGCCAAGGCCCAGGTCGCCGACTTGGGCCTTCGTCGTGGCTCAGTGCGCCGCGAGCCGGAAGCTCAGCTCGCCGAAGCTCACCGCATCCCCGTCGTACACCACGACAGTCCCCGTCACCCGACGCCCGTTGACCGTCGTGCCGTTGGTCGACCCCAGATCCCGCAGGATCCACCGCCCGCCCTGCATACCCAGCTCGGCGTGCAGCCGGGAGACGGTGTCGTGGGTGAGCCGCAGCCCGTTCATCGGGTCGCGGCCGATACGAAGCGGAATCGGGCCCGGATCGGGCAGCAGCAGCTTCGGCAGCCGCTCGACCTGCCAGGCCCTGCGCAGCCGCGCGGAGAACGCGGAAGCCCGCCCCACCGCGCTGAACACCCGCCGCGACCAGCGGCCGTCGGTGTCCAAGTCGGCTGTGAGTATGGCCAGTTCGTCGGACCTGCGCGCGGCCAGCGCCAGATCCATCCGGCGTATGAAGGTGTCGTGCGAGAGCTTGCCCTGCGCCGCTCCTTCTCGCAGGAGCGCGAGCACACGGTCGCGCTCGGCGTCGGAGAGCCGAGCGGGATACGTGTGGAACTCGAACGAGGACGTCACATGACTGATTGTCGGGCCGAGTCGGTGACGTGTCCAGAAGGGCCAATCCACGGTGACAAAATTGGTTCGACCGGCCTCTGGCCGGTCGATTACGGTGAGCGCCCCTTCCTGGAGGCTCATCTACATGACCGATCCGGTCTTCCGTCCTCTCACCGGCTCCGAAGCCCCGCTGTTCCGTTCGCTGCCCGACCCCGGACTCGTCGGCCGCGTGATCACCGGCGTCGAGTACCGCACCGTCGCCGAGGGCGGCGACTACCGCCCCGAGTGGACCTGGGTGGCGTTGCGCGACAGCGTGGTCGTGGCCCGCGCCGCCTGGTGGGGCGGGCCCAAGGACCGTGAGCCGATGCTGCTCAACTGGCTCGACATCGCGGACGGCGAGGACGAGGCAGGCGCCGAACTGCTGCGCCGCGCACCGTGGAACGTCGAGTACGAGCTGATCGCGCCCGCCGGCTGGCGCGAGGACCCGGTGCTGCGCGCGGCAGTCGAGTCCCGGGCGGGCGCCGCACAGGCCGCCGGGATGAAGCCGCTGGTCGAGCGCTTCCACTACCGGTGGACGGCCGACCTGGGGCTCCCGACCCGGCCGGGCCGGCTGGAGTTCCGTCCCGAGCCGGACGACGACGTGATCTTCGACGTGCTGCGCCGCGTCCACTCGGCCACGCTCGACGCGCACGCGCGGCGCGCGATCGAGGAGTCGGGGCCGGACCGCGAGTCGGGGCTGGACCGGGCCGCCCAGGAGGAGCTGGACTTCTTCCGCTGGTGCCCGTCGCCGCGCGAGTGGTGGCAGCTGGCGTACGACCCGGCGGGCGAGCTGGTCGGTATCCACGTACCCGCGCACAACTTGTCGGGACCGTGCGTCGGCTTCATCGGAGTCGTACCGGAGCAGCGCGGTCACGGGTACGCGTACGACCTGCTGGTCGAGTGCACGAACGTGCTGGCGGAGACGGGGGCGACCGTCATCGCCGGCGCGACGGACCAGGGGAACTTCCCGATGGCCGCGCATTTCGCGCGCGCGGGGTACCCGGTGGCCCAGGAGCGGATCAACCTGATCTGATCAGCCTGATCTGATCCAGCCCCGTCTGCTCAACCTGATCCGGCCGACCTGATCCGCCGACCTGATCCGACTCAACCCGCCCGAATCGAGGGGATCTCCGAGCCTCCGGCCTGCACCCTTGTCACCATGTAGGTGAAGAGTGCCGACGACAGGACAGAGGGGGACCACTCGTGCAGTTCGAGGTCTGGGCACCACAGGCGCGGGACCGCGTCACACTCCACCTGCGAGACGATGCCGACCGCACGATGACCCGCGACCCACTGCGCGAGGGCTGGTGGACCGCCGACGCGCCCGCGGCCGACGGCACCCGCTACGGTTTCGCCCTGGACGACGGCCCCGTACTGCCCGACCCCCGCTCCCACCGCCAGCCGGACGGCCCGGACGGGCTCAGCGCGGTCGTCGACCCTGCCGCGTACGAGTGGTCCGCCCCGTGGCGCGGCCGTCCGCTGCCGGGCGCGGTGCTGTACGAGCTGCATGTCGGCACGTTCACCGACGAGGGCACCCTGGACGCGGCGGCGGCGCAGCTCGCCCCGCTCGCCGCGCTGGGCATCACGCACATCGAGCTGATGCCGGTGTGCCCCTTTCCGGGGACGCACGGCTGGGGGTACGAGGGTGTGTCGCTGTGGGCGGTCCACGAGCCGTACGGCGGGCCCGAGGCACTGAAGCGCTTTGTCGACACGGCGCACGGTCTGGATATCGGCGTCGTACTCGACGTGGTGCACAACCACCTTGGGCCGTCCGGCAATTACCTGCCTCAGTTCGGCCCGTACTTCACCGACACCCACCACACCCCCTGGGGATCGGCCGTCAACCTCGACGCCCCCGGCTCGGACGAGGTCCGCGCGTATCTGCTGCAGAGCGCGCTCGCCTGGCTGCGCGACTACCGCTTCGACGGGCTGCGCCTCGACGCGGTGCACGCCCTCGCCGACACCCGCGCGCTGACCTTCCTGGAAGAGCTGTCCACCGCCGTCGACGCGCTCTCGGCCGAGCTGGCCCGGCCGCTGTTCCTGATCGCCGAGTCCGATCTGGGCGATCCGCGGACAACCACGCCACGCCCGCAGGGCGGCCTCGGGCTGCACGCCCAGTGGAACGACGACTTCCACCACGCGCTGCACACCGCGCTCACCGGCGAATCGCAGGGCTACTACGCCGACTTCGCGGTCGCGCCGATCGCCGCGCTGGCCAAGACGCTGACCCGCGCCTTCTTCCACGACGGTACGTATTCGAGTTTCCGGGGCCGCACGCACGGCCGCCCCGTCGATCCTGCCAGGACCCCCTCCCACCGCTTCCTCGGCTACGCCCAGACCCACGACCAGATCGGCAACCGCGCGCTCGGCGACCGGCTGTCGGCGACCCTGAGCCCCGGTCTGCTGGCGTGCGCCGCGACGCTCGTGCTGACCGGGCCCTTCACGCCGATGCTCTTCATGGGAGAGGAGTGGGGCGCGCGTACGCCCTGGCAGTTCTTCACCGACCACCAGGACCCGGAGCTGGCGGAGGCCGTACGCAACGGCAGGCGGCGGGAGTTCGCGGCGCACGGCTGGGTGGCCGAGTCCATCCCCGACCCGCAGGACCCCGCCACACGCGACCGCTCGTGCCTGGACAGGACGGAGGCGGCCCGCGAGCCGCACGCCCGGCTGCTGGCCTGGCACCGGGACCTGATCGCGCTGCGCCACAGCCATCCGGACCTGTCGGACCCGGACCTGGCGACGGTGAAAGTGGCGTACGACGAGGGCGCACGCTGGCTCGCGTACCGGCGCGGCGATCTGCGGATCGCGCTGAACCTGTCCGCACAGCCGGCCGAGATCCCGCTGGGCGGCCGGAGCGGCCAGGTACTGCTGGCCTGGGCGCCGGCAGAACCGCCCGGCCCCGACGGGGTGCTGCGGCTGCCGCCGGAGTCGTGCGCGGTGCTCGCGGGCGGCTGAGCCGGGGGAAGCCGGCGCCTGTTCAAAAATCTGCCGAGAGGAAAACGCACTCCCTTGGTGTGCGCTCGAACGTCTAGCGTCGAGGCCATGAAGCAGCGAACTCTCGGTAGGACAGGGCTCCGCGTCAGCGAACTCTGTCTCGGCACGATGACCTTCATGAAGGACGACGAGGCGGGCGCGCACCGCATCCTCGACACGTTCACGGAGGCCGGCGGCACCTTCCTGGACACGGCGGACGCCTACGGGCAGGGCGTCTCGGAGGAAGTCCTCGGCGGCTGGCTGAAGGGGCGCGACCGCGACGCTCTCGTCATCGCCACGAAGGTGGCTCTCCCCATGGGCGAGGGCCCCAACGACGAGGGCCTGAGCCGCAAGCACATCGTCGCGTCGGTGGAGGCGAGCCTGCGGCGGCTCGGGACCGACTACATCGACCTCTACCAGACACACGTCTGGGACTTCAGAACCCCGATCGAGGAGACCCTCGGCACGCTCGACACCCTCGTGAAGGCGGGCAAGGTCCGCTACCTCGGCGCGAGCAACGTCTCGCCCGGCCAGCTCCAGCGGGCGCTCGACGTGTCCGACCGGCGGGGCTGGGAGCGTTACGTCAGCCTCCAGCCGATCTACAACCTCCTGGCGCGCGAGGTGGAGTGGGAACTGCTGCCGCAGAGCGAGGCGGCAGGCGTCGGCGTGATCCCGTACAGCCCGCTCCAGGGCGGCTGGCTGACCGGCAAGTACCAGCGCGGCATGACGTCCGTCCCACCCGGCAGCCGCGAGTCCCACGGCGACGGCGAGAGCTGGCGGGGCCGGGACAACGAGGAGACCTGGCGGGTCGTGGAGACGGTCCAGGCGGTCGCCGCCGAGACGGACCGCACCCCCTCGCAGGTCGCACTGCGCTGGCTGCTGGACCGGCCGGGCGTCACGGCCCCGATCATCGGCGCGCGGACGCACGACCAGCTGACGGACAACCTGGGCTCGGTGGGCTGGGAGTTGACGGAGGCTCAGACGACGCGCCTGGACGAGGCCAGCGCGCGTCCGCTGCCGTATCCGTACAACGTGCTGTCGCACTTCAGCTGACGACTCGCGCGCTGTACCGGCTCTGGCCCGAGGCGACGTCACGCTCGCGTACCGCCGCTACGGAGGCCCCGACCCGAACCAGCCGGTCACACAGCTTCGTCAGGCGTCGTGTGCCGCCGCGTGGCCTGGTTCGACGCAGCAGTCGCCGGTGCGGGGGGGCCAGGACGGACTGGACCGCCGGAGCGCGGAGTCCTTGCAAGTAGCCGGTGAGGGAGGCATGGTGCATGCCGCAGACCAGCTCCGGGGCCCGGGGTGGTCATCCAGGCCGAACACACCTGTATGACCCTGCGCGGCGTCCAGGCCACCGGCACCACCACCATGACCTCCACCCTCCTGGGCCTGCTGCGCACGGACGCCCGCCCGCGCGGCGAATTCCTCACCCTGACCAGCCTGCCCGGCTGAAATGCCCGCCGGCACATACCGAAAGACCGACGTCATGGAAATCTGGATCAATCCGGCCTGTAGCAAATGCGCCTCCGCGCTGTCCCTTCTGGACGAAGGCGGCGCCTCCTACACCGTGCGGCACTACCTGGAAGAACCACCGACCGCTCAGGAGCTGGAAGAAGTACTGGGGCTCCTCAACCTGGAGCCCTGGGACATCACCCGCACCAACGAACCCGAAGCGGCCGACCTCGGCCTTGCCGCCTGGCCCCGCGAGGCCACCCACCGCGCGCGCTGGATCGACGCACTGGCCGCCCATCCTGCCCTGATCCAGCGGCCGATCATCACCGCGGACGACGGCACCGCGGTGGTCGGCCGTTCACCGGAGGCCGTACGCGCCCTCCTGCCGTAGTCCCGGCGCCGGATCGCCGGCCCTGCGACGCCGGACGCCGCCGAGGGAAAGTCCTTGGCACGGTGGCCGGAAAGGGCGGAGACTCGTGGCATGTCTGACATGGGGGCGTTCCGGGAAGCGGCCATCGCCTGGGCCGGCGGCGGTCCCGACCGACCCGCACGCGAACTGGCCGCGCGGCTGGACGTGCGGGCGGTCGTCCTGCTCGAAGGGCCGAGCGACGCGGCAGCGGTCGGCGCGCTGGCCGCGAGCCGCGGCCGGGACCTGGCGGCCGAAGGGGTCTGCGTCCTGCCGATGGGCGGCGCGATGAGCGTCGGGCGCTTCGCGAGCCTCCTCGGCCCGGCCGGTCTGGGCCTGCGCCTCACCGGGCTGTGCGACGAGGGCGAGCGCCGCTTCTACGCGCGCGGCTGGGAGCGGGCGGGGGCGGCCGGGGCGGCGCACCACGGGTTCTTCGTCTGCGCTGCGGACCTGGAGGACGAACTCATCCGCGCCCTGGGCGTGACACGGGTGGCGGAGCTGGTCCGGGCCGAGGGCGACCTGCGCCCGCTCCAGACCTTCCTGCACCAGCCCGCGCAGCAGGGCCGTACGTCGGAGCAGCAGTTGCGGCGCTTCCTCGGTACGAAGAAGGGCCGCAAGATCCACTACGGCCGCGTCCTCGTGGAGGCGCTGGACCCCGACCGCGTCCCGGCCCCGCTGGACGACCTCCTGGCCGGCCTCTGAGCCCCGGCACCCTCACCGACCACGCCCGCCCCTGGTGATCCAGGACGACATCCGGCCTATCTCGTCCCTACCGTTGCTGTCCGCAGCCGACATCAGCGAAAGGACCGCGCCATGCACGAGCAGACCAACGTCGCGCCGGAGGGCTACACCACCGTCGCGCCCTGGGTCGTCACCGATGACACAGGGGCCTTCCTCGACTTCGTCACCCAGGCTTTCGGAGGTGAGGAGCTGGGGCGCGTGGCGACCGAGGACGGCTTGATCGGGCACGGTGAGATCCGGGTCGGCGACACTGTCGTGCTGGCCTTCGACCGGCATGCGGACTGGCCCACCGTGCCGAGCCTGTTGCGCGTGTTCGTCGCCGACGCGGACGAGGCGTTCTCACAAGCCGTCGCGGCCGGCGGCCAGGTCGTCACTCCCCTCGCGGACGACGCCTTCGGACAGCGCGGAGGGCGCGTCACAGACCCGTTCGGCAATATCTGGTGGGTGGTCAGCCGCGTTGAGGACGTCTCCGAGGACCTGATGTGGAAGCGGCTTCAGGACCCCGTGTACGCCGAGGTCATGCGGGTGGCTCAGGCGACGCTCGACGCCGAGTTGAGCGGTCGACGTCACGGGCGCGCCAGCGCGCCCGTCGAGACGACCGGCTGACCGACGACGGTCGAGCGCCGGCTCAGTGCTCGTCGTCCGGCCGCGACGGCGACACCATGCGCTCCAGCAGTTCCTGGAATTCGTCCCCGACCACGATGCGCAGCCCGCCCGCCTCCACGTTCCCCTCGTCCTTGTCGCTGAGCTGGGTCAGCGTTCCGTCGCGCCACCAGTAGACGTACGGGCTGATCGCACCCGGCGTGTCCTCGAAACCGGACGCGGCGAACGACGCCATCGCGTTCAGCGACGGGATGACGGAGGCGTCACGTATGACGTGAAAGGCGAGTTGGTGACGGAACGGGAACGCCACCAGCGCCCCGTCCGAGCCGAGCAGCCGCCCGGTGACCTGGTGGACGAGGCTGTCCAGCGCCAGCACCCGGCTCGCGGTGTAGAACGAGTCGCCCATGACGACCTCGAACCGCATCCCCTGCCCGTCCTTGACCGTCTCCCGCCCCTCGACGGGCAGTTGGCGCAGATTGCCCAGTGCCCGCGCCCGCAACTCGTGCAGCGGGCCCAGCGGTTCCAGCGCCTCGTCGGTGAGCATCATGACGCTCTCCGGGAGGTCGAGCGCGAGGATCTCGTACAGTCCGGGGGCGACGGAGCGCGCGTACGCGAACGCCTGCGCGTCGAGGCTGTCGCCGCTGATCACCCGTGGGTAGAGCTGGGCGCGGATCTGCTCGGGCGGCAGCGTGTCGAGGGCGGAGGGACCGTCCATGGTGCGCAGCACCATCCCGGCGTGCTGCCGGACGAGTTCGCCCCAGACGCGGGCGCCCCGGTCGTCGTTGTGGCAGACGGCGGCGAGGTTGGAGAGCCCGAACTGGCGGCCCGCACTGTCGGTGACACTGTCCGAGTAGACGGTGACCTCCAGGCCCCGCTCGGCGAACGCCTCACGGACCTGGCTGCGGAAGAGCGCGGCCTCGTCGGTCGAGAAGAAGGAGAATTCGGGATCGCGGGGCATCTCGCGCCCGTCACGTCTCGGCCCGCGTCTGAACAACCCCACGTCGTCCGCCTCCCCTGATCGCGCCCGGCTTGGCGCCCCGGTCCCCATTGCCCCCGTTGATCCATCCCCGTCGAACGTTCGATGGTAGGCCCTGGACGGCGGCCTGTGTCGGGGCGGGGGGCGTACGACGGCGGTCAGCCGGGTCCGACGGCGACCGGAACGACCAGGTCCGCGCGGTGCCGGCCGCGCGCCACCAGTCGCGCGTTGACCTCGTCGGAGTCTCTGACCCAGCGCTCCGCGTACGGCCGTTCCTTCCCGAAGCGCACATGCCGGTCGACCAGCCGCCGCACGCGCACCACGGGATCCAGCTCCAGGAACCACGCCTCGTCGATGAACATACGGACCGGTGCCCACACCCCGTCGTCGTGCAGCAGGTAGTTGCCCTCGGTGATGACGAGCGGGACGTCCGGCGCGACGGCGATGCTGCCGGCCACGGCCTCCTCCAGCGCCCGGTCGAACGCGGGCGCGTAGACGACGACCCCCGGCGCGGGCGCCCGCAGCCGGGCGAGCAGCGCGGCGTATCCGACGGCGTCGAAGGTGTCGGGCGCGCCCTTGCGTTCGGCTCGGCCGAGTCTGCGCAGCTCGGCCTGGGCGAGGTGGAAGCCGTCCATGGGGACGAGTACGGCTCTGCCGCCGAGCGCCGCCACGAGGTCGGCGGCGAGCGTGGACTTCCCCGCGCCCGGCGCGCCCGCGATGCCCAGGATCCGGCGTTGGCCGGGGACGGCGAGCTGGCGGGCGCGGTGGGTGAGTGCGTCGAGCTGCCGCGCGTCCATGGGCGCATTGTTCCATCCGGGCGGACTGCCTTGCCCGCCTCTCGGTCATACGTATAACGTCTCCGTCATGCCTCATATTGCCCAGGTCACTCTCGTCGTGCGCGACTACGACGAGGCCATCGCCTTCTACACCGAATCCCTCGGCTTCGAGCTGATCGAGGACACCGACCGGGGCGACGGCTCCCGCTGGGTGGTCGTACGGCCGCGAGGCGGCGGGGCCGCCCTCCTGCTGGCCCGCGCGGCCGACGCCACCCAGCGGGCGAGCGTCGGCGCGCAGACGGGCGGCCGGGTCGGCTTCTTCCTCTACACGGACGACTTCGCACGGGACCACGCCCGGATGCTGGCGGCGGGGGTCCGCTTCGTACGGGAGACCCGCCACGAGCCGTACGGCACGGTGGCGGTCTTCGAGGACCTGTACGGCAACCTCTGGGACCTGCTTCAGCCGACCCGGCCTTAGAGGGTGTCTCAGCCGAAGCGGTACACGTTGACCGTCACGGAGCCGCCTTCGGCGCTGATCGTGTACGAGCCGGGGCCCGTGTAGGGCAGACAGCCGTCGGCGAGGATGTCGTCCTCGTTGATGCCGGTGTCGTCCTCGCCCACGAAGGCGCACACCTGGGCGACGGGGTGGGGGATGAAGCGGTGCTCGGCGCCCGACTCCGGATAGCGGGGCAGGGTGGGGGTGTTGATGTCGCGGTCCGGGTGCTGCCACAGGGCGGTCTGCTGGCCCCACGGCGCCCGCATGACGACTTCGCCGTAGGGCTCGGGCAGGTCGTTGTCGTCGCTCTCCCTGGGGTTGGAGAAATCGATCGAGTAGAGGATGGGCCCACCGGGCACATCGGCCTGGACGGCGCCGACGTTCACAACACCGACCAGCATCAGGGCTGTCGAGGCGAGGACCGTCAGCCGACCCGCAGATTTGACACGCATCCCAAATTCCCTTCACTCACGGTAGCCGAATGACCACCATGAGTAGGCTATTGGGGCGCCTGGCCGGTTGACCTGGCCCGATGGGTAAACCCCCCGGACGGATGGGACGGAAGCCCGGCACCGCGATCATCGCGCGGGCGCGCACGCCAGGCCGACAACCCCCGCCGACGGGCCATCAGTTGCCCGGCATCGGGAAGGCCACCGGGCTCCGCTTCCCGTCGCGGTTGACCGCCCGCACACCGAAGAAGACGTTGTCCTTGGACAGGTCCACCGTGTGCGTGGTCGAGAGGCCGACCTTGATCACATGCGTCCACTCGGGTTCCGTCGTCTCGCGCCACACCACTTCGTAGCCCGCCAGGTCAGGCTCCGTGCCCAACGCCCATTTCAGCTCGGTGTCGTTGGTGAGGTTGCTCGTGACGATCCGCGCCTGGCGCGGTGTGCCCGGCGCCTGCGCCAGGGTCCACAGCACCGCGCCGTTCACCCGCGTCACACGGGCGATGTAGTCGAAGTCGCAGAACTCGGGCAGGTCGCCGTACTGCTTGCCGCCCTCCACCCGTACGTCCTGGTGCTGGTGGGCGAAGTCTTCGGCGGGTTCGGTGAACCGGGCCGCCGGATAGCCCTGTTCCAGGAACGGGATGTGGTCGCCGCCGCGCAGATAGCGGTCGCGCCGGTAGACCACGCGCACGTTCATACCCGTCGCGTCGTTGTCCCCCACGTCGTTCACGAAACGCGCCAGCTGCCGGGTCGCCGAATCGTTCTCGCCGCCCACCGAGCGGCGGGTGTTGGCCTGTTCCGGGGTCTCGGACGTCGGTACGCCCTCCGCGAAGAGCCGCACCGTGTACGGGTCGCGGGTGCCGTCGTCGGCGCGCGAGCTGCCGATGATGTCGTTGGTGAACATGCCCTGTACGTCAACGCCCGCCGCCTTGAACTGCGTTGCCGCGTACCTCGACCCGTACAGGCCCTGCTCCTCACCCGCGACCGCCATGAACACGATCGTCGCCGCCGGGCGCCGTTTCGCCAGCACCCGCGCCAACTCCATGACCAGCGCGACACCTGACGCGTCGTCATCGGCGCCGGGCGCGTCGCTGGTCGCGTCCATGACGTCGGTGACGCGCGAGTCGTAGTGCCCGGCGACGACGTACACGCGGTCGGGGGTGACCGAACCACGCAGCGTGGCAACGACGTTGGTGATCCGGGTCGCCACCGGGATACGCGAGGCGGGCTCCTGTATGTACGACTGGAGCTCGGCGGTCATCCGACCGCCGGACACCGCCGCGTACTTCTTCATCTCGGCCAGGATCCAGTCACGCGCCGCGCCGATTCCACGCTCGGGATCGTCCTGAACCGACAGGGTGTGCCGGGTCCCGAACGCCGCCAGCCGCCGTACGGTCGCCTCGATCCGGTTCGCGTCGACCTCCTGGAGCAGCTTGCGCAACTCCCGGTCGGGCGCCTGGGTGGTGGCGGCCCCGCCACCGCTCTCGCGTCCCCCGCCGGACGCGGCAACCGCCTGCCCGGCGGAGGCGATCAGGGGTACGCCGGCGGCCGTCACGGCGGCCGAGGCGAGAACGGTTCTCCTACGCGGCATTCCAGCGGACTGCTCGGGCATGGAAAGTCCCTTCCAAAGCGATGAACCGGCGCTTCATCGTCATGGACAGGCCAACCCCGCACAAGTCCACCTACGGCGGCGGCTCCGCCCCCGGCGCCTTGGACACACTTCGTCACGTACGCGGCGGCCGGAGCCTCAGGACGACATGTATACCGTGACGCCCCGCCCCCGCCCCCGAGTTGGCCGTCACGCCTCGTCGGGCGTCAGCCGCAGTGAGATCGAGTTGATGCAGTACCGCTGGTCCGTCGGCGTGCCGTAGCCCTCGCCCTCGAAGACGTGGCCCAGGTGCGAGCCGCAGCGTGAGCAGCGGACCTCCACGCGGACCATGCCCATCGTGCGGTCCTCGATCAGCTCGACCGCGTCGCTGTCCTTCGGGTCGTAGAACGACGGCCAGCCGCAGTGCGACTCGAACTTCGTGTCCGAGCGGAACAACTCCGCACCGCACGCGCGACAGGAGTAGACACCGGCCGTCTTGGTGTCCGTGTACTCACCGACGAAGGCGGGCTCGGTGCCGGCCTTGCGCAGCACCGCGTACTCGGCCGGGGACAGCTCCTCGCGCCACTGCTCGTCGGGCTTGTCGATGTCGTACGCCATGACTTCCTCTCTCGCGCCTCGGGTGATGCGCCTCAGTGGGACAGACGGGCAAGGATCTCGGGACCGAGATCCGTCACGTCACCCGCCCCCATGGTGAGAACGAGATCACCGGGCTTCGCCATTCCCGCCACGGCCTCCGGCACCGCGCCCGCCTCGTGTACGGCCCTGACCTCCGCGCCCGCGGCCTCCGCCGCCTCGATGATCAGCGCGCTGGTGATGCCGGGGATCGGGTCCTCGCGGGCCGGGTAGATGTCCAGCACCACCGAGGCGTCCGCCAGGGCGAGCGCCTGGCCCATCTCCGTACCCAACTCCTGTGTGCGCGAGAAGAGGTGCGGCTGGAAGACGACGAGGAGCCGGGAGCCGGGGGCCGCGGCGGCGCGCATCGCCTCCAGGTCGGCGGTCATCTCGGTGGGGTGGTGCGCGTACGAGTCGATGACCTGCACGCCGTTCGCCTCGCCCTTGAGCTGGAGGCGGCGCTTGACGCCGGTGTACTTGCCGAGCGCGGAGGCGAGATTGTGCGCCGGGATGCCGAGGGCGACGCCCGCCGCGAGAGCGGCCACGGCGTTGTGGGCGTAGTGGCGGCCGGGCACGGAGACCGCGAAGGTCAGGAAGCGGCCGTCCAGGACGACCGTGACCTCGCTGGTCAGACCGCGCGCGGTGACCTTGTGGACACGTACGTCGGCGTCCGCCGCCTCGCCGTAGGTGACGACCTTGACCGTGGAGCGGGCGCGCACCTTCGCGGTCAGCTCGACCGCGCCGGGCTGGTCGGCGGCGATCACCAGCGTGCCGCCGGGGACGATCTTGCCGACGAACGTCTCGAAGGACTCGTAGATCTCGTCCATGGAGGCGTAGTTGGCGTGATGGTCCAGCTCGACGTTGAGGACGATCGCGACCTCGGGGTCGTACTTCTGAAAACTCCGGTCGCTTTCGTCAGCCTCGGCGACGAAGATGTCTCCGTCGCCGTGGCGGGCGTTGGTGCCGGGGCCTTCCAGGTCGCCGCCGATGGCGTACGACGGGTCGAGGGCCAGCTCCGTGAGCGCCACGGCGAGCATGGAGGTCGTCGTCGTCTTGCCGTGGGTGCCTGCGACGGCGATGGACCGCAGGCCGCCGCCCATCAGGGCGGCGAGGGCGTCGGAGCGGTGCACGACGGGAACGGACAGCTCCGCGGCCCGTACCAGCTCCGGGTTGTCCGCCCGGATCGCGCTGGAGACGACCACGCAGGACGCGTCGTCCGCGAGGTGTTCCGCGGCGTGGCCGATGTGGACCGTGGCACCGAGGGCTCGCAGGGCCTCGGCGGTGCCGGACTCCTTGGAGTCGCTGCCCGCGACCTTCGCGCCGCGCTGGGTGAGGATCTTGGCGATACCCGACATTCCGGCGCCGCCGATGCCGATGAAGTGCGGCCGTTCCATGGCGGTGGGGATACCGGGTGCCATACGTGTTCTCCCAGGGTGGTGCGGTGCGGGCTGTCGACCGGGGCGACCGTCGCGGGCCGGCGGCCGTGTGCCCCGGCGGTCCCCCAGCCTATTCGCTTCGGGCCGCCCCCTTGGTCCCCCCGGCGTCGTTGTCGTCGTCCGCACTGTGTGCGAAGAGTTTGAGCACCGGCACGCCGACCTTGTGGCGTGCGCGCGAGGCCCAGTCCCGGTGGAAGAACTCCTCCACGTAGTGGGGTTCGGTGAGGACGATGACCTCGTCGGCCGCCGACTCCTCGACGACCGACTTGAGGTGGTCCAGCGGGTGACTCTCGACCACCACGCCGGTGGCATCCCGGCCCGCCGCCCGCAGGGCGGCCAGCGAGTGCGCGAGCGCCAGCTCGGCGGGGCCGCGGGCCGCGGCGCCCTCGGGCTCGTCACCCTCCCCGGCGGCTTCCCTCAGCTCGCCGAAGGCGACGTCGTCGATGGCGCGCAGCAGCGCGTCCGCCTGATCGCCGCGGGGCTGCATGAGCACGATGAAGGAGACCTGCTGGTCGCCGTGGAGCGTGGTGACGAATTCGACGTCCACGGACGACAGGGGCTTCTCGATCATCAATACGCTTGTGAACACGACAGGCGCCCTTCGTCGTTCCGGGGCCGGTGGGGCCCGCTGCGGAAACCATCCTTCCCCGTGCCGCACGGGGGATCGCGTGAGTCTGCGTAAGTCTGCGTGAGTAAGTGTGCCCAGTGGGAGCTAACCGGAACGGCAAATTCCGCCGAATATCAGATCCGACGGTATTGGGTGAAAAGGAACCCGGCCTCCTCCAGTACGGCCGCCAGGGCGAAGCGCTCGGGGTCCGGGAGCCCCGGTCCGCCGGCGATGCGCTGCGCGCTGCCGACCGTGAGCAGGGGGGAGACGGTCAGGCAGAGTTCGTCCAGCACGCCGGCCGCCACGAACTGGCCGAGCAGCCGGGGGCCGCCCTCGGTGAGCTGCCGCACCAGGCCCAGCTCCGCCAGGGCCGTGACCGCCCGGCCGGGATCGACGCCCGGCCCGTCCCCGGCGACGATCACCCGCCCGCCCGCCTTCTCGGCGTCACGGATCCGGTCGGGGGACGCGGCGGCGCCGGTCAGGATCAGGGTCGGCACGAGGGGCGAGGCGAAGAGCGGGAGCGAGAGATCCAGGTTCAGGCTGGCGCTGACGACGGCGATCGCGGGGGCGGGCGCCTGCCCGGCGGCGACGCGCCGCGCGGCGAAGGCGTCGCGGGCGCGGGCGGGGCGGTAGCCCTCCAGGCGAACCGTTTCAGCACCCACGAGTACGACATCCGCCAGCCCCCGCAGGGTGCCGAAGATCCGCATGTCGGCGTCGGACGAGATGGCCTGCGAACGGCCGTCGTGCTGGGCGGCGCCGTCGAGCGTGGAGACCATGTTCGCGCGCAGCCAGGAGCGGCCTTCGACGGGCTCGGGGTACGCGTACGCGTCGGCCAGGTCGTCGAGACTCCACTCGTGGTCGGCCATCGGCTCGGACGGCACGGGAAACAGGCGTCGCATGGCGTGCAGTCTGACACGGCGCACGCCGGGTCGCCGCCCCACACAACGTGCGCCGTCGTACCCCGAACTGACGTGCGTGGACGCCCCGGCGGGCCGCCCGCCGGGGCCGCCACGGTCAGCGCAGAGCCACCGCGGCGTCAGCGCAGAGCCACCACACCGCCGCTCGTGCGGACGTAGAGCATCCCGTCGGCCGGGAGCACCACCAGGCCGGTCTCGTCGTAGACCGCCTCGCCGTCGGGGTCGTCCAGGTCGTACCTGTTCTCGATCTTCGTGTCCAGCGCGAGCGCCCAGCGCGGCTCACCCGTGGCGGCGTCCAGGGCCACCACCTCGCCGCTGTAGGTGGCCACGTACACCACGCCGCTCGCCACCACCGGCGCGCCCGCCGCCTGCCCCTTGAGCGGGAACCTCCAGAGGCTCCGCCCCGTGGCGATGTCGAGAGCGCTGACGGCGCGGCCCAGGATCGGGGGCTCGCCGTCACCCTCCTCGTCGGCGTAGTAGAGCACGCCGCCCGCCACCGCCACCGTCCCCGCGAGCCACGACCCGTGCAGCAGGTGATGGGCACGCCGCTCCCCCGTACGCGGGTCGAGACCCACCACGCCGCCCCCGGACCGGACGGCCTCGTCGTCTCCACCCCACGCCACCGGCAGCCACACCAGGCCGTCGCCCAGGACCGCGTGGGCGCACTGGACCAGTGCCGCCTGTTCCCCGTCCTGGCCGATCGCCACATCGACGACCCTGTCGAACGCCGCTTTCCCCGTGCGTACGTCGAACGCGTCGACACCTCCGCTGGTGCGGTTGGCCTCCAGGCCCCGGGCGGCGAAGGCGGTGCCGTCGGCGGAGACCGCCGGGGCCGCGTCCAGCCAGCCGTGCAGCTTCGTGCTCCGCCAGCGCGGGGAGAGATCAGGCAGATCGAGCGCACGCACCCCGTCGCCGGAGAGCAACAGCAGGTCTCCGGCCACCGTCGGATGCCACTGCCCCCGCATCGTCCGGACGACCTGGCCCGTCTTCAGCTCGTGGACGTGCAGAGAGTCGTCGAACTCGTAGTCGAGGCCGCTCACCCCTACGAAGACCAGGTCGTTCCAGACGGCGATCGGCAGCTGCGTCACGAAGTCGCCGGGCTCGAACTCCTCGTCCTCGCCGCCCTCGTCGTCGCGGTAGGTGTGGCTCCAGCGAAGTTCGCCCGTGGCCGCGTCGAAGGCGTAGAGCGTCGCTGCCACGTCGGCCACGAGCAGGGTGCCTCCGGCCAGCACGGGCGAGGTGATCACTTCCCCTTCCGTCGCGGCCACCCACGCGACCTGAGCGCGGTCCGGGAGGCCGGACGCCTGATACGTGCCGCTGCGGCCGTCGTCGCCGTAGTGCGGTACAACCGTGGCCTCTGACATGTCCGACATGCGCGTTCCCCCCGTGCGACGAATTTCCGGCAACCGATAAACGTACAGATGTTCTAATCCTAGGGGGGTGGGCCGCTCTCACGCACATCGCCTCCACCACCTGCACGGGCCGACTCACCGCACCGCCTACAGTTGAGACCCGTGCCAGCCTCCCCCGGTTCCTCCCCCGTGTCCTCCCCTGTCTCCCTGTGCGACCGTGAGCCCCGTGTGCCCGCCGAGCGGCTGGTCGCCGAGATGGTCCCGCCGCCGCGCTTCGACTCGGTGCGTTTCGAAACGTACGTCCCCGACCCGAACCGGCCCAGCCAGGCCGAGGCCGTCTCCGTACTGAGCACGTTCGCCGCCGGGCTCGGGGGTGCGGCGGACACCGGGCAGGGGCAGAGCAGGCGCCGCTGGTTCGGCAGGAAGCCCGCCGCCGAAGCCGGGCCGCGCGGTGTCTACCTGGACGGCGGTTACGGCGTCGGCAAGACCCACCTGCTGGCCTCCCTCTGGCACGCCACGCCGGCCGCCCCGGAACAGAAGGCGTTCGGCACCTTCGTGGAGCTGACGAACCTCGTCGGCGCGCTCGGTTTCCAGCAGACTGTACGGACCCTCGGCGGCCACCGGCTGCTGTGCATCGACGAGTTCGAGCTGGACGATCCGGGCGACACCGTCCTCGTGTCGAGCCTGCTGAGCCGCCTCGTGGAGGCGGGCGTCGCGCTCGCCGCGACCTCCAACACCCTGCCCGGCAAGCTCGGTGAGGGCCGTTTCGCCGCCGCGGACTTCATGCGGGAGATCCAGGGGCTCTCCGCGCGCTTCCGCCCGCTGCGTATCGACGGCGACGACTACCGGCACCGGGGACTGCCCGAGGCCCCCGCCCCGCTCACCACGGAGCAGGTGACGCGCGCCGCGCACACCACCGGGGCCGCCAGCCTGGACGACTTCCCCGCCCTGCTCGCCCATCTCGCCACCGTCCACCCCAGCCGCTACGGCGCGTTGACGGAGGGGCTGCGCGTCGCGTGCTTCACGGATGTGGGCCCGGTGCCCGACCAGTCGACGGCCCTGCGGCTCGTCGTCCTCGCCGACCGGCTGTACGACCGGGAGATACCGGTTCTCGCCTCCGGGCTCCCCTTCGACCGACTTTTCAGCGAAGAGATGCTGAACGGCGGTTACCGGAAGAAGTACTTCCGCGCGATCTCACGTCTCACCGCGCTGGCACGCGACGCAAAGGGCCTGCTCGGCGAGTAAGTTCGGAGCCGTAACGATGTGCGGTGCGCGAGAACCGGTCGATCAGCTGTGGATCAGCTTCTCGATCAGCTCTCGCGTGCCCGATACAGAAGGGTTTCCCTCACCATGGCTACCACGCGCCAGGCACACACCGTCTGGGAAGGCGACCTCCTCAAGGGCAGCGGCGTCGTCACCTTCGACTCCTCCGGAATCGCCGAGCAGCCGGTTTCCTGGGCCTCCCGCGCCGAGCAGGCGAACGGCAAGACCAGCCCGGAGGAGCTGATCGCCGCCGCTCACTCCAGCTGCTTCTCGATGGCCCTGTCCAACGGTCTCGCCAAGGCCGGCACCCCGCCGACCAAGCTGACCACCCAGGCCGAGGTCACGCTGGTGCCCGGCACCGGCATCACCGGCGTGCACATCACGGTGCAGGGTGAGGTCGAGGGTCTGGACGAGGCGGGCTTCGTCAAGGCCGCCGAGGACGCGAAGGCGAACTGCCCGGTCAGCCAGGCGCTCGCGGGCACGAGCATCACGCTCACCGCGTCGCTCGCCTGATCCGATCCGCTGACCCGCTGATCTCTCAGGGCACTTCAGGCGACACATAGGGCTCAGTGGCCCGCACAGTTCACGTGTGCACTGCACCCGTGATACACACGTGCGGGTCACGTCTCCTGTCCGCCAACAGGGAGTTGCCTCATGTCCGCAACACGACGTCAGGTCCTGGCCACCGGAGCATCGGTCGCCGGAATCGCGTTCACCGGAGCGGTGTCGGAGCTTTTCGCCGGCACCGCCGTCGCACAGGAAATGGGGCGCAGCGGCTACGGCCCGCTCGTACCCGACCCGGACGGCCTGCTCGATCTGCCGAAAGGTTTCCGTTACCGCGTCCTGTCCAGAACGGGCGACCCGCTCCGTTCCGGCGAGGGCGAAGTCCCCAGCAATCCCGACGGCATGGCGGCCTTCGCCGGCCGCCGCGGACGCGTCCATCTGGTCCGTAACCACGAGAACCGGCACAACGCCAGGATCGGCGTCCCGACCGTCGACGGCCTGACCTACGACCCGATGGGCAAGGGCGGCTGTACGGCGCTCGAACTCGACGGGCAGGGCAACGTACTCGGCGAGCACGTCGCCATCGCCGGCACCGCCGTCAACTGCGCGGGCGGGCCCTCCCCTTGGGGCACCTGGCTCACCTGCGAGGAGAACGAGGACAAGGCCGGGACCAACGGCTACACCAAGGACCACGGCTTCATCTTCGAGGTCGACGGCGCCGATCCGCACCGCACCGGCGCCGTACCGCTGACGGCGATGGGCCGCTTCCAGCACGAGGCCATCGCGATCGACCCGCGTACGGGCGTCGTGTACGAGACGGAGGACGCGTTCGACAGGCCCTTCGGCCTCTTCTACCGCTTCCTGCCCGAGAAGCCGCTCGGCGGGATGGGATCGCTGCGCGCGGGCGGCACGCTGGAGGCCATGCGGGTCCCCGGTGTGCCGGACCTGTCGGTCATCCAGGAGCCGGGCGCCAGCTTCGACCGCGTCGAGTGGGTGCCCGTGCCCGACTCGCAGGCGAAGGAGACGCCCATCAGGCTCCAGGACTTCGGCAAGAAGGGCATCACACACGCCCAGAAGCTGGAGGGCTGCTACTGGGGCGACCGGTCGGTGTACTTCGTGTCGAGCTTCGCGAAGAGCGCGGAGGGCTCGGCGGCCGACCACTACGGGCAGGTGTGGAAGTACGAGCCGCAGCGGCGCCGGCTCACCCTGGTGATCGCCTTCGGCCCGGACACCGACATCCAGCTGCCCGGCGAGTCCCCCGACAACATCTGCCTCGCCCCCAGCGGGGGCCTGATGGTGTGCGAGGACGGCGGTGGCGCGCAGCACGTGTACGGGCTGACGCGGCACGGCGAGCTGTACGAGATGGCGCGCGGCGCGGAAAACATCGGGACGCCCGAGGAGCCGGAGTGGGGTGAGTTCGCGGGCGTCACGTTCGCGCCGGACGGCGAGACGATGTACGTGAACTGCTATACGCCGGGGACGACGTTCGCGATCAGGGGGCCGTGGCGCTGACGGGGCGTTCTCGGCGCCGGACGGGCATCGGCCCGTCCGGCGCCGAGGGCAGCGCACTCGGGGTCAGTGGTCGCTCCCGACCTCCACGCCGGAGCCGTCGTTGTCGGCGGCTCCGGCGCCGGCGTCCTGCTCAGCGCCCTCTTCGGCGCCACCGCCCGTGCCGATCTCCGCGCCCACCGCCGCCAGCGTCGTCGTGACCGGCTGGAAGAACGTCTCGCCGCCCGACGTGCAGTCGCCGCTGCCGCCCGACGTCAGACCGATCGCGGTGCCGTCCGCCGTGAACAGCGGGCCCCCGCTGTCGCCGGGCTCCGCGCAGACGTTGGTCTGGATGAGGCCGCTGACGGAGCCCTCCGCGTAGTTCACGGTCGCGCCGAGCCCGGTGACCGAGCCGTCGGCCAGCCCCGTGGTACTGCCCATCCGGATCACCTCCAGGCCCACGGCGGCCTCGCCCGCCTGCCCGATCGGCACCGTCTGCCCATCGCCGACGTCCACCTCGCTCGGCGCCTCGGTGGCCGGGTCGTCGTACGTGACGAGCGCGAAGTCCCCGTCGCCGGGGAACGTCGCGGCCTGGACCGTACCGACGGGCGCGCCGTTCTGCGCCTCGGACCACTGCTCCGCCGCGACGCCGCAGTGCCCGGCGGTGAGGAAGCCGGGGGTGCCGTCCTGCGTGGTGACGTTGAAGCCGAGCGAACAGCGGGCGCCGCCACCGAAGATGGCGTCGCCGCCCTCCAGGAACGGTTTGAACTCGCCCGCCGACTTCTGGATGCGGGCCACGCCGTCGCCCAGCGAGCGTACGGCCGACTCCAGGGTGTTCCAGCGCTCACCGGTGACCGTGGAGTCGGCGGTGACGAGGACCTGGTTGGTCCGGGGGTCGAGTGCCCACGCGGTGCCGGGGATGGTGGCGTTCCGGCTCAACGTGCCCGTGGCGGAGGTGAGTTCGCCCATGCTGTTGCGCACGCTTCTCGCCACGGCGCCGGAGGCACGCACCTGCTCGGCCGACTCACCGCTGCCACTGCCACTGCCGCCGCCGTCCGCGACATTCACCACGACCTGCTTCTTCTGCGCGTCGTAGTACGCCCCCGCGTAGTCCTCGCCGAGCTGTGCGGACAGCCGTGAGACGAGTTCCGGCGCCGACGCGGCGCTGACCGTTCTCGGGTTCTGTCCCGCGCCGCCGCCCGCGCGGTCGTCCGCGCCGGACTGTGACGCGTTGGCGTTCGGCAGCAGGACGGCCGCTGCCGCGACGCCCACCGCCCCGGCTCCCGCGAGGACGGCCTTGCCCTTGGATATTCGCCTGTGACTCAACTCGTCGCCTCCTGTGGGGGATTACGGAGTCCGACCCCTTGATACGGGCGGTACGCGAGTTGTGTTCAACGGACATGACGGAGGCCGGCCGGACAACGGTCCGGCCGGCCTCTCTCCGAACGGGTTACTGACGGCTCGTCAGCCGCCCACCTCGATCTTCTTGTTGTTCTCCGAGGATTTGGCGGCCTTGGCCCCCGTCCTGGCCGGCTCCGTCGAACTCGTCTTCTGCGAAAGGCCCTTGAGCAGTTCGGCGATGTCGACCCCGGTGGTCGACGTCAGCAGTTCCATGCCCTGCGCGACGTTGTCGGTGACCGTGCGCGAGAGCCGGCTCGCGCCGTCCGTGGAGATGACCGTCAGCTTGTCGACGGCGCTCAGCGGCTCGGACGCCTTGGCGACGACGGCGGGCAGCACCTCGACGAGCATCTGGAGCACGGCCGCGTCGCCGTACTGCGCGAACGCGTCGGCCTTCTTCTGCATCGCCCCGGCCTCGGCGCTGCCACGCGCCGCGATGGCGTCGGCCTCCGCCTCACCCTCGATCCGTACGGCCTCCGCGAGCGCCGCACGGCGCAGCTTCTCGCCCTCACCCGTGAGCCGCGACCGCTCGGCGTCCGCCTCGGCCTCCTTGACCTGCGCGATCCTGCGGGCCTCGGCCTCCTGCTCGGCCTGGTAGCGGGCGGCGTCGGCCGGCTTGCGTACCTTCGTGTCGAGCTGACGGTCCGTCAGAGCTGCCTGGCGCTCCGCCACCTTCTCCTGCTCGCCGAGGACTTCCTGCTGACGCGCGGCTTCGGCGAGCGGCCCCGCCGCGTTGGCCTTCGCCTTGGCCGCCTCGGTCTCGACCTTGATCTCGGCCTGCTTCAGATAGAAGGTCCGCTCGGCCACCGCGATCTCCTCGGCGGCCTTGAGCCTGGCCTGCTCGGAGGCCCGCTTGGCGATCGCCTCGGCGATGTCCGCCTCCTGCTTGGCGCGGGCGGCCTCGGGCCGGCCCAGGTCCTCCAGGTACGAGCCCTCCGTGGTGATGTCCTGGATCTGGAAGGCGTCCAGGATCAGCCCCTGCCCGGACAGGCTCGCCTCGGCCTCCTCGGCGACCTGCCCGGCGAAGGCGGCGCGGTCGCGGATGATGTCCTCGACGGCCATCCGGCCGACGATGGCGCGCAGGGCGCCCGACAGCACTTCCTGGGTGAAGCCGACGATGCCCTTCTGCTGGCGCAGGAACCGCTGGGCGGCGGCACGGATGGCGTCCTCGTTGCCGCCGACCTTGACGATCGCGACGCCTTCCAGATGCGCCTTGACACCGCGCAGGGTCACCGCGCCCCGGACGGCGACCGGGATGTGGCGGCTGGACAGGTCGAGCGTGAACTTCTGCTGGACGAACGGAACGACGAAGACGCCGCCGCCGACCACGACTTTCTGACCGCTGTTGTCGGTGCTGACCCGGCCGGTGACCGGATCGGTGGACGACTTGCCCCTGCGGCCGGTGATGATGAAGGCCTCGCTGGGGCCCGCGACCTTGTAGCGGGTGATGACGACGAGCGCGAGCAGGACGAGAAGTACGACGACTCCCGCCACCGCGATGATCACTGGACTCATATGGGTTTCCCCCCTGTTGACGTACGAGTTGTGGACGCCGCGCCTGTGGGACGCCGGTTGCCGCGCGGCGGTTCGACGGTTGGGTGAGCCGGTGGATCAGCAGGGCGAACGGACGGCGGTCAGCGCTCGACGGGCCGGACCCCCACCGACGTGGACGAGAGCGTCGATTCCACCCAGACCTCGGCGCCCCGCGCCAGGGGCACCGCGCTCTTCGCGGCGAACTTCACCGGCTGGCCCGCCACCCGGAGCATCACCTCGCCGTAGCCGTCGACGGGAATGGCCGTGACCACGGACCCCGACGTACCGAGAAGGTCCGTTCCCCGTGGCGTGGCGTCCGTCTGATCGCGCATCAGTACGCGGCTGAGTTTCCAGGCCAGCCAGCCCGTGACCGCGCCGGCGACGGCGCCGACGGCGATGGCGGGGCCGACACCGAGGTCCGTCGTACCGAGCATGATCGCGCCGCCGAAGCCCAGCATCGCGACGAATCCCGCCACAACGGGCACGGACAGCAGCCCCGCGAACACGCCGTCGAGCACGCCGCCGAACAGGCCCTCGAAGATGCCGTCGAAGATCAGCGCCACCGCCAGCAGGACCACGCCCGCGACTCCGAGACCGAGGAACACATCCATGGGTCGCCCCTCCCCCGGCTCTCGCCGGTCCCCCTTGAACCCTTATGCACCCTTGAACGGGAGGAGATTTTCTCACGGTCCGTCACGGCGAGCAGTGCCGCGTTCCGGCAATCTTCGAGCGCCGGAACCGCAGGATGAACAGATGGTCATATATTTTCCCCGTATGCCTAGATATGCACTGACACTCGCGTCCGTCACCGTGCTGGGGGCCCTCCTCACCGGATGCGGAACCGACACCAACGCCCGACTGACGGGCCCGCCCTCGCCCAAGGCCTCGGCGCGCCAGCCCGCCGGGCCCGAACACCCGGCCGTGACGCCGGTCTTCCTGCGCGGCGCCGACCCCGCGCGCAAGCCGCGGGCCGCGGCGGGACCCAAGACCGTCGCGCTCACCTTCGACGCGGACATGACGGTCGACCAGGGACCGCGCGCCGCCCGCGGCGAGCGCTTCGACAACCCGACCCTGATCACCTCGCTGCGCCGCCTCGAAGTCCCCTCGACGATCTTCATGACCGGCCGGTGGGCGGAGGAGTATCCGTCCCAGGCGAGAGAGATCGGCTCCGACCCCCTGTTCGAGGTCGCGAACCACTCGTACAGCCACCACGCCTTCACGGCCGACTGCCACGGTCTTCCGGTGCTCGGCCAGAAGGACATGGCCGCCGACGTGGAGCGGGCCTTCGGCGCGTTCCGCAAGGTGGGGGTGCGCCAGGTGGTGCCGTACTTCCGCTTCCCCGGCGGCTGTTACGACCAGTCGACGCTGCGCACCCTGGCCCCGGCGGGCCTGACGGCGGTCCAGTGGGACGTGGTCAGCGGCGACGCCTTCGCCACGGACGCGGACGCGGTGACCGAACAGGTACTCGCCGAGGTGCGCCCCGGCTCGCTGGTGGTCATGCACTGCACGACGAGCGCGGCACCGGTGACGGACGAGGCGGTCCGCAAGATCGTGCCCGCGCTGCGCGAGCGCGGCTACCGCTTCGTGAAGGTGTCGGAGCTGATGAAGGGCTGATCAGCACCGGCCTTCACCCCGAGCAGGCCGTCCGCTGGGCCTCGTGCCATTCGCAGACCGGGCAGAGCGTGCTGCCCTTGACCGATTCCGGGTACTCGGTCGGCTCGCCGCAGTGCACGCAGTCGGCGTACGCCACAGTCTCGCTGCCGGTGGCTTCGTCTCCCATGCCGTCGAGCGTACTGAACCGGGGCGTTCAGCCGCGCCGGGTGCCCAGGACGCAGACCCCGCCCGCCACCACGGCCGCCACCAGCGTGGCGGCGGCCAGCGGCAGGCCGGGGGTGTGGATCGCGCCGGTGCGCGATACCGGCGGCCCACCCCTCGCAGTTCCACGGGCGGATCAGTTCCCGGCGGCCTGCGCCGTTACCTCGCTCGGCCGGACGATGACGAAACCCTCGCCCTGGAGCATCAGTTGGACGGCCTCGCCGGAACCGCCGCGGATCATCGAGCCGACGGACTGCGAGCGGTGCAGCGAGGTGTTGAGCTGGGCGCTCCAGCCGACGACGGCGTCGGTGTCGACGTACACCGGCGCCTGCGCGCTGACGGGGATGACGATGGGGTCGCCCTCGCAGATGATGGCGAGCTTCCCGTAGCCGGTGAAGAGGCTGTTGAAGAGGCCGCCGCCGGTCATGCCGGCGCCCTTCACGGTCTTGATCTCGTAGGAGAGCGTGGCGTCGAAACACAGGACGTTGCGGCCGTTGACGGTGAGCGCGTCGCCCTGCTCGATGTCGACGATGAAGCAGTTGGCCGCCTCGTGCGCGAACCACGCCTCGCCCTGGCCCTTCACGGCCATCAACGGCAGGCCCTCGCCGGTGACGGCGCGCTTGAGCATCCCGCCGATGCCCTGGCCCTTGCGTTCGAACTGGAGATTGCCGCGGAAGGCGATCATCGACCCCTGGCGCGCGTGCATTTCGCCGTTGACGGCGTACTTGACGGATTTGGCGTTCTGGAGGCTCATACCGGGGGTGATCGCCTGCTGCGCCATGTTCTCGGTGGCAAAGAGATCGCTCTTCATGCCGAGCATGGTCACCCGGAGGGGCCCATTCCGCCAACAATCCGGCGGGTCCGGGCTGGCACACTTGCCCCGTGAGCATCGACGACACCCGCCCGGAGACCCCCGCCGACAGCCCGTTCCGCCACGAGCAGACCTCGCGTGACGAGGCCCCGCAGTTCGTTCTGCCGCTGGTGGTGCGGATCGAGAAGGCGGCGCCGCCGACCCGTACCGACGCGCTGGAGGCCGCCGCCCGCGCCGTACTGGTCATGCTCGCCGACGAGCGGTCGACGGGCGAGGGCGAGTGGGCGCGGGCGATGCGGGACTGGCAGGACGCCCGGATCCGCAAGGTGGTGCGCAGGGCGCGCGGCGCGGAGTGGCGGAAGGCGGGGCTGCTGCCGGGGATCACGGTGAACAGCCCGGAGGGTGCGGACGGGTCGCCGGAGGGCGTGGACTTCGCCCCGTACGCGGAGGTACGTGTCTTCCCGCCGGTCCCGCTGGACGGCTGGCCCAAGGAACTGGCGAAGCTCCAGGTCTCCGGCACCGATCTGGCCGACCCCGAGGCGCCGCCCGCCGCCGACCTGTCCGCCCCGGTGCTCTGGCTCAGCCCCGATCTCGACATGTCGGCGGGCAAGGCGATGGCCCAGGCCGGCCACGGCGCGCAGCTCGCGTGGTGGGAACTGTCGGAGGCCGACCGCAAGGCGTGGCAGGAGGCCGGTTTCCCGCTCTCCGTACGTACCGCGGACTCCGCGCGGTGGCGCCAACTGACCGGCAGCGGACTGCCGTTGGTCCGTGATGCCGGTTTCACGGAAATCGCGGCGGGGTCCAGCACGGTGGTCGCCGATCATCCGGCGCTGCGGCGTTGAACACTCCCGCGCCGGGATTCGTATCTCCCCATACCGCTAGGTAAGTTGAACGACCGGTCAGTGAGCGGTTGATTCCGCGGTGGTACGTAGTGGCACTTGGCGGTACACGGTGGTACGCGGTGGCGCATCGGCTCGGGAGACACTTTGTTGCGACGTATCAACGGCACGGCACTCATCATCGCGGCGCTCGTCGCGACGGTCGGAGCGCTCGCCTTTCCTGTCTGGTCGTACGCCGACCGCTCCGGCACGGGGGAGTCGAATCTGGCGGCGTCGAGCGTGGCCACCCAGTGGGGCCCGCTCTCGGCGACCGACCGCGACTTCCTCGTGAAGGTACGGCTCGCGGGCCTGTGGGAACTGCCCGCCGGGCAGCAGGCGATCGAGCGTGCCCCCAGCCAGGCCATCAAGGACGCGGGTGACCATCTGGTCGTCGGCCACACCGACCTCGACGCCCGCGCGCGCGACGTGGCGGCGAAGCTCGGTGTCGAGCTGCCGAACCAGCCCAACGACCAGCAGCAGGGCTGGTTGCGGGAGCTGTCGGCGGCCACGGGCGCCGACTACGACAGGAAGTTCGCCAACCTCCTGCGCAACGCGCACGGCAAGGTCTTCGCGCTGATAGCCGAGGTCAGACATACGACGCGGAACACCCTGATACGGCAGCTCGCGACCGACGCGAACCAGACTGTCCTGGACCACATCACGATGCTGGAGGGCACCGGGCTCGTCGACTTCGACGAGATCGCGCGGGAGGCCGCGGGCACCAAGACCGCCAGCCCCACCGGACCGCCGCCGCCGAACGGCAACCTGCCGCCGTCGCCGCCGGCCGCGTCACCGACCGGGGACAGCTCCTTCACCTCCCGCCCCTCCACCCAGCCGGGCGCGCCGACGGCCGTCAACACGAACCGTCCGCCGGCGCCGAGCGTGAAGGCCACGCCGTAGATCCGTCCGGTTCGCCCGACTGGGACGGGAACCTCAAATGATGCTCTGAACGTCCCCTGCTCTGGATTCACCGGCGCCCGGCGGGGCCAATACCTCTGAACCGGCACTCGCCGAGGCACGGAGGAGGGGGAGAATCATGAGCCAAGCGCCACCACTGGGGAACCGGGGAGACCTGGGAGACCTGGGCATCGGTATCGGCTGGCGGCCCGAGATCGCGGAAGCGGTTGAGGCGCTGCCCGGCATCGACTGGGTCGAGGCCGTCGCCGAGAACGTCTGCCCGGACCACCTTCCCGCTTCGCTCGTCCGGCTCCGGGAGCGCGGCGTCACCGTGATCCCGCACGGCGTCTCGCTCGGTCTGGGGGGCGCGGAGCGGCCCGACGCCAAGCGCCTCGCCGATCTGGCGGAGCGGGCCCAGGCACTGGGCTCCCCGCTGATCACCGAGCACATCGCCTTCGTACGGGCCGGTGGCCCGCTCACCGCGTCCCCCACGCTCGAAGCGGGCCATCTGCTGCCGGTTCCGCGCACGAGGGACGCGCTGCGGGTGCTGTGCGAGAACATACGGATCGCCCAGGACTCGCTGCCCGTGCCGCTCGCCGTGGAGAACATCGCCGCGCTGATCAACTGGCCGGGCGAGGAGATGACGGAGGGTCAGTTCCTGGCGGAGCTGGTGGAGCGTACGGGCGTACGGCTGCTGATCGACGTCGCGAACCTGCACACCAACCACGTCAACCGCGGCGAGGACCCGGCGACGGCGCTCGACCAACTGCCGGTCGAGGCCATCGCGTACGTCCATGTCGCGGGCGGCATCGAACGCGACGGCGTCTGGCACGACACCCACGCCCACCCGGTCGGCGCACCGGTGCTGGCGGTACTGGCGGAACTGCGCTCGCGAATCTCCCCGCCGGGCGTCCTGCTGGAACGGGACGACAACTTCCCCCCGACGGCGGAACTGTCCGCGGAACTGACCACGATCCGCACGACACTCCGGCTCCCGGCCCCGACGTCAACCACCGTGCGGGACAAGGAGGTTGCCACCAAGCCACCTGCCGACGACAGGGGCACAGCCACCAGTCCGCCGACGGCCGGAACGGCGCCGGATGCCGGAGCGGGTGAGCCCGAAGACCTCCCCACCGACCCCGTCCGTGTGCGGCTCGCTCTCGCGCAGACCGCTCTGTTGTCCGCTCTGGTCGCGGGGACCCCCGCGCCCGAGGGGTTCGACTCGCGGCGGCTCGGGGTGCAGAGTCGGGCCCTTGCCGCCAAACGGGCGGAGGTTGTCGCGAAAGTGGCGCCCGAGTTGCCGCGCATCCTCGGTGACGGCTACCGCGCCGCCTTCCTCGCGTACGCCAAGTCCCGCCCCATGCACGCCGGTTACCGGCGCGACGCGCTCAACTTCGCCGAGCACCTGCTGATCGCCGACCAGCCGCAGGACGCGGCGGCACGCCGCGAGCTGACGCAGTGGTGGCGGGACCGTTCGGGGGCACGGCCGCCGAGCCGGGCGGTCCGGATCGCACGTGTGGCCCGCGCCGTACTCGTGGGGCGGTGACCGGCATGCAGACGCTCGTGACCGCGCTCCAGATAGCCATCCCCCTGTCCTTCGTCTCGCTCCTCGTCGGAGTGATCACCCTTCGCTCGCGCGGCGGTGTGAGTGAGGTCCACGACCTCATGGACGTCGCCTTCCTCGGCGGCGGGCCCGGCCGGGTCGCCGAGACCGCCATCGTCGCCATGCACACGGACGGGCGGCTGGGCATCGGCGGCCCCGGCATCGTCGCCATCCACAGTCATGTCGCGCGTAACCCGGTGGAACAGGCCGTCATCCAGGAGCACGCGCTGGCACCGCACGGCGCCCTGCACTCGCTGCGCCTCGCGGTGATGCGCAGCCACGCCGTGCAGGAGGTCGGCGACTCCCTCGCGGCGCGCGGCCTGCTGGTCCCGGCCAGGAAGACCCGGCTGTGGGTGCACTGGGGGCTGACGCAGGCGCTCGTGTGCGTCATCTCCCTGCCGCTGACCATCATCGTGCTCGCCGGCACCGGCGACCCGGCGGCCATCCCCACCCTGCCGCTCGCGTTCCTCGGCTTCCTCTCGGGTATCGCCTTCTCCGTGGTGGCCAGGCGCCGCCTCACCACCGCCGGGATCAAAGCGCGGCTGAGGTTCCGCACGGCCTACCGGCACATCACCACCCCCGCCCATCAGATCGCCGTAGACGGGCACATGGCGCTCGACGACCCGTTGCTGCGGGAGCAGTTGACGGTCGCGAGGGCCATGCGGCCGGGCCGTGACTTCCAGCCGGCGCAGCATCTGGCCGCCGCCACGGTGGAGTGGTGCGCGAGCGCGGGCTTCGGTGACGGCGGAGGGGGCGGTGGCTCGGGGGGCGGCGGCTGCGGCGGCTCCGGAGGTTCGGGCTGCGGCAGTTCGGGCGGTGGCTGCGGCGGGGGCGGCGGATCCGGCTCCGGCGGCGGCGGAGGGGGCGGCTGTGGCGGAGGAGGAGGCGGTGGAGGGGGCGGCTGCGGTGGCGGAGGGGGCGGCGGAGGCTGACCCGCGCCACCCCTCGTACGCCACGGGGCGTGCCCGTACGCACCCGCGCACGGAGCACGCCCCGCCCGATCCCGCACCCCGTACGGGCCTCTTGAGTGACTGTATGACGCATCGGAGTCACGCGCCCCGACACCGCTCACAGATCCTTTACATGCCTGCCGCGCCGGAGATGATCGCCCTCCCGCACCGCGGCACGCCTGAAGGGAAAGCGATGAGAGCAGTTGCGAAGTACGGGGCCCTGGCCACCCTCGGCTCCTTGGTCCTGTCCACCCTCTCCGCCGCCCCGGCGGGCGGCGCGGACTTCGCCGGCGCCTCGTCCGAGGAGCGCGGCACGGTCGTCGCCGCCCAGCGCGCCGCCGCCGCCGGAATCACCTTCCGTACGTGTTCCAAGGCCGAGATGCTGCCCGCTCCCCTCACCTGCGGCACGGTCGAGGTGCCGCTCGACTACGCCCGGCCCGACGGCGAGCGGATCAAACTCACCGTCAGCCGGGTGAAGGCGTCCGGCAAGACCGGCGGCGCGGGCGGCGACGGCAAGGCCGTGGAGACCGTGCAGCGCCAAGGCGCGCTGGTCTACAACCCCGGCGGCCCGGGCGCCTCCGGCATGGCCTTCCCGATGGCGGCGGGCATGCCCGAGTGGAAGCGGATCGCGGCGGCGTACGACATGGTCGGCTACGCCCCGCGCGGAGTCGGCCGCTCCGCGCCGCTGTCCTGCCAGGAGCCCCTCGACTTCGCGAAGGCCCCGACCCTCGCGCCGACGTACCCCTCGGAGTCGTACAAGAGGGAGCGTGTCTCGCGCGCCAAGGCGTACGCCCAGGGCTGCGCCCGCAACGCGGGACCGGCGCTGCGCCACTACACCTCGCTGAACAACGCCCGCGACCTCGACGTCCTGCGCGCCGCCCTCGGCGAGAAGAAGCTGTCCTTCATGGGCGCCTCCTACGGAACGTACTTCGGCGCCCTGTACGCGTCGCTCTTCCCGTCCCACGTACGCCGGATGGTCTTCGACTCGGCCGTGAACCCGGACCCGAACCAGATCTGGTACCGCAACAACCTCGACCAGTCCCTCGCCTTCGAGCAGCGCTGGGCGGACTTCCGCGCCTGGGTCGCCAAGCACGACGCGACGTACGACCTGGGCACCACTCCCGACGCGGTGCAGCGCAGCTACGAGCGCGTACGGGCGGCGGTCGCGCACCACCCGGCGGGCGGCAAGGTCGGGCCGGGCCAGCTGCACGCGGCGATGCTCGGGGTGGGCTATTACGACGACTACTGGACGATGCGCGCCACGGCGCTCTCGGAGTTCCTGAAGGGCAACACCAAGCCCTTGATCGACCAGGCCACGCCGCGTCCCGCGGCGGCCGTCGACGACGAGAACGGCAACGCCGTCTACACGGCCGTGGAGTGCAACGACGCCCCGTGGCCGACGGACTGGAAGGTGTGGGACCGCGACAACACCGAACTCGCCGCGCAGGCGCCCTTCGAGACCTGGGACAACGCGTGGATGAATCTGCCGTGCGCCTTCTGGCCGGCGCCGCGCCAGCGGCCGGTCGACGTCCGCACCGACCGCGGTGAGCTGCCGCCGACGCTGATCCTGGCGGCCGAACGGGACGCGGCGACGCCGTATCCGGGAGCGCTGGAGCTGCAACGGCGGCTGTCCGGCTCAGCGCTGGTGACCGAACGCGACGCGGGCACGCACGGCATCGCGGGCGGCCCCAACGCGTGCGTCAACGACCACGTCGAGGCGTATCTGCTGGCCGGCAAGACACCGGCGCATCGCGCGGAGTGCAAACCGCACGCGGAGCCCAACCCGGTGTCGCGGGAAGAGGACAAGACCCGCTCCGAGCTGCGCCGAAGGCTGAACCCGGGCGCTCAACTCTGAGACCGCCGACGGCAGACGGGCGGGACGGGCTGCGCATGTCCGACCGGTTCCCGGTGCTCGCTGACCGTCCGGGACGGGCGGATCACCGAAGGCGCTCCACGCGACGGCATCGCGGTGGGGCGCCTTTTCGGCGTTGAGCACCGCGGCACGTCCGGCGGATGACCGGCGAATCCCCGAGCCCGTGCAGGACCTTCGTCGCGGGTGCCACGCATATGCCGGAAACACACCCGGCGTATGCGTGGCCTGTGCGCGTCCTCGTCCGTTCGCGGTACGCCCGGTGAATGCGGGCTGCGGAGGATGGCACCCGGATCGCCGGAGGAACACGGCCGGTGTCCCGAATCCGAAACGAGAGGAGGTGACAGACAAATGAACCTTGTTCGCGCTTGGAAGGACCCGGAGTACCGGGCCACCCTCAGCGAGGCCCCGGCCAACCCGGCCGGTCTGGTCGAGCTGGCCGACGACCAGCTCGACGGTGTCGCGGGAGGTACCACGTGGGCGTGCGCCACGATCACGCTGACGATCACGGTGTGCTCGCCCACCGGGACGCTCTGCGGTAGCTGCAGCATGGGCACACGCGGTTGTTGCTGAGCCCGCCATCACATCAAGGAGTGAATTCTCGTGGACATAGTCCGCTCTTGGAAGGACGCCGACTACCGGTTGTCCCTCGGGAGTGAGGCCCCCGCCCATCCGTCGGGCGAGGGTCTCACCGCAATCACCGATGAGGAGCTGACCGAGATCAACGGAGCCGGCTCCGGTGTCCTCGGCACGCTCGGGTGCTGCTCGTGCCTGCCGTGGTATTCGGGCTGGACCGTATGCGGCCTGGCCTGCAACCCCGGTAAGCCCTGCCAGAACTAACAGCTTACCGAAGAAACGACGTGACCGGCAGGGCCGTCTTTCGGACCCCTGCCGGTCACGTTCATGTCTCAGGAGGAGAGAGCACCGTGTCTGTCGACGCAACCGATCACCCCACCAGCCGGCTGGCAACGGCAGGCCTCCCCTGGCACCGAGCCGCCACGTTGAGCGAGAGACTGGGCGGACAGCCGTCGCGTACCGATGCCGTACGCGGCGAGAAAGGCCTGGCCGCATGGAGGGAACTCGCGCCCCTCAAAGGTGAGCGCTCCACACTGGACACGCGGCTGGCCCCGCTGGGAGTCACCGCCGACGAACTGACCGCGCTGCTCGGCGAGAGCGACGAATCCCTCGCCTCCCGCCTGACCGTCGAACCCGACTGGCACAAGACCTTCCGGCGCTGGTGGGCGGCCGGCACGGCCGCCACCGACGCCACCCGCCGGCTCGACCCGGACATGGGCCTCCTCGAAGTGATCCGGCCGCTCGTCGAAGGCGCCGTACACGAACTCGACGCGCTCCTGGAAGAGCGGATAGCGGCCTCGGCCGACCCGGTCATGGCCGATCCGGGGCACATACTCGACGTGGTGCGCGCGACCGCTCCGGCGGCCGAACTCCTCGGACATGTGCAGCGGACGCTGGTCCTCGAACTCAACATCGCCCGTGTCGAGGACCGGCTGAGCGGCGACACCCCTGAAGAGCGCTTCAGGTCCTACGTGGACCTGCTGCGGAGCGAGGACAACGCTCGTGCCATCTGGGACGAATACCCTGTCCTCGCGCGGCTTCTGGTCAACCAGCTCCGCTTCTGGATCGACACCCGCGTGGAGTTGATCGCGGCGCTCGTGGACGATCTGCCCGAGCTGCGCGAGGGACTGCTCGCCGACCTCGACCCGCGCCACCTGGAACGCATCGAGTTCGGCGCCGGTGACAAGCACCGCCGCGGCCGGTCTGTCGCGATGGTCACCTTCGACACCGGCACGCTGGTGTTCAAACCCCGTTCGCTGGCCATGGACATCGCCTTCGACGGACTTCTGGACTGGGTCAACCGGCAGCGACCGCCCCACGAACTCGCCCGCGTGAAGATTCTGGACCGGGGCGAGCACGGCTGGGTGGAGCTGGTCGACACCTCGGCGACCACCGATGCGGCGGGCGGCGACCGCTACGCCTGGCGGCTGGGGGGTCTGACGGCGCTGCTGTTCCTGCTGCACGCCACCGACTTCCACTTCGAGAACGTCCTCGCCTCCGGGGAACACCCGGTCCTGGTCGACCTCGAAGCGCTGCTGCACAGCGACAAGACCGCCGCGATCGTGAAGATCGACGGAGAGACCGACATCGCGGCGGTCACACTGGCCAACTCCGTGCAGTCGGTCGGCATCCTGCCCAACCATCTGCTCGTGCGCGGTGAGGACGGAACCTTCGGCCTCGATGTCAGCGGACTGGCCGGGCACGGTGGCCAGTTGACCCCGATGCCGGTGCCCACCTGGGAGGACAGCGGCACCGACCAGATGCGGCTCGTCAAACGGCGCATGGAGATGGACGCCGAACGCAACCACCCGATGACCGCCGACGGGGAACCGATCGACCTGGTCAGCCGCGTCGAGGAGTTCGTCGACGGCTTCACCCACGTCTACCGGCTGCTGGAAACGGGTCGCGCCCAACTCCTCGCCCCGACAGGGCCGATCGCCGCCTTCGGCACGGTCCGCACCAGGCTCATCGCCCGGCCGACCCACATCTACGGCCGTCTGCTGCTGGAGAGCACCCACCCGGACTTCCTGCGCGGCGGTCTTGATCACGCCCGGTCGCTGGCGCGGCTGGCCGGCGGACATGTCGAGATGCCCGACGCACGCGACGCGATGATCCTCGACGAGGTGGCCGAACTGTCCCTCGGGGACATCCCCATGTTCACCGTCGACGCCGACACCGGCACCCTGCGCGGCGGCCTCGACGGCGTCCGGATCGGCACCCGCCCCTCACCGCTGGCGGCCGTGCGCGAGCGTCTGGACATACTCGGGGACGACGATCTCGCCTTCCAGGTACGTGTCATCCGCTCCTGCGTCGCGGCCACCGTCATGGGAGAGAGCGGCGCGCGCTGGCCCAACTGGCGCCGTGACCGGCTGAACGGAGGCGCCGATCCCGGGGACTTCGCCGAGGAAGCCCTGCGGGTCGCGAGGCGGCTGTCGCATCTGTGCGTACGTGACGAGCACGGGCTGGGCTGGATCGGCCTGGACCTGGTGGACGAGACGTACTGGCAGTACGCCCCCGCCCCGATCGGCCTCTACACCGGTACGGCCGGAATCGCGCACGGGCTGGACGCGGTCGCGGCCGTCACCGGCGACGCCGAGATCGACGAGTTGTCGCAGGCGGCCTTCGACCAGGTCGCCAAGCGCTCGGTCCTGATAGCCGAGACCCTGGCCGGACTGGAGAAGAAGCCCGGCGCCGCCGAGTTCGGTATAGGTGCGTTCGGCCCCTTCGGCGGCGCGATATACGCCCTGGCGCACGCCTCCGTACGGCACGACCGCCCCGAGTACGCGACGGCTGCCGCCTCGCTGCTGCCCGCCATCGCCGGACTCGTCGACGACGATCCTCTCCTGGACGTGGTGTCAGGATCGGCCGGGGCGATTCTGTCGCTGCTGGCGCTGGAATCCGCCGCCCCCGGAAGCGGCGCCCTGGAACTGGCGGTGCGCTGCGCCGACCGGCTGCTGGCCACCCGGCAGGAGACCGGTGACGGCTGGGGCTGGATCACCCCGATCAACCCCGAAGCGCCGCTGGCCGGTTTCTCCCACGGAGCGTCGGGCATCGCGTACGCCTTCGCCCGCCTCAACGAGGTACTCCCCCACCCGTCGTACGCGCGGGCCGCCGGACAGGCGCTGCGCTACGAACAGACCGTCTACGACCCGGAGCTGCGTACCTGGCGCGATCTGCGGCCGGTCAACCTCGGCGGTCGCACGGTCATGAACGCCTGGTGCCACGGAGCGCCCGGCATCGCGCTGACCCGCGCCGAGTTCCAGCGGCTGCGGACCGTACCCGACCTGGCCGGTCTGATCGAGACCGACCGGCACAAGGCGGTGCTGGCCGCCATCTCCACCGGACTCGACCTCGACCCGGTGTCCGGTCTCGGCAACCACAGTCTGTGCCACGGCGATGTCGGCAACCTCCTCCTCATCGAGGCGAGTTGCGACCCCGACACGGAGCCGGAGGTGGCCGAACTGCTGCCGCGGGTGTGGAACACCCTGCTGCACGAGGGCCGTGAGAACGGGTGGCTGTGCGGAGTTCCCAACGGGGTGGAGACCCCCGGTCTGATGACCGGGATCGCCGGGATCGCGTGGGGCCTGGCGCGCATGGCCGACCCCGCGCACGTACCGGATCTGATGACACTGGCCGCCCCCTCGGGAAGGGGCGCGCGTGTCGAACAGTGAGACCACCGCGTCCGCCGCGCCGGACGGAGCGATCGCCGAAGACGTCTACCGGCCCAGCATGGTGGCCGCCTACCGGGCCAATCCGCGCGGCTCGGCGCGTACCGGATTCGATCCCGAACGGATGGCGCCGCGCTGGCGGTGGGCGCTGACGGGCGTACTGCTCATCGCCGTCACCGTCCTGGCCGGGCTTCTCCTCTCGGTGCCGGTCGGCCCGACCGGCACCGTGGCCGGGACCAACGGGAGCGACACCGTCCTGGCGTTTCCGAACTTCACCCCGCCGGCGAGCGGCAGCGAAGTCGTCCTGCGCCTCGACGGGGACCGGACCGTGACCGGACAGGTCAAGGACTCGCAGCGCGGCGAGGGAGGACTCCAGGTCACGATGCTGCTCGTCGAACTCCCTTCAGGATCCGGGCTCGAAGACACGAAGGACGGCACGCAGGTGATCCTCGACCAGGGCACCAGGCCGCTGCTCCTCGACATCCTGAACGGGGATGATGACCAGTGACGATCTTGAGGCGCAAGGTTCCCGTGCGGTTGCAGTCCACCTCGGTCGAATGCGGCGTCGCCGCTCTGGCGATGGTCCTCGGCTTCCACGGCCGGCACACCGCCGTCGCCGAGCTGCGGGACCGGATGGTCCTGGCCCGAGACGGGGCGAGCGCGGCGTCCATCGCTCGGCACGCGCGGGAACTGGGCATGAAGGTACGGGCCTTCCGCGCCGAACCGGATGCCCTGATGGGGCTGACGCTGCCGTTGATCGCGCACTGGGGCATGAACCACTTCGTGGTGATCGAACGGTTCACCCGGCGTGGCGTCGACATCGTGGACCCCGCCTCGGGGCGGCGACGCATCACGTACGCGGAGCTCGACACCTCGTTCACCGGGGTGGTGCTGGAGCTGGAGCCGACCGGTGAGCTGGAACGGCGCGCGGGCGTCGAGACCGGACTGTGGTCGTTCGTCAAGCCGTTCCTGCCGCGCTCCATGAGCGTGATCTCGGCGATCGTCATGGCCTCGGCCGCGCTGACCGTCTTCGGCCTGCTCCCGGCGTTCCTGACCGCCTATGTCGTCGACCACGTACTGCCCGGCCGTCAGGAGAACACCCTCCTGATCCTGGCGGCCGGGCTCGTCGCGTACACGGTCAGCCACGCGATGATGACGCTGGCGCGGGCCGAGCTGCTGCTGTGGCTCCAGACCCGCATGGACTGGTCGATGATGGGGTCGTTCCTCCGGCATCTGATGTCGCTGCCCTACAAGTTCTTCCAGCTGCGCACCGGCGGGGATCTCCTCGTACGCGTGTCGAGCATGGCCTTCGTACGCGACGCGGTGTCCAGCCAGCTCCTCGCGGTCTTCCTCGATGTGGCCCTGCTGGGCATCTATCTCGTGGTGATCGGCTTCAAGTCACTGCTGTTCGTCGCCGCGATCCTGGCCGTCGCGCTGATCCAGCTCGCCGTCATGATCGCCTCGGCAAGGGCCGCGCAGCGCCTGACGGAACGTGAACTCCAGGCACTCGGCGAGGCGCAGAGCACCCTGCTGGAAGCGGTGACCGGAGCCGAGACAGTGAAATCGTCCGGCGCGGAACATGTCGTGGTCCACCGCTGGTCACAGAAGTTCACCGAGCAGTTGGACGCGTCGGTCCGAAGGAGCAGGCTCGACAACGCGATCGACAGCGTCCTCGGCATGCTGGGCACGGCTTCCCCGCTGCTGATGCTCGTTCTGGGTGCTCATCTCGTCTTCAGCGCCAACCTCTCGCTCGGCGAGATGCTCGCCCTGATCGCGCTCGCCGGAGCGGCGCTGTCGCCGGTGGCTCAGCTCGGTCGGAGCATCAAGACGTTCCAGACCATACGGGTCCACCTCGACCGGCTGCGCGACGTCCTCAACGAGCCGTCCGAGACGGTCGGGCAGGGGGACCGGAAGGTCGCCCTGGACGAGCCGATCACACTGCGGGATGTCAGCTTCCGCTACTCCGGGGACGGGCCCGAGGCACTGTCGGGTGTCTCCCTCACCCTCAATCCGGGCGAGAAGATCGCCATCGTCGGCAGCAGTGGCTCGGGGAAGTCCACACTGGCACGTCTCATTCTCGGCCTCTACGACCCCACCGACGGTGAGATCACCTACGGCACGACGCCGCTGATCGACATCGACCTGGGCCACCTGCGCCGCCAGTGCGGCGTCGTCACCCAGGACGCCGACATCTTCAGTGGCTCGGTGCTGACCAACATCGCGCTGGTCATGCCCGAGGCGACCCTGGACGATGTCGTCGCGGCTGCCCGGCTCGCGGCCGTGCACGACGACATCACGCACATGCCGATGGGCTACGAGACGATCCTCGGCGAAGGCGGCAGCGGCCTGTCCGGCGGACAGCGGCAGCGGATCGCGCTGGCCCGCGCCGTGGTGCATCGTCCGCGCGTGCTGCTTCTGGACGAGGCGACCAGCCACCTGGACGCGACCACCGAGGCGGTCGTGCACGCGAACCTGTCGGAGCTGGACTGCACGCGGATCGTCATCGCGCACCGGCTGAGCACCGTTCGCGACGCCGACCGCATCCTCGTCATCGACCGGGGCCGCGTCGTCGAGGACGGGCGGCACGAGGACCTGGTCGTCCAGGGCGGCGTGTACGCCACCCTCGTCGACCAGCAGCTCGTGAATGACTGACCGATCGGCGAACGGCCGCCACGTGGCCGCACACGTACACCATCCTGGGGACGTGACAGACATGACGAGCCCCCGGCCGGTGCTCATGGTGCGGCTGCGTACGTTGGCCACCCTGGAACTGGTGAACATCATCTGGATCGGCTGGGCCGTGTTCATGGCCCTCGACGCCCCCATGAGCGCGGCGAACACGGTCGGGTACGCGCTGGTCGCGGGGCACCTGTTCATCGGCGCCGGGTACTGGGTGGTGAAGCGGCGTCAGCTGCGGGCGGGCTCGCGACGGCCGCCGATGATCGGGGTGTTCCGCCGGCTGGAGCCGGTGTGCGCGGTGGGCCTGACCGCCGGTCTCGTCGTGATCGCGGCGGCCGTCATGGGCCGGCCGGCAGGCACCTGGATACCGGGCCTGGTGCTGTACGGGCTGGCGCTGGCCGAGTACATCAACTACTTCCACTGGCAATTGATGCACGACACCCGCGCGGACTGGCGCAGGCTGCTGCGCACCCGGCGTCTGCGCAGGCCGCATCTGTACGAGGACATACGCGTCGGGCGAAGGACGAGGGAGCTGAGCCCATGACGACGACGGGGCCGAACAGCCGGTCACGACCCGCTGAGGCGCGAACCATCGAGATGGCCGGACTGACGAAGCGCTACGGCGGCACGGTGGCCGTCGACAGTCTGTCGTTCTCCGTCCACCCGAGACGCGTGACGGGCTTCCTCGGGCCCAACGGTGCGGGCAAGACGACCACCCTGCGCATGCTGCTCGACCTGGCGGCGCCCACGTCCGGCACCGCGACGATCGGCGGAGTCCGCTACCGGGACCTGCCCGACCCGCTGAAAACCGTCGGCGCGATGCTCGACGAATGCGGCGCGCACCGTGGCCGTACCGGCCGCGACCATCTCCGTATCCAGTGCACGGCCGCCGGCCTGCCGGTGTGCCGCGCCGACGAGGCTCTGGAGCTGGTGGGACTGACACGGGCCGGCAGACGGCGGTACGAGGAGTACTCGCTCGGTATGAGGCAACGCCTCAACCTCGCCCAGGCGATGCTCGGCGATCCCGGCGTGCTCATCCTCGACGAACCCGCCAACGGGCTTGACCCCGAGGGAATCGCGTGGATGCGCGAACTGCTCCGGAACTTCGCCGCCGAGGGGCGCACCGTGCTCGTGTCCAGCCACCTCATCGCCGAAGTAGAGCAGATCGCCGACGATCTCGTGATCATCAGTCAGGGGAAGCTGGTGGCACAGGGACCGACCGGCCGGATCGTCGACGGGCTGCGCCACGAGTCCCGCGTGCGGGTCCGGGTATCTCGGCCCGTCGAGCTGGAGGCCGCGCTGACGTCGGCGGGAGCGACCGTCACAGGCGGTCCGTCCGACGGCGACGGGGTGCTGCTGGTCGCCGGGCTCGACCCGTCCGCGGTGGCCTCGCTCGCGGCGTCCCACGGCGGCGAGATGTCCGAACTGGCCGAGGAACGGCCGGACTTGGAACAGGCGTTTCTGCACCTGACGGACGGAAAGGCGGCGATCCGGTGATCGGCCTGGTACACAGCGAACTGCTGAAACTGCGGACCCTGCGGACCTGGTGGATCGCCGGCACGGCGATGGCCGGGGTGGCGCTGTTGACGGCGGTGTGGAACAGCTGGCAGGCCAGCGCTTTCCTGAAGCCCTTCGACGACTATCTGGAAGGGGCGATCCTGACCCCTCGCGAGGAGATGTCGGCGGAGCAGTTGGAGTCCATGAGCCGGCTCTGGGAGACACAGAGCGACGTCGGCCGTATCGCCGGCACGGTGTACACCTCCGGCCAGACGCTCGGCCTGCTGCTGGCGGGGGTGCTGGCCATCCTGCTGGTGACCAACGAATACCAACACCGCACCCTGACCGCCACGTTCCTGGCCGCCCCGCGCCGTGGCCGCGTCGTCGCGGCCAAGCTCGTCGCCGTGGTCACCGCCTCCGTCGCACTGTGGCTGATCGCCACCGTGGCCGGCCTCGCGGTCGGGGCTGTCTTCCTGACCTCACAAGGCGTCGGTCTGCGACTCGGTGACCCCGATGTGGTCTTCGCGATGCTGCTGAATCTGGCCGCGTACATCGTCTGGGGCGTGTTCGGCTTCGGCCTCGGCGTGCTCATCCGCAGCCAGACCGCGGCAACCGTCACGGCGACCGCGCTGTACTTCCTCACCTCGGTCGTCGTCGCCTTCGGCTTCCAGGTCGTCCACGACCTCGTCCTCGAAGAGGACTGGGTGCTCCAGGCCCAGGTGCTGCTTCCCGGCGTGGCCTCCCAGGTCATGACCACTCCGGGCGAACTCTTCGCGGGCGCGCCCGCGCAGTGGACGGGCGGGGTGGTGCTGATCGCGTACGGCCTGCTCGCCGGCCTCGCGGGGACCGTGCTCCTGCGCCGGCGGGACGTGGCGTGAGGGTGCTGACCGGCCGGTCGGCACCCTCACCACTCCCCTAGGTGCTCCCCCGTTACGAGAAGGGCAAGCCGTACGTCTCGGTCCGGCACTGGCAACCCCCGTCGCCGGTGATCTGCGCGTGCACCGCCACCAGACGCTGCGCCTGCTCACGGTCCCAGTTCAGAGCCGCGGCCCGCATGGCCTCGACCCCGGGCGGCAGGTCGAGGCCCAAGTCGTCGGCGAACAGCCGCTGGCAGCGCTCGATCACGCCCAGGGCACCGGCGGCGTCCCCGTTGATGCAGTGCACCGCGGCGAGCAGCTCCCACAGGCGCTGCCGGTAGGGAACCTCGGCGACGGCACGCTCGATCCGATAGCCGAGCATCTCGGTGCGGCCGGCGAGTATGCGGGACGTGAACAGGTCCTGGTACGCGTCGAACCGCGCGTTGTTGAGCCCGGCCACATGGGCGTTGAACCACCGGGTCGGCGGCAGGTCCTGTCCGAACGGGCCGCGCCAGAGGGTGATGGCCTCCTCAAGTGAGGTGATGGCCGACTCGAGTTCACCGCGCAGGAGCCCGTTCCGGCCACGCCGCGCGGCACGGGTGAACTCCGGCAGGTCGAACTCGTCGGAATCGACTTGCAGCCCGTACCCGCTCTGGCCGCCCCGGTGGGTCTTCAGCCTGCGGCTGAGTTCCGGTTCGGCCTTGTCGAGATCGCGCCGGAGACCCGTGAGGTGGCTGCGGATATTCGCTGTGGCCGAGGCCGGGGGGTCGTCCCACAACAGCTCGGCGAACTCGGTGACGCCTATGGACTGTCCCGCTCTCAGCAGGAAGGCGGTAAGAATCGCGCGCCTGACGGGTGAGGCGATCGTCACGCCGCCTCGAACGCGAAGTGGACCAAGAATCCGGAAGCAGAGAATCCTGCCTTCCGTAAAATCATGGCCGCTGGGAGATTCCGCCTCGTCGCTCGGGACCATACGAATGGCCTGCGCCGCGCCAGGAATCCGGCTCAACAACGACAGTCCAGCAGATTAGGTACCGAAATATCTTCTTCCGGTCTCTCCACAACAAAAATCTTCCACATGATTCTCCTCCTGCTTGGTCAGGGCAGGGGGGGAGCGCATCAGAACTACCAACCTCGTCCCCCCGTGGACTTGCTTTAACATTTCCATGAGGAAGAGGGTCCGTCAATGAACTGGCGTATGTGCTCTCAGAGATGAGGGCCGGGAATTCACCGCTCCGTTTCAATGGAACGTGGCAAGCCGTCGCGTTCACACAGCAATGGCCCAGGAGATGGGGTTTCCGGTGATAACGCTCCTCCGGAAGCACAACTCCGGGCCCACCGGTCGCGATCGGCGAAACGCGGGCAAGTACGGGGAAGAATGCCGAATTCCCCCGTTGTTCACCGCGTCTGCGCTGGTCGGCGACCGGTGCGACCCGGAGCCGGACCCGGTGTCGCTGGACGAGAGATCCGGCCGCGGGCTGCCGCCGGTCGTCTGATCTTCCGGGTGGGACGGCCGGGCTGCCCGAGGGCGACCCGGCCGTCATGCTGTTGTGCGACCACGCTACGCGGATCACGGTCCGCGCCTGTGGATCAGGGGTGGTCAGGCGAGTCCGGCGACCAGGTCCGCGACCGACTTGCGGCGGCCGGTGTAGAACGGCACCTCTTCCCGTACGTACAACCGGGCCTTCGAACCACGCAGATGACGCATCAGGTCGACGATCCGGTCCAGTTCGTCGGCCTCGAAGGCGAGAATCCACTCGTAGTCGCCGAGCGAGAAGGACGACACGGTGTTGGCGCGCACGTCCGGGTATCCGCGGGCCATCTTTCCGTGGTCGGCGAGCATCGTACGCCGCTCGTCGTCGGGCAGCAGATACCAGTCGTACGAGCGCACGAAGGGGTAGACGCTCACCCACTCACGCGGCGTCTCGTCGGCCAGGAAGGCCGGCACATGGGACTTGTTGAACTCGGCGGGGCGGTGCAGCGCCATGTTCGACCAGACGGGTTCGAGCGCCCGGCCGAGCCGCGTGCGGCGGAAGAGGTTGTACGCCCCTTGGAGCTCGTCCGCGGTCCCGGCGTGCCACCAGATCATCAGGTCGGCGTCGGCGCGCAGCCCGGAGACGTCGTACGTGCCGCGCACGGTGATGTCCTTGGCGGCGAGCTGGTCGAACAGCTCCTGGACCTCGTCGGCGTAACCGGCCCGGTCCTCCGGCAGCAGATCGCGCAGCTTGAAGACGGACCACAGCGTGTAGCGGATGACGTCGTTGAGATCCTTGGCCTTCTTGCCCGCGTTGGGGGTCTTGTCTGGTGCGGAAGTCATACGGCTATTCTCCCGCGCCCCGGTCCGTGCCCCGCGCCAGGGTCGGCGTTGCCATGATCTCGTCGGCGGCGCGCCGGGCACTCGCGATACAGGCCGGGATGCCGACGCCGTCGTAGGGGGCGCCGCAGACACGGAGTCCGGGGAGTTTCGCGACGGCCTCGCGGATGCGGGCGACCCGGGCGGGGTGGCCGACCGGGTACTGGGGCAGGCCTCCGATCCACCGGGTCACCTCGGCGGCCACGGGCCACGTGGCGAGCCCGGTCGCGGCGCCGAGGTCGCGCAGGGACGCCGTGACGAGTTCGGTGTCCTCGCGCTGGAGCTGGTCCTCCTCGCCGTACCGGCCGATGGACGTACGCAGGACGAAGAGGTCAGGCGCCGAATCGGCGACCCAGCTCCACTTACGGGTGGAGAAGGTGGCGGCCTTGATGGTGCGGCCGTCGACGGGCGGGACGAGGAAGCCGCTGCCGTCGGGCAAGCCGGGCAGGTCCGTGAGGGCGGCGCGGCGGAAGGCCATCGTCACCAGCGCCATGGAGGCGTACTCGATCCCTGCGAGTTCGGCGGACGCGGCGGGCGACTCGTGCGCGAGGAGGGCGGACGCGGACCAGGCGGGGTTCGCCATGACCACCCCGTCGGCGGCGACCGTCTCCTCGTCGGTCCTGACCGCCCAGCCGCCGGCGCTGCGGGTGAGGGCGAGGACGGGTGCCTCCGTACGGATGTCGCCTCCGCGCGCCCGTACGGCGTCGGCGACGGCACCCGGCAGCGTGCCGATACCGCCGTCGATGCCGGTGAACACGGCGTCGGTACGGGGGGTTTCGGCGGCCTTGGCCTGGATGGCGCGGACGGCGTCGAGCAGCGAGTCGTGCGTGCGCAGCGCCTCGTAGAGCTGCGGGACGGCGGCTCGCAGGGAGATGCGGTAGGCGTCGCCCGCGTAGACGCCGCCGAGCAGCGGCTCCACCAGCCGGTCCACGACCTCGTGCCCCAGCCGCTCCGCGACGTAACTGCCGATGGAGACGTCGTCGCCGACCGGCGCCGGGCCGAGGTCCCGTTCGCGGCCGATCCTGGCGACGCCTTCCTCGGAGAGCAGACCGGCGAGGGTAGAGGCGTCGCCCGGCACGCCCATCACATGGCCCTTGGGCATGGCGCGCAGCTCCCCGCGCGACCAGAGGGACGCTGAGGTCGTGGCGGGCGACTGAAGGCGCTCTGCGAGCCCCACGGAGCGGGCGAGGTCGACGGCCTCGGGGCGGCGCGCGAGCATGGACTCGGCGCCGAGGTCGACGCGGGTGCCCTCGATCTCACCGGTCCGGAGTTTGCCGCCCAGACGGTCGGTCGCTTCCAGGAGGGTCACGCGGGCCCCGGCTGACAGCAGCCGGTCGGCGGCGGCGAGCCCGGCGATGCCGCCCCCGATGACGACGACATGGGGCGCGGGACCGGTGGGAGGCGTGGGATTCGGACTGCTCACCATGGTCTCCACTCTCTCAGACCACGTCGGGAACGCTTCGGGCGAGCCTCGGGCATGCCCGGGCCCGTACCGAGTCCCGACCGTGACCGCTTCGCGACAGGAAAAGCGCAACCCTCTCCCGCCCCGGTCCGTCGAACGGGCGACATTCGCGCACGGCATCCTTGGGGGGAACCGACATGCGTGCACTTCCCGCATTCGCGGCAGCACTTCTCACCGCTTCACTCGCCCTGGCCGGGTGCAGCGCGGGCAGTTCGGACAGCGCGGACTTGAAGGCCGAGAGCGCGGCCGAACCCGCGACGGGCCAACAGGGGGCTGGGGCGGCGGCCGACAAGGCCGACGGACAGCGGCAGGCCGACAGCGGCAAGGGCAACAGCGAGGCCGACGACGGGACTTCGGCGAAGGCCCATGTGATCCGCACCGCCACGCTCTCGGTCGAGGTCAAGAGTGTGACGAAGGCCCTCGCCAGGGCCCGTACGGTCGCGCTGGGCGCGGGCGGCGTCATCGAGGACGAGACGACGGAGCGCATCGACGACACGCACGTGACCTCGAATGTCGTACTGCGGGTCCCGGAGGCCGAGTACGACTCCGTCCTCGGCGAACTCGCGGGCGCCGGGAAGCTGTTGTCGCGTACGGCGAACGCGAAGGACGTCACCGAGCAGGTGGTCGACGTGAACAGCCGGATCGCGACGCAGCGCGCGAGCGTGAACCGCGTACGGAAGTTGATGGACCAGGCCGAGGACATCACGGATGTGGTGGCCCTTGAGTCCCAACTGAACACACGCCAGGCCGAGTTGGAATCCCTGCTGGCCAGGCAGGCATCGCTCGCCGACCGCACGACGATGGCGACCATCACGCTCGACCTGAGCGAGCGGACGAAGGAGAAGAAGGACGGCGGCGACGACGAACCGGGCTTCCTGGACGCGCTCGGCGGCGGATGGGACGCGCTGGTGTCGGTGCTGCGGTGGATCGTGGTGGTGCTGGCGGCGATCCTGCCGTTCGTCGCGGCGCTGGCGGTGCTGTTCGGGCTGTGGCTGCTGTTCGGCGTCCGGCTGCGGTCCCGGCGCGCGCCGGCGCCGGTACCGGTGGCGGTGGCGCCCGCCGAGGCCGCGCCGGACCCGGACCCGGCCCCGTCCCCGGACACGGCCAAGGAGGACTGAACCCACGCGTCCGCGTAGCGTCTTGTGTGCCGGGTGCGCGGTGCCCGGCACACACGCGAAGGGACGCGCAATGGCGGCGGAGCGCTTGGTGGTCATCGGCGGCGACGCGGCGGGAATGTCCGCCGCGTCGCAGGCCCGCAGGTTCAAGGGGCCCGAGGAGCTGGAGATCGTCGCCTTCGAGCGCGGCGACTTCGCTTCGTACTCGGCGTGCGGCATTCCGTACTGGGTCGGCGGCGACGTCGAGCGGCTGGACGATCTCATCGCCCGTACGCCCGAGGAGCACCGCGAGCGCGCGATCGACCTGCGGATGCGGACCGAGGTCGTCCGGATCGACACCGAGGGGCGGCGGGTCCTGGCGCGGGAGCGGCACACCGGAGCCGAGTCGTGGACGGACTACGACAAGCTGGTGATCGCCACGGGCGCGCGCCCGATCCGCCCCCCGCTGCCGGGGATCGACGCCCCCGGTGTGCACGGGGTGCAGACCCTCGGTGACGGCCAGGCGCTGATCGAGACGCTGACCCGCACACGCGGCGACGGGGGCGGCGGCAACGGCGGGCGCGCGGTCGTCGTGGGCGCGGGCTACATCGGCGTCGAGATGGCGGAGGCGCTGCTCAAGCGCGGGTACGAGGTCACCGTCCTGCACCGCGACGAGCAGCCGATGGCCACGCTGGACCCCGACATGGGCCGGCTGGTCCACGAGGCGATGGACGGCCTCGGCATCACCACGGTCGGCGGCGCCGCCGTCACCAGGATCCTCACCGGCGACGACGGCCGGGCCAGGGCGGTCGCCACCGACGACGCCGAGTATCCGGCGGACGTCGTCGTCCTCGGCATCGGTGTCCGCCCGGAGACGGCGCTCGCGGAGGCCGCCGGTCTGCCGCTCGGCCCGCACGGCGGGCTGCTCACCGATGTGTCGATGCGGGTACGCGGCCACGACGACATCTGGGCGGGCGGCGACTGCGTCGAGGTGCTCGACCTCATCACGGGCACCACCCGCCATATCGCGCTGGGCACGCACGCCAACAAGCACGGCCAGATCATCGGCGCCAACGTGGGCGGCGACTACGGCACCTTCCCCGGCGTCGTCGGCACGGCCGTCAGCAAGGTGTGCGACCGGGAGATCGCCCGGACGGGGCTCCGCGAGAAGGACGCCCGCGCGGCCGGGCTCCAGTACGTCTCGGCGACCATCGAGTCCACCGGCACCGCCGGGTATCTGCCGGGCGCGCGGCTGATGACGGTGAAGATGCTCGCGGAGCGCCGTACGGGCCGGCTGCTCGGCGTGCAGATCGTGGGCGGCGAGGGCGCCGCGAAGCGGGTGGACATCGCGGCGGTGGCCCTCACGGCGCGGATGACGGTGGAGCAGATGACGGCGCTGGACCTGGGTTACGCGCCGCCGTTCTCCCCGGTCTGGGACCCGGTCCTGGTGGCGGCCCGCAAGACGACGGTGGCGGTCCGCAAGGCGGGGTGGTAGCCCTACCTCGCGGTCCGGGTGTGGACGTACTCCACCAGGCGCGTCAGCGAGTCCGGGTCCATGTTCGGCAGCACACCGTGCCCCAGATTGAAGATGTGCCCCTCCAACCCCTTGGCGGCGTCGAGGACTTCGTCGGTCTTCGCCTCCACGGCCCGCGTGGGGGCGAAGAGGACCGCCGGGTCGAGATTGCCCTGGAGCGCCTTGCCGGGGCCGACGCGGCGGGCCGCCTCGTCCAGCGGTACGCGCCAGTCGACGCCGACGACGTCCGCGCCCGCCTCGCCCATGAGGCCGAGCAGTTCGCCCGTACCCACACCGAAGTGGATACGCGGCACGCCGTATCCGGCGATCATGTCGAAGACCTTGGCGGAGGCGGGCATCGCGGAGCGCCGGTAGTCGGCGGGCGCGAGGGCGCCCACCCAGGAGTCGAAGAGCTGCACGGCACTTGCGCCCGCCTCGATCTGCACCTTGAGGAACGCGCCGGTGATCTCCGCGAGCCGGTCGAGCAGTTCGGCCCACAGCTCCGGATCGCCGTACATCATGGCCTTGGTGTTCTCGTGGTTACGGGAGGGCCCGCCTTCCACGAGGTAGCTGGCGAGGGTGAACGGGGCGCCGGCGAAGCCGATGAGCGGGGTGGACCCCAGCTCGGCGGTGAGCATGCCCATCGCCTCGGTGACGTAGTGGACGTCGTCCGGTGTCAGGTCCCGCAGCTGCGCGAGGTCGGCGCGTGAGCGGATGGGGTGCGCGACGACGGGGCCGACGCCCGGCTTGATGTCGAGGTCGACGCCGATGGCCTTGAGCGGGACGACGATGTCGCTGAAGTAGATCGCGGCGTCGACCCCGTGCCTGCGTACCGGCTGAAGTGTGATCTCGGTGACCATGTCCGGCCGCATGCACGACTCCAGCATCGCCGTGCCCTCGCGCAGCTTGCGGTACTCGGGCAGCGACCGCCCCGCCTGTCGCATGAACCACACCGGGGTGTGCGGCACCGGCTCCCGCCTGCACGCCTTCATGAAGGCGGAGTCGCGGGTGGCGAGTGTCGCCGCTGTCGCTGCGGTCTTCGTCGGCTGGCCCGAGGGGCGGTCGTTGGCGCTCACGCCCCGAATCTTCGCATGTACACAGAAGCTGCCGGGCCGGGGCCGGGTGTCCTTCACCGCACGGGACGCTCGTTCCGCCTACTCTTCCCCGCATGGCTGCGGCTCAGGGACAGTTTTCTGATCATTCCAACGGCGTCGGCGGTACGGGGGGTACGGAGGGGGACTCCGTCCCGTCCGCGTTCCGGCTGGCCGTCGAAGCACTGCGGACGGCGCGGCTGCGCCCCGAGATGGAGATCGACCCCACGAAGCCGCCTCAGCGGCTCGCACCGCACGCGTACGCACTGGAGGCGGCGGTGGTCCAGGGGGACGACGACCTGGCCGACGGGAGACTCGTCCTGCTCCACGACCCGGACGGGCACGACGCCTGGCAGGGCACGTTCCGGCTGGTGACACTGGTGCGGGCGGAGCTGGAGCCGGAGATGGCGGTGGACCCGCTGCTGCCTGAGGTCTGCTGGTCGTGGCTGACCGGGGCGCTGGAGGCGCGCGGGCTGTCGTACGGGGAGCCGAGCGGCACGGTCACGCGCGCGGGGTCGCACTACTTCGGCGGGCTCGCGGAGCGCCACCCGGCGACACAGATCGAGATCCGGGCGTCCTGGACGCCGCGGGAGGGCATGGGCGGAGTCCCGGACACTGCAACGCACTTGGCGGCCTGGTGTGATCTGCTGTGCCAGCTCGCGGGTCTGCCGCCGGCGGCACCGACGGGCCCGACGGAGCCGGGAGCGGGTGTGGTCTCGCTTCCCCAGCGCCGGGGTCCGCAGGCTCGGTAGGACGGACCGGCCACAGCTGCTTCCGGGAGGGCCCACTCGTAGGATGATCGATCGCGTATCCGAATTGCCCGAATTGTTACTCATCAATTCGTGATCATTCTCTAAAGGCGGGGAGGGTTGCTGCCGAAGAGGTCAATGACCCTTCAAGCACGGTTCGCCCCCCGGCTTCATCCCCGAGCCGGCCCGTCCCGCACCTTCCCAGGAGGCCTGGTGTCCGTTCTCCTTGAGCAGCCCGCAAGCCTGGTCGCCTACCGCCCGAACAAGCCGACGGCCATGGTCGTCGTGGCCGACCCTCGCGTCCGCTCCACCGTCACCCGCCATCTGTGGGCGCTCGGAGTTCGTGACGTCATCGAGGCTTCGTCCATCGCGGAGGCGCGTCCCCGCGTCGGCAACCCACGCGACATCTGCGTTGCCGACGTCCACCTGCCCGACGGTTCCGGGCTGACCCTGCTGTCCGAGACCCGGGCAGCAGGCTGGCCCAACGGCCTCGCCCTCTCCGCCGCCGACGACATCGGTGCGGTGCGCAACGCCCTCGCGGGCGGCGTCAAGGGCTACGTCGTGACCGGTACCCGTACGAACATCGGCCACCCCGGCCGCCCCGGCGCCGCACCCATCGGCGCGGGACCCCGCATGCACCGCCGTCCCCCGGGTTCCCCGAGCCATCCGGGTGGCTACCGCGAGCTGTCCGGCCGTGAGGTCGAGGTGCTCAGGCTGGTCGCCGAAGGCCAGTCGAACAAGGCGATCGGCGTCTCCATGGGCCTGTCGGCGCTGACCGTCAAGAGCCACCTCGCCCGCATCGCGCGCAAGCTCGGCACGGGCGACCGGGCCGGAATGGTCGCCGTGGCGCTGCGTACCGGGATCATTCACTGACCGGTTTCCCCCCTCCCCACCGGCCGCCTCGCCCGCCGACGGAACGTTCCGTCGGCGGGCGGCGTCCGTTCACAGATACCCTTGACACGTGACCGACGCCCAAGAGACCGCAGAAGACCCACCACTGCGAACCACCGGGGGCGCTCCCCCGGACGACGTCGAAACGGCGCCGATCCCCCTGCTGGAGCCTCGCGAAGGAATTCCACCGGTGGTCGCCACCGCAGAAGCGCTCGCCGAGGTGATCGCTTCCTTCGCCGCGGGCTCCGGCCCCGTGGCCGTCGACGCCGAACGGGCGTCCGGCTACCGGTACGGGCAGAGCGCCTACCTCGTACAGCTGCGCCGCGAAGGCGCGGGCACCGCGCTCATCGATCCCGTCGGCTGCCCCGACCTCTCCGCCCTCGGCGACGTCCTCGCCGACACGGAGTGGATTCTGCACGCCGCCACGCAGGACCTGCCGTGCCTCAGGGAAATAGGCATGCGCCCCACGCGGCTGTTCGACACCGAGCTGGCGGGACGGCTCGCGGGCTTCCCGCGCGTCGGCCTCGGCGCGATGGTCGAAAACGTGCTCGGGTTCGCCCTGGAGAAGGGCCACTCCGCCGTCGACTGGTCGACCAGGCCACTCCCCGAGCCGTGGCTGCGGTACGCCGCGCTGGACGTCGAGCTGCTGGTCGATCTGCGCAACGCGCTGGAGAAGGAGCTGGACCGGCAGAACAAGCTGGACTGGGCCTGGCAGGAGTTCGACGCGATCGCCGCCGCCCCGCCGCCGCCCCCGCGCAAGGACCCGTGGCGCCGTACGTCCGGCATGCACAAGGTCCGGCGGCGTCGGCAGATGGCCGTCGTACGGGAGCTGTGGAACACCCGCGACCAGGCCGCGCAGCGGCGCGACGTCTCACCCGGCAAGGTCCTCAGCGACGGCGCGATCATCGAGGCGGCGCTGGCGCTGCCGCTGAACGTGCACGCCCTCACCGCGCTGCCGGGCTTCGGGCACCGGATGGGGCGGCGCACGCTCGAACAGTGGCAGACGGCGATCGACCGGGCCAGGGCGCTGCCCGACACGGAGCTGCCGCAGCCCGGCCAGCCGCTGAACGGTCCGCCGCCGCCGCGCTCGTGGGCGGACAAGGACCCGGAGGCGGCGGCCCGGCTCTCGGCGGCCCGCGCGTCGGTGACGGGGCTCGCGGAGCGGCTGAACATGCCGCAGGAGAACCTGATCACGCCGGACACGGTGCGGCGGGTGTGCTGGGAGCCGCCGGCGGAGCGGAGCGTGGAGGCGGTGTCGTCGGCGCTGGCCGCGCACGGGGCGCGGCGGTGGCAGGTGGAACAGGTGGCGCCGCTGCTGACGAGGGCGCTGACGGCGACGGCGGCGACGGGCTGATCGGGCCGGGGCGTTCGCGCCTGCGGCGCGCTGGGTGGGTTGCGGTGGTTGCCGGGTGCCGCTCCGGGGTCATGCCCGGACGGCATGATTTACGGCGCGTGCAACGCTCGTTGGTCTCGGGGGAACCGGGCTTCCCACGCGCCACACATCAGCCTGAGTGTCCGACCACGACCCCTGCGCGTCCCCCTTCCTCCGCGCGGACCGGAGCGACGAGGGGTGCTGGTACGGATCCCCCACCGGCCTGAGGGGGGCGGGGCCGCAGGAGGGGTGTGTCCGGACACTCAGGCTGATGTGTGGCGCGTGAACAAGAAGCCCTCAGCGGATCCAACGAACCCTGCACGCGCCGTAAATCACGCCGTCCGGACATACCCCTCCGAAGACCCCGACCCCCGCCCGTCAGCCGACAACAGCAACCCAGACAGCACCCCGCAACCACCAGACGGTTACCCGCAAGTAGCATAGGATCCGACAGAGCGTGCCCGCAGCAGAGTCACCCCCGCACCCTGGAGGAGAGCCATCGTGCCTCGTACCGTCAGGGACGTCGTCTTCGTCGACGGCGTCCGCACCCCGTTCGGCAAGGCGGGCCCCAAGGGCATCTACCACGAGACCCGGGCCGACGACCTCGTCGTGAAGGCCATCCGGGAGCTGCTGCGGCGCAACCCGGACCTCGACCCCGCGAAGATCGACGAGGTCGCCATCGCCGCGACCACACAGATCGGTGACCAGGGCCTGACCATCGGCCGTACCGCCGGCATCCTGGCGGGCCTGCCGCAGTCCGTGCCCGGCTACTCGATCGACCGCATGTGCGCCGGCGCGATGACCGCCGTGACGACCACCGCCGGCTCCATCGCCTTCGGCGCGTACGACGTCGTCGTCGCCGGCGGTGTCGAGCACATGGGCCGCCACCCGATGGGCGAGGGCGTCGACCCGAACCCGCGGTTCGTCTCGGAGAAGCTGGTCGACGAGTCGGCCCTGTTCATGGGCATGACGGCGGAGAACCTGCACGACCGCTTCCCGCACATCACCAAGGAGCGCGCCGACGAGTACGCCGTGCGCTCGCAGGAGAAGGCCGCCAAGGCCTACGCGAACGGCAAGATCCAGCAGGACCTCGTCCCGATCTCGGTACGCCGTACCAGCCCCGAGGGCGGCGAGACGGGCTGGGGCCTGGCCACCGCCGACGAGCCCATGCGCCCCGGCACCACACTGGAGTCGCTGGCCGGGCTCAAGACCCCGTTCCGTCCGCACGGCCGGGTCACGGCCGGTAACTCCGCCGGTCTGAACGACGGCGCCACCGCGTCGCTGATCGCCTCCGAGGAGTTCGCGCGTGAGGCCGGGCTACCGGTCAAGATGCGCCTCGTGAGCTACGCGTACATCGGTGTCGAGCCCGAGGTCATGGGCTTCGGCCCGATCCCCTCGACCGAGAAGGCGCTGGCCAAGGCCGGTCTGTCGATCGACGACATCGGTCTGTTCGAGATCAACGAGGCCTTCGCCGTCCAGGTGCTCGCCTTCCTCGACCACTACGGCATCGCCGACGACGACCCGCGCGTCAACCAGTACGGCGGCGCCATCGCGTACGGCCACCCGCTCGCGTCGTCCGGCGTACGGCTGATGACGCAGCTGGCCCGGCAGTTCGAGGAGCAGCCGCAGGTCCGCTACGGCATCACCACCATGTGCGTCGGCTTCGGTATGGGCGCGACGGTCGTCTGGGAGAACCCGCACTTCGACGGAGGCAACAAGTGAGCACCGCTGAACTCCTGAAGGGCGCGGCCGAGCTGTTCCCGGACGAGGTCGTCACGCAGGCGCATGTGCGCCACATCGAACTCCCCGGCGGCGTGGGCTCGTTCGCGCTCATCACGCTGGACAACGGCCTGGACCACACGAAGCCGACGACGTTCGGCCCGCAGTCGCTCGCCAATGTCGACGCGGCGATCGACCAGGTCGAGGCGGAGGCCGCCGAGGGCAGGATCGTGGGTGTCGGAGTCACCGGCAAGCCGTTCATCTTCGCCGTCGGCGCCGACCTCAAGGGTGTCGAGCTGCTGAAGCGGCACGAGGACGCGCTGGCCATCGGCAAGGGCGGCCACGACGTCTTCAAGCGGCTGGCCGCGCTCGCGGTGCCGACGTTCGCGTACTACAACGGTGCCGCGATGGGCGGTGGCGTCGAGATCGGGCTGCACTGCTCGTACCGCACCGTCTCCGCCGCGCTGCCGGCCTTCTCGCTGCCCGAGGTCTTCCTCGGTCTGGTCCCCGGCTGGGGCGGCTGCACGCTGCTGCCGAACCTGATCGGCGCCGACCGCGCGGTCACGGTGATCATCGAGAACTCGCTCAACCAGAACAAGCAGCTCAAGGGCGCTCAGGTCTATGAACTGGGCATCGCCGACGCCCTGTTCGAGGGCGCTGACTTCCTGGAGCAGTCGCTGCTGTGGACCGCGTCGGTGCTGAGCGGCGACCTCACCGTCGAGCGTCCGGAGATCGACCGGGGCGCGGCGTGGGACCAGGCTGTGGAGCGCGGCAGGTTCGTCGCGGACTCCAAGGTGCACGGCGCCGCCCCGGCCGCGTACCGCGCGCTGGACATCATCGCGGCGGTCAAGGACGGTGCCCTCCAGGCGGGTTACGACGCCGAGGACGCCGCGCTCGCCGACCTGATCATGGGTGGTGAACTGCGGTCGGGGATCTACGCGTTCGATCTCGTGCAGCGGCGCGCCAAGCGCCCGGCGGGCGCGCCCGACAAGGCGCTCGCGCGTCCCGTCACCAAGGTCGGCGTCGTCGGAGCCGGTCTGATGGCCTCGCAGTTGGCGCTGCTGTTCCTGCGCAGGCTCGAAGTGCCCGTCGTGCTGACGGACATCGACCAGGAGCGGATCGACAAGGGTGTGGGCTATGTCCACGCCGAGATCGACAAGCTGCTCGGCAAGGGCAGGATCAATCAGGACAAGGCCAACCGCTACAAGGGCCTGGTCAGCGGGGTCCTGGACAAGGCCGACGGTTTCGCCGACGCCGACTTCGTCATCGAGGCCGTCTTCGAGGAGATGGGCGTCAAGCAGAAGGTGTTCGCGGAGGTCGAGGCGGTCGCCCCGGCGCACGCGATCCTCGCCACGAACACCTCGTCGCTGTCGGTGTCGGAGATGGCGTCGAAGCTGAAGAACCCGGAGCGGGTCGTCGGCTTCCACTTCTTCAACCCGGTGGCGATCCTGCCGCTGTTGGAGATCGTGCGCGGCGAGAAGACGGACGACGCGTCGCTGGCGACGGCCTTCGGTGTCGCGAAGAAGCTCAAGAAGAGCGCGGTACTGGTGAAGGACGCCCCGGCGTTCGTCGTCAACCGCATCCTCACCCGCTTCATGGGCGAGATCCAGAACGTCATCGACGAGGGCACCCCGGTCGCCGTCGCCGAGAAGGCCGTCGAGCCGCTGGGTCTGCCCATGTCGCCACTGGTCCTGCTGGAGCTGGTCGGTCCCGCCATCGGTCTGCATGTCTCCGAAACCCTCAACCGGGCCTTCCCGGACCGCTTCACGGTCTCGCGGAACCTGGCGGCCGTCGTGAAGGCGGGCAAGCGGGGCTTCTACGTGTACGACTCCGGGCAGCCCGAGCTGGACCCGGAGGTCGTGGCGCTGCTCAAGCAGGGCGACACGGTGCTGACCGAGGAGCAGACACGGGCGCGCGTGCTCGACGCGGTGGCGCAGGAGATCGGCCTGATGCTGGACGAGGGTGTCGTCGCCGAGGCCCAGGACATCGACCTCTGCCTGCTGACCGGCGCGGGCTGGCCGTTCCACCTGGGTGGCATCACGCCGTACCTGGACCGTGAGGGCGTCTCGGAGCGGGTGAACGGCAAGAGGTTCCTGGAGCCGGGTGTGGCGAGCGTGCCGGCGTAACGGGTTTCCGAAGGCGGGGCCGGGCGGAACTTCCGCCCGGCCCCGCCTTCGGGTTCCGGGGTGCGGGTTGGTTGGCCGGGGGCGGGGTGCGGGGCCTTCGGGGTGCTGTCTGGGTTGCTGTTTCGTTGGCCCGGGGGCGAGGTGCGGGGCCTTCGGAGGGGTATGTCCGGACGGCATGATTTACGGCGCGTGCACGGCTCGTTGGATCCGCTGACCCTTTTTGTTCACGCGCCACAAATCAGCCTGAGTGTCCGGACACACCCCTCCTGCGGCCCCGCCCCCCTCAGGCCGGTGGGGGATCCGTACCAGCACCCCGTCGTCGCTCCGGTCCGCGCGGAGGAAGGGGGACGCGCAGGGGTCGTGGTCGGACACTCAGGCTGATGTGTGGCGCGTGAGAAGCCCGGCTCCCCCGAGACCAACGAACGTTGCACGCGCCGTAAATCATGCCGTCCGGCCATGACCCCGGAGCGGCATCCGGCAACCACCGCAACCCACCCAGCCAGTCCGGCGGACGGACCCAGCCGCCACCGGGACCGGGTCCGGGTCCTACCAACCCGGCCAGCCCCCTCAACCGCCAGGGGCAACCCGCGACCACGCCTCCAGTGCCAGCCCCGGCTCCGCCTTCTGGCGTGCCACGCGGAGGCCGCCGTCCTGGGCGATCGCCGCCATGACCACCCGGCCGCGGCCGTCCAGAGCCAGGGCGGGGGCGCCTACGCAGGGGGCGCCGGTCGGGGTCCAGGTGACGCCCGCCGCCTCGTCCTCCGTCGGGTACGCGGCGAGCAACGGGCGGCCGTCGAGGCCGCGTTGGGCCAGGATCGTGCAGTCGTGGCCGTCGACCGGGGTGCGGAGCAGGGCGATCGGGCCGGTGCCGGGGCCGCCCAGGGGGGCGGTCTGGCCGCCGTCGAGGCGCCAGGCGTGCACCGTGCGGTCGTCGGTGTCGCGCCAGAAGTGGGTGAGCCGGTCGCCGCCGGTGCGCTCCGAGGTGAGGGTGCCGGGGGTGACGCGTGCCGCGAAGCTCTTGAGGTCGCGCTCGGCCTTCGCCGCCACCTTCGGCTGCCGCCAGCGCATCACCGCGTCGTCGGTCGGGGCCAGGACCTCGATCAGACCGTCCTCGCCGACGACGGCCGCCGCCTCACCGGTCATCCGGGACCCCTTGAGGTCCGCCCAGGTGAGCCAGGCTCCGCTGGGCTTCTGGATCCGGGCCGAGAGGCCGCGGCCCGCGTTGCGGGCGAACAGGTGCAGGGAGCCGTTGGGGTCGATCACCGCCGAGGGCAGGCCGAGCAGGCCGCCTCTGGCGAGGTCCTTCGGGTACGGCGTACCGAGCGCCTGCCAGTCCCGCAGCGGGCGGCCCGTCTGGAACTGGACGGCGTACATCACGTCCGTCCGGATCTGGCCGTCGGCGGTGGGTCTGCGGCGCAGGCCGACCAGATGGACGTAGCCCTGGGCGCCGCTGGCGATGGACAGATACGGCAACAGGCCGGGCGCCGGGAGCAGTTCGGGACCGGTCCAGTGCGGTCCGCCGAGCCGGTCCTCCGTCCAGCGCAGCACGCCGTCCTCGGTGGGCGCGTACGCGGTGAGCCTGCCGTCCTTGCCCCGCAGCAGCCAGCCGGCGGTCGCGGGCAGTGTGCCGTCCGCCGTGGGAACAGGAATGGATTCAGCCGGGCTGCCGCCGATGTCGGGGGCTTCGCCGGGGGTGCGTCCGGATCGCTTCGACGTCCGTGCGGACCGCAGTGCCATGACCCACTGCCACCTTCCCAGCGCATGAAATTTCCCTGACGATAGCACTCTCGGTCGAACGGGGGCCGTACCGCCCTGGCCGGTTGTGGCACGCTCCTGAAGTGCGGATTCTATTGATTGTCGACGGGGCGAACGTGGTCGGTTCGGTGCCCGACGGATGGTGGCACGACCGGCGCGGAGCGGCCGAGCGGCTGCGGGACCGGCTGGTGTCCTTCGCTCGGCACGGGCTGCCCGATGCCGGGGTTCCGGGGCCGGTGGAAATGGTGCTGGTCGTGGAGGGGCAGGCGCGGGGTGTGGAGTCCGTGGCGGGTGTACGGGTGGAGTCGGCGCCCGGCAGCGGCGACGACCTGATCGCCGGGCTGGCGGCGGGCGCGGGAGAGCGCCCCTGTGTGGTCGTCACCGCCGACCGGGAGCTGCGGCGGCGGGTCGAGGCGTACGGGGCGCGCTGCGTCGGGCCCCGTACGGTGCGTCAACTCCCGGACGAGCGGACGTAGAAGACCGTGCCCTCGACGGTGCCGGGCAGTGGCTCGTACTGCCCGGCCAGCAACCGCCGCAGTGTCGGCAGGTGTTCGGGGGCGTAGGGCTTGCCCCGTGAGTCGTCGACGATGAGCGCGGGCGGCCGTGTCCGCATCTCGGTGGCGAAGACCCGCCAGGCGCCCGGTACGGCGTACTCCTCGCCGACCTGGGGCCCGTCCCGGCCGCCGCTGAAGTTGGTGAGGAACCCGGCGGTCAGATAGCGGCTGGCGGGGGCACGGTCGGCGAGCCGGTACGTCTGCGGGTGCATTCCCCACACGAGGACCCGGTCGGTCGGGGCGCTGTGCTCGCGTACGGCGGCGGCGACGCGTTCGGCGTGGGTGAGTTCCGCGTGGGGGGCGAAGAAGGCCCAGATCACGCAGAGCGCGCAGGCCCCGGCCGGTACGGACAGGACGTGTCTGAGCCGTTCGTGGCGCAGCGAGCGCAGAGTTGCGGTCGCCAACAGGGCGATGGGCGGCAGGAGTTGCAGGAAGTAGTGGCCGAAGAAGTGAAAGCCGACGGCGACGGCTCCGGCGGACGCGGCGAACCAGACCCAGAGGTCGGTGAGGGGTCTCCCGGCCGCCGGGCGGGCTACCTGGAGGGCTCTGCGGACCGGCGGGAGGATGCCGGCGCAGCACAGGCAGAGAATCAAGCTGTTCACCAACGCCCGGATGAGCACGTGGAGTTCGGAGCCGGTGAGGGAGAAGACGTACGCCCCCGATCCGGTGACCGTCCAGAAGACGAAGCCCGCCGGGTCGGTCAGCAGCGCGGCGGCGGCGACCGGGGCGGTGAAGCCGACTGCCGTACGGAGCAGGCCTGTTCGGAGCAGGGCCTGCTGCCTCGCGGGGCCGTGTCCGGACGATGTGCGCCAGAGGAGCCACAGCACCGGGACGAGGACCACGCCGCCGGTCTGCTTGGTGAGGAACGCCCCGGCGACCGCCACTCCGGCGGCGCCCCAGCGGCCCCGGTCGGCGCAGAGGACGGCCGCCGCCGTGAAGGGCAGCATGACGACCTCGAAGGTGACGGACTGGGTGTCCTGCGGGATGAACCCGACGGAGATCAGCAGGAAGAGCACCCCGGCGGTGACACCGGACCGGTCGCCCCAGCGGCGCCGGGCGAACGCCGCGAGCAGGGCGGCGGTGCTGAACTGGGCGGCGATCGCGAGGAGTTTGATCGCCTGGGCGGATCCGTCGCCGAAGAACGCGAACGCCGCCTCGTACAGCCAGGGCAGCAGGGGCGGCTTGCGGTCGACGACCGTCTCGTACAGCTCACCTCCCTCCGCCAGTATCCGGGCCTGCACGGCGAGATAGCCCTCGTCGGGGCTCCAGAAGGGGTGCAGGAAGGACGGGAGCCTGATGGCGAGGGAGACGGCGGCCAGGAGGGGCAGCAGCCGTCGCCAGAAGGCGTGCGGGGGCGTGCGGGCGGCCTGAGGAGGGGCGGCCTGAGGACGGGTGGGCCGACGGGCGGGTGTGAGTCGTGGGGCGGTGGGGGGCGGCTCGACGGGCATGCCTGACTCTCGTGCGGGGGTGGGGGGACTGAGGTGGCGTCAGCCGGACTTGCCCAGGCGGCTGTTGTTCTTCCCGTAGGCGAAGTACACGACCACGCCGACGGCCATCCAGATGGCGAACCGCAGCCAGGTCTCCGCCGGCAGATTGAGCATCAGCCACAGCGAGGCGAGCACGGACGCGGCCGGCAGCCACGGCACCAGCGGGGTGCGGAAGGCCCTCGGCAGATCGGGGCGCGTACGGCGCAGGATGACCACGCCGATCGCGACGACGACGAAGGCGAAGAGCGTTCCGATGTTCACCAGCGAGGCCAGCTCCTCGATGCTGGTGAAGCCCGCGACGATCGCGATGAGCACGCCGAGAAGCACCGTCGAGCGGTACGGGGTGTGGAACTTGGGGTGGACGTGCGCGAAGACCCTTGGGAGCAGCCCGTCACGGCTCATCGCGAAGAACACGCGGGTCTGGCCGAGCAGCAGGATCATGCACACAGTGGTGAGGCCGACGGCGGCGCCGAAGCTGATCACGCCCGCGTAGAACGGATGGCCGGTGGCCTTGAAGGCGTCGGCGAGCGGTGCGTCCACGGTGAGTTGGGTGTAGTGCTGCATACCGGTGACGACGATGGAGACGGCCACGTAGAGCAGGGTGCAGATGATCAGTGAGCCGAGGATGCCGCGTGGCATGTCGCGCTGCGGCACCTTCGTCTCCTCGGCGGCCGTGGCGACGATGTCGAAGCCGATGAAGGCGAAGAAGACGACGGACGCGGCGGTGAAGATGCCCATGACCCCGAAGTTGGTGGGCGCGTAGCCGAACATCAGCTGGATGAGCGGGGAGTTGAGCCCGGCGCCTGCGGGCTGCTCCTGGGCCTTGGGGATGAAGGGCGAGTAGTTCGCGGAGTTGATGTAGAACGAGCCGGCGATGATGACGATCAGGACGACGGCCACCTTGATGGCCACGACCACCGCGGTGACGCGGGCGGAGAGCTTCATCCCGAGCACGAGGATCCCGGTCAGCAGCAGGACGAGCAGAAAGGCCAGCAGGTCGAAGCCGAAGCCCTTTTCCGCGCTGGTGCCGGCGAGCGAGTCGGGCAGGTGCCAGCCCGCGTTGGCGAACAGCGACTGCACATAACCGGACCAGCCGACGGCCACCACGGCGGTGGCGAGGGCGAATTCGAGGACGAGGTCCCAGCCGATGATCCAGGCGGGCAGTTCGCCGAGTGAGGCGTAGCTGAAGGTGTACGCGGACCCGGCCACCGGCACGGTCGAGGCGAACTCCGCGTAGCAGACGGCCGCGAGGGCGCAGACGATGCCGGCGACGACGAAGGCGAGGGCGGTGGCGGGGCCCGCGTTGTCCTTGGCGACGGCGCCGGTGAGGACGAAGATGCCGGTGCCGATGATGACACCGACACCGAAGACCGTCAGATCGAGCGCGGAGAGCGACTTCTTGAGCGTGTGCTCCGGCTCCTCGGTGTCCCGGATGGACTGTTCGACGGTCTTCGTGCGGAACAAGGGATGTCTGCTGGGTCCCGTGTCGTGCTGGCTGCTCACCGGCGTACCTCCGAGTGCGTGGTACCCGCCATGATCGAGAGGCGCTCGGCGGCCCCGGCGCCAGGAGGCGTCTTTTTCACACGGATGGGCCGGTCGGACCACCCGTACAGGGAGTCCGACCGGCCCGTCCGCCGCTGTGTTCGGTCGCGGCGCGTTCCGGCGCGGTCGCGTCAGTCGCGCGCGATCTCCTCGGCCGACGGCGCGCCGGCCATACGGCCGTCGATCCGCGAGACGAGGCCGGTGACCTGGCGCGCGATGTCCGGGGCCGTCAGACCGATTTCGGCCAGCAGCTCCTTGCGTGACGCGTGGTCGAGGAAGCGGGCCGGGATGCCGAAGTCCCGCAGCGGGATGTCGACCCCGGCGTCCCGCAGGGACTGGGCGACGGCCGAACCGACGCCGCCCGCACGGCTGTTGTCCTCGACCGTGACGACGACGCGGTGCTGATCGGCGAGCGGCGCCAGCGCCTCGTCGACGGGCTTGACCCAGCGCGGGTCGACCACGGTCGTCGAAATCCCCTGCTTGTCCAGGAGATCGGCGACCTCCAGACACATCGGGGCGAGCGCGCCGACCGACACCAGCAGGACGTCCGCCGGGCCCTCGGCCGGCTTGCGCAGCACGTCCATGCCGCCGACCTTGCCCACGGCGGCGACCGCCGGTCCGACGGCGCCCTTGGAGAAGCGCACCACGGTGGGGGCGTCGTCGATCTCGACGGCCTCCCGGAGCTGCGCGCGTACCTGGTCGGCGTCGCGCGGGGCGGCGATCCGCAGGTTCGGCACGCACTGGAGGATCGACATGTCCCACATGCCGTTGTGGGAGGCGCCGTCGGTGCCGGTGATGCCCGCACGGTCGAGTACGAACGTCACTCCACAGTTGTGCAGGGCGACGTCCATCAGGACCTGGTCGAAGGCGCGGTTGAGGAAGGTCGCGTACACGGCGAAGACGGGGTGCAGTCCGCCGCTGGCCAGGCCCGCCGCCGACACCGCCCCGTGCTGCTCGGCGATCCCCACGTCGTACACCCGGTCCGGGAACCTCTTCGCGAACTTCTCCAGGCCGACCGGCTGGAGCATCGCGGCGGTGATGGCGACGATGTCGGCGCGCTCGTTGCCGAGCTTGACCATCTCCTCGCCGAACACCGAGGTCCAGTCGACGCCGGAACTGGCGATCGGCAGACCGGTGTCGGGGTGGATCTTGCCTACGGCGTGGAAGCGGTCCGCCTCGTCCAGGAGCGCGGGCTGGTAGCCCCGGCCCTTCTCGGTGAGGCAGTGGATGATGACGGGGCCGCCGAAGCGCTTGGCGCGCTGGAGGGCCGACTCCATCGCCTCCACGTCGTGACCGTCGATCGGGCCCACGTACTTCAGGCCCAGGTCCTCGAACATGCCCTGGGGGGCGATGAAGTCCTTGAGGCCCTTCTTCGCGCCGTGCAGCGTCTCGTAGAGCGGGCGGCCGACGACCGGGGTGCGCTCCAGGATGTCCTTGCCCCGGGCCAGGAAGCGCTCGTAGCCGTCGGTCGTGCGCAGGGTCGCGAGATGGTTCGCGAGGCCGCCGATGGTGGGCGCGTAGGAGCGCTCGTTGTCGTTGACGACGATGACGAGCGGGCGGTCCTTGGCGGCGGCGATGTTGTTCAGCGCCTCCCAGGCCATGCCGCCGGTGAGCGCGCCGTCGCCGATGACGGCGACGACGTGGTCGTCGCGGCGCAGTACCTGGTTGGCCTTGGCGAAGCCGTCGGCCCAGCCGAGGACGGTCGAGGCGTGCGAGTTCTCGATGATGTCGTGCTCGGACTCGGCCCTGGACGGGTAGCCGGAGAGGCCGCCCTTGCTCTTGAGCTTCGAGAAGTCCTGACGTCCCGTGAGCAGTTTGTGCACATAGGACTGGTGGCCGGTGTCGAAGAGGACCTTGTCCCTGGGCGAGTCGAAAACCCGGTGCAGAGCGATCGTCAACTCGACGACGCCGAGGTTGGGACCGAGGTGTCCGCCGGTCTTGGAGACGGCGTCGACCAGGAAGGACCGGATCTCTCCGGCGAGCTGGTTCAGCTGCTCGGGGCCGAGGCGGTCCAGATCACGAGGGCCCTTGATCCGGGCCAGCAGGTCCCATCGGTCGCCCACCGCCGCGTGGGACGGTCGCGCTGCGCGCGGTTGTGTCACCGTGCCTCCTTGCGTTGAAGTGATCTGGCGTGCCGGTTCGCCGAGTCTAGTGTTCCCGTCGCGGTGGGCGTCATCCGCCGGTGCGTGATTCACCGTCCGAGCATCTGTGCGTGTGTCAGACGTACGCCTGCCGAGGCTCCGCCGCGACGCGTACGTGCCCGGCACCGGGGGTCCGGTACCGGGCACGACACGGGGTGACGACTGTCGGGCGGCTGTCAGGCGCGGCCGGCGGTCTTCTGGGTCTTCCGGGTGACGGCGTCGATGACGACCGTGGCCAAGAGCACACCACCGGTGATCATGTACTGGATCGGCGAGGCGATGCCCTGGAGGGCCAGCCCGTACTGGATCGACGTGATGACGAGCACACCGAGCAGCGCGTTCCAGGTACGGCCCCGGCCGCCGAAGAGACTGGTGCCACCGATGACGGCCGCGGCGATGGCGTTCATCAGCAGCTCACCGGCGCCGGCGCCCTGGTTGGCGGAGGTGATCTTCGAGGCGATGAAGAGACCGCCGATCGCGGCGAAGGTGCCCGCGATGGAGAAGACCGCGATCCGCACGCCGACGACGCTGATGCCCGCGCGCCGGGATGCCTCGACGCTGCCGCCGAGTGCGAAGACCTTGCGGCCGAAGGAGGTGCGGCGGAGCACGAAGTCCGTCAGCACCAGCACGACCAGGAAGATCAGCACGGCCAGCGGCAGGCCCTTGTACTGGTTGAACATGATCGCCGCGGCGAAGGCGAGGACCGCCAGCAGGGCCGTACGGACGACGATCTCGCTCAGCGGCCGGGACGGGACACCGGCGGCGGCGCGGCGGCGGTTGTCGAAGAACGACGAGAGGAAGAAACCGGCCACCGCGACCACCGCGAGCCCGTAGGCGGCGGCGACGTCGGAGAAGTAGTAGCCGGTCAGCTTGGCGACCAGGCCCTCGGAGTCCAGGTTGATGGTGCCGTTGTCGCCGAGGATCTGGAGCATGAAGCCGTTCCAGAACAGCAGTCCCGCCAGGGTCACGGCGAACGCGGGCACGCCCACGCGGGCGAAGAAGAAGCCGTGGATGGCGCCCGCGACGGCGCCCGTGAGGATGGCCAGGATCAGCGCCAGCCACTCCGCCATGCCGTGGGTGACGGCGAGGACCGCGAAGGCGGCGCCCGCCACACCGCTGACCGAGCCGACCGACAGGTCGATCTCGCCGAGCAGCAGGACGAAGACGATGCCGACCGCGATCATGCCGGTGCCGACCATGGCGACCGAGATGTCGGAGAGGTTGCCGGCGGTCAGGAAGTTCGAGTTGAGGCTGGTGAAGATCGCCCAGATGATGATCAGGCCGATGACGACCGGGATCGAACCGAGGTCACCACCGCGCATCTTGCGCTTGAACTCCGACACATAGCCGGCGAATCCCTGCTCGCGTACGAGAAGACGGGGGTCCACGGCGACGGTGGCCGCGCCGGCCGCCGGGGCGGGCGCGTCGTCGGCGGTGCCGACGGGGGCGGAGGCCTTGTCGAGACTCACTTCTTAACCTCCACGTTGCGCGCCGCGCGTCGGGTCACGGCGTTGTCCGTGGCACCGGTGATCGCGGAGATGATGTCTTCCTGCGAGGTGCCGGCGACGTCGAAGAAGCCGTTGTTACGGCCCAGCCTGAGCACGGCGACCTTGTCGGCGACCGCGCGGACGTCCTCCATGTTGTGGCTGACGAGGATCACCGCGTAACCGCGCTCGCGCAGCCGCTCGACCAGGTCGAGGACCTGTGCGGTCTGCTCGACGCCGAGGGCCGCCGTGGGCTCGTCGAGGATCACCAGCTTGGGCTCGCCGAGCATGGACCGGGCGATGGCCACGGTCTGGCGCTGGCCGCCGGAGAGCGAGGCGATCGGGATGCGCACGCTGGGGATGCGGATCGACAGCGTGGTGAGCAGCTCGCGGGCGCGGCGCTCCATCTCGACCTCGTTGAGGACACCCCAGGAGCGCAGCTCCCGGCCGAGGTACAGATTGCCCACGACATCGAGGTTGTCGCAGAGCGCGAGGTCCTGGTACACCGTCGCCACACCCAGCTCCTGGGCGTCGTGCGGCTTGTTGATCGCGACCGACCTGCCTTCCCACTCGATGACGCCGTCATCGATGGGGTGGACTCCGGCGATCGTCTTGACGAGCGTGGATTTGCCGGCGCCGTTGTCGCCCACGAGGGCGACGACCTGTCCGGCATGGACCTCAAGCTCTACGTCGGTGAGCGCCTGCACGGCACCGAACCGCTTGGAGACCCCTCGCAACGCCAGCACGGGCGTAGCGGTCACGTAAACCATCTCCTTCGCCGCCTGGCCGGCGGGGATACCGCGCCCGGGGGTGGTGAGCGCGGGGGTCGAGCAGAAGAGAGAACTACGGAAGAGCGGGAGAGAGGCAGCAACGGCGAAAAGCCGTGAAGTGGTCCGTCCGGCGCCCCGCCCGGTAGCGGGACAGTTGAGGGCGGGGCGCCGGACAGGCTTCAGGGCGGGTTTCCGCGGTCTTACCAATCGTTACCGATCGGCTACTTGACGCCGAGGGTGTCGCACTTGGCCTTGAACTTCGCGGTGCAGATCTCGCCGGCGGTGTAGATGCCGTCCTTGATCACCGTGTCGTTGATGTTGTCCTTGGTCAGCGAGACGACCGGGACGAGGACCGACGGGATGCCCTTGGTGGTGGCGCTGTCGAGCTTCGTCTTGGCGATGGAGTCCAGGGACTCGCCCTTCGCGACGGCGACGGCCATCTCGGCGGCGATGGCGGCCTCGGTCGGGTACGGCTTGTAGACGCTCATGAACTGCTCACCGGCGACGATGCGCTGCACACCGGCGAGTTCGGCGTCCTGGCCGGTGACCGGCGGGAGCGGGTTCATGCCCGCGCCCTTGAGGGCGGTGATGATGCCGCCCGCCATGCCGTCGTTGGCGGAGTAGACGCCGACGATCTTGTCCTTGCCCAGGGCCGAGATCGCGCCTTCCATGTTGGCGTTGGCGTTCTCCGGCTTCCACTCCTTGGTGTCGTACTCCTTGCCGATCGTCACCTTGCCCTCAAGGACGGACTTGGCGCCCTTCTTGAAGAGGGCGGCGTTCGGGTCGGTGATCGCGCCGTTCATCATGACGATTTCACCGTCCTTCGCCTTCGGTCCCAGCTCGTCCAGGAGCGCCTGGCCCTGGACGCGGCCGACCTCTTCGTTGTCGAAGGAGACGTAGCCGTCGATCGGACCCTCGGCGAGGCGGTCGAAGGCGATGACCGGGATGCCGGCCTCCTTGGCCTTCTTGACCGAGCCGGCGATGGCCTTGGAGTCGACGGCGTCCACGATCAGGGCGTCGACCTTGTTGGTGACCATCGTGTCGGCCTGCTGGTTCTGGGCCGAGGCGTCCTGCTTGGCGTTGGCGTAGACGACCTTGCCCTTGCCGTCGGTCAGTTCCCTGACGCGCTTCTCTATCAGCGGCTTGTCGAAGTTCTCGTAACGCGCGGTCTGGTTCTCGGGCAGCAGCAGACCGATGGTCAGCGGGCCGTCCGCCTTCTTGGACTCCTTCGCCGAGTCACCGGACTCTTTGGCACTTCCGCAGGCGGCGAGCGAGACGGCCATCGCGGTCGCAGCGGCGGCCACGGCAGCACGTCGGAGATGTGCGTTCACTTCAGAAACCTCCCTGACGAGGCCGCGACGTTGCGGCCGAGGTGGCTGGAAGTCAACTCCGCTGCGGACGCAGCGTCAAGGAGTAAATCCTTAACGAGATGACAACGGTGCCATTCGTTATCTAAGTGAAGACAGCCGAGCCTATGGGCTGTGTGCTCTCCAGAAGGGTCGAATCGCCCATCTCACTCAGTACGAGGGCGAGTGCGCCGAGCACTTCGGCACGTCCGCCGAGGGCCCCCGGAAGCACCGAGAGCTGTCTGGCCGCACTGGGGATCGCGTACCGGGAGACCGACTCGCGGATCGGCGCGAGGACCAGCTCCCCAGCCTCCGCCAAATCGCCGCCGAGCACCACCCGGCTGGGGTTCAGCAGATTGCAGAGATTGGCGACGCCGCTGCCGATGTGGCGCCCGACGTCGGCGATCACCCGGCGGCAGCCGGGGTCGCCCTCCCTGGCCAGCTGCACGACCCGCTCCATGGTCAGGTCGCGGCCGTGGCTGGACCTGAGCAGCGGCAGTACGTAGCGGGCCGCCGTGAAGGTCTCCAGGCAGCCGCGGTTGCCGCAGCGGCAGACGGGGCCCGACTCGTCGAGCGTGATGTGCCCGATCTCACCCGCCGTACCGCCCGGTCCGCGGTAGATCTGACCTTCGATGACCAGCCCGGCGCCGACGCCGCTGGCGACCTTGATGTACGCGAGGTCCTTCACGCCCCGGCCGCTGCCCCAGACCAGCTCGCCGAGGGCCCCCAGGTTGGCGTCGTTGTCGACGTACACCGGCACGCCGAGCCGGCCCGCCAGCTCCTCGCTGGGGTTGATCCCCGTCCAGCCCGGCAGGATCGAGGTGGAGCCGAGCGTGCCCGAGACGACGTCGATCGGGCCCGGCACCCCGAGGCCCACGCCGATGACCTTCTGGCGGCCGACCCCGGTCGCCTCGATCAGCCTCTCCACCAGCTCCTCGGCCCGGCCGAAGCCGTATGCCGACGAGGCGTCCACGTCCAGCGGTTCGGACTCCTCGGCGAGCACCTGGTGGGCCAGATTGCCGACGGCGACCCGCAGATGCGTATGCCCGAAGTCGACGCCGACGACGATGCCGGCGTCGCCGCTGAGCGAGACGCTGCGGGCCCTGCGGCCCCCCGCCGAGGTGGGCGTCACCTCGACGGTGCCGCCCTCCCTCAGCTCACGGACGATGTTGGAGACCGTGGCCGCCGACAGCCCGGTGCTCCGGGCGATCTCCGCCTGGGTGAGCGAGCCCGCCATGCGCACCGCGCGCACGACACGCTCCAGATTCGCCCGGTGCAGAGACGACTGCGACCCTGGAGTCTCCACAACTGATCCACTCCTGCCCTTGGCAGGCGGCACGACCGCCGCCCCCGGCCGGGGTCGCGCCTATGAGACCCCGACGTATCTCCAACTTGTGAACTCTAAGCTCAGCCTTTCGGGTCGCTTCCCGTCAAGACCTTGAGCAGTGCCGACCCCGGATGCATACCGTACCGACGCATCTGACCTGCGAACTTCGCCGTTTTGGCGATTTCAGGCCAGGGCTGGTGGCGAAAAGTCCCCCTTCGGCTCGGGATGGATACCGAACGAACCCCCGCGCGCGGGCCCGGAACGCGGCGAACCGCCCTCCGGCGAGGGGCCGGAGGGCGGTTCGGTGGTGCGGTTCAGTGGTGCGGCACGGCGTGAAGCCGCGGGACGGCTCGGCTACTTGAGCGCTCCCGCCGTCAGCCCCGCGACGACCTGGCGCTGGAAGATGATGTACGCGGCGAGCACCGGCAGCATCGCCATCACCAGTCCGGCGAAGAGCCCGGAGTAGTCGCCCTTGTAACCCTGGCTGACCGCCAGCTGCACCAGCCCCTGCGAGAGCACCTTCTTGTCCGGGTCGGTGTTGAGCACCGTCGGCAGCATGTACTGGTTCCACTGGCCGAGGAAGTTGAAGATACCCACGCTGATCAGACCCGGCTTGGCCATCGGCAGCATGATCTGGAAGAAGGTCCTGGTGTGCGAGGCGCCGTCGATGATCGCCGCCTCTGCCACCGACGTCGGCAGCGTTCTGAAGAAGGACGACAGGAAGAACACCGTGAACGGCAGTGAGTAGGCGATATACACCAGGATCAGGCCGTGCGTGGTGTTCAGCAGCCCCATGTTGTTCATGACGAAGAACAGCGGGACCAGCGCCAGGATGATCGGGAAGCTCATCCCTCCGATGAAGAGGAAATAGACGAAGCGGTTCCCGGGGAAATCGAAGCGCGCCAGCACGTACGCGGCCATCGAGCCGAGCACCAGGGTGCCGACCAGCGAACCCCCCACCACCAGAATGGTGTTGAGGAAGTAGTCGCTCATACGCGCCTGGGTCCAGGCCCGCGACCAGTTCTCGAAGTGGAGCTTGTCCGGCAGCGCCCAGGGCGAGCTGAAGATGGAGTTGTCGTCCTTGAAGGAGGACATCACCGCCCACAGCAGCGGCAGGACGACCAGCAGCGCCCAGATGACCAGCACACCGTGCGAGAAGACGTTGAGGACGTTGCCCTCGCGCTTCTCCTTCGCCGGCGGGGCGTTCACCTTGGTCACGGGCGAGCGGTCCTGCGGCTCCTCGGGGAGCATGGCCGGAGTCGTGTCAGTGGTCTTCATCAGAACTCCAGCCGCTCGCGCCGGCCCAGCTTCGTCACGACTGCCGCGAAGGACAGCGTCACCACGAGCAGAGCGACACCGATCGTTGTGGCGTATCCGGCCTGGGCGTCCCTGAAGGCCGTTTGGTAGACGTACAGCGGCAGGACCGTGGTCGAGTAGTCGGGTCCGCCACCGCCCGGCCCCACGGTCATGATCTGGACGACCGCGAACGCCTCGGCGCCGAGCGCCAGGATGCCCATGTAGATCCAGCCGGCCTGCACGGTGTCCCAGAGCAGCGGAAGCGTGATCCGGAAGAAGGTGGTGAACCGGTCCGCGCCGTCCAGCAGCGCCGCCTCGTAGTAGTCCCTCGGAATGGAGGCCATTCCGGCGGAGAAGAGGACGACGAAGAAGCCGACCGTGCTCCAGATCAGGACCGCCATCACGCACCAGAGTGCGAGATCCGGGTCACCCAGCCAGAGCGGCTGGATGTTGTCCAGACCCACCGCGGAGAGCGCCGCGTTGATGGCTCCGCTCTCCGGGTTGTAGGCGAACTGGAAAAGAAGGGCGACGATCGCGATGGAGAGCACCTGCGGAAAGAAATACGCGATCTTGTAGAAACCCGAACCGCGCACGCCTCTGATCGCGGCGCCTTTCTTCTGCCGCCCGCCGACATTGATCATGAAGGCGAGGAACAGTGCGATGCCGAGCGTCACCAGCGGCAGCAGCAGCACGAACAGCACGCTGTGCTGCAAGGACTTCCAGAAGATGTCGTCCTCGAACATCTTCTTGTAGTTGTCGAAGCCCACCATCTTGAAGTCGGAACTCAGCCCCGTCCAGTCCGTGAAGGAGTAGTAGATGGACTGGATGAACGGCCATATGACGAAGATCGCGTACAACGCCAAGGGGGCGATCAAGAACCCCACAATGAACCGGTATTTACCGTGCTGCATGGATCCGACCCCGATCTGTCCGCGGATGCCGCCGCTGGTGACGCCTGCTCACTGGTGCTTGTAGTGCTTGATGGACTGGTCCTTCGCGGCGGCATCCGCGAAGCCCTGGATCTTCTTGATGGTCTCGGCGGGGGTGGCGCGCCCGGCCATCATCTCGCCGAGGCCGGCGACACCGATCTGCTCCTTCTGGAGCTTGACGTACCAGTCCTGTATACGCGGGTTGACAACGTTCTCGCCCGCCTTGTCCAGGGTGGCGACGGCGGACTTGAGGCCCGGCGTCAGCTCGATGCCGTCCGTACCGCCGTTGAGGGCGGTCAGCGACTTCACCTGCGAGGTGAAGTTCTTCGACGATTCCTCGCTGAGCATGATGCGCAGCAACTCCATGCCGCCCTGCGGGTTCTTGGCCTTCTGCGGCACGATGAAGGGCTCACCGCCGGACGCCCAGAGGGTACCGAACGGCAGCTTGTCGGAGGCGTCCATGCTGGACGGCGCGCCGACCGCGAGGTTGAAGTCGGCCGGCATGGTCTTGGCGGCCTCGTTCTCCACCCATGAACCGTTCGGGATGAAGAGCGCCTTGCCCTTCGTCCAGGCGGTCTGCGACTGGATGTGGTCCAGGCCGGGGGTGCCCTTGAGGATGTAGTCCTTCTTGACCAGCTCGTAGTACGCCTCAAGCGCCGTCTTGACCGCCGGGTCCTTCCAGGCGTTCGGCTCCAGGTTGTCGATCTTGTCGAGGACCTCGACGCCACCGATCTTGGCGATCAGCGGGTAGAGCGAGAACGGGATGTAGTACGGGTGCTTGCCCGCGTACGTCCAGCCCGCGATGCCCTGCTTCTTCGCCTTGGCGCAGAGCGCGAGCATGTCGTCCCACGTCTCGGGGTACGTCGCGTCGAGCTTCTCCAGCGCGGTCTGCGAGTACCAGACGCCGTACACCGTGTAGGCGTAGTACATGATCCAGACGGGGTCGCCGTCGAACTGACCCATCTCGACGATGCCGGGGCGCAGGGTGTCGCGGACCTTCTTCGCCGGGTCGTCGTACGACGGGGCGTCCATCAGCGCCGTGAGGTCGGTGAGCTGCTTCTTGCCCACCAGAACGCCCATGTCCATCTGCTCGGCGCCGGAGTTGTCGATCAGGTCCGGCGGGGTGCCGCCGTTGAACCTCGGCTGGAGCGTGGACTGGATCTTCTCGGTCGCGGCGTGCTTGACCTTCGGGGCCTTCGGGAAAGCCTCGTTGTACCGCTTCTCCGCGTCGATGGCGTACTGCTCACCGAAACCGCCGTTGAAGATGACGACGTCGAGCTGCGCCGTCTCGTTGGCTCCGAGGGGGTTCTTCGCCGTGGTCTTGCCCTTGTCGACCTTCTCGTCGCCGCTGTCGCTGCTCGCGCAGGACGCCAGGAAACTCATCGTCGGCACAGTGATCAGGCCGACTGCGGCGGAACGCTTGATCAGATCACGACGGCCAAGGCCCTCATTGCTGTGAGCGGTGGATCCCATGCTCAAGTCCTCGCCTTCTCCAGGACTCAGGCGGTGTACCGGTCGCCCGTCCTTCTCGCCTGAGGCAGAAGGGCCCCGCCACCGCGGTCAAATGAAGCTCGGTCGTGCACGATTGTGGTGGTGATAGCCGTGCGCGTTGTTGCTGCGTGTTGTCGAGCGTGTTGCTGAGCGTCGGTCGTACGAGTCGCGTGATGCGTGATGCGTGATGCGTGATTACAACAGGGACGGCCTGAATGGTTGGCGGCAGGGTGCGTCGCGGCATCGCGGCACCCAACCCACCCCCGTCTCACGGTCCTTCGCCGTTCCAGACCCGGCGAGGCGGACTGCGACAGGTATAGTCCACTTCACGTCGACTGAGCAAGATCGAAAGCAGGTTTGGTCGGGAGTCTTTCCCTAGTTGAGACCTGAGACGGGTTTCAGAAGGACCGCGCGGCATCCGTACGGTTCTCGCCGCATTTTCCGGATCGCTGGGCGGCGCGATATCCCGGACCGCCGGCGCGCTCTTGACGCGCTCTCGACGCGCGCAGTTGGATGCACATTCCATGAAACATGCGCGGCAGAATGGCCGGTTCCTTTCATCTCACACCGGCAACACCCTTGACACCTTGCCCCTCCTGTACCACTACTTAACCCGCGCATGACTTTTGACAACGTTGTCCGTCACGCTTCCGCCAGGAGGAACGCTCGGGATGCAGCGCACACCAAGACCCCGGCTCACGCAGCGCCGCAACGCCGCCCTGGTGGCTGTCGCTTCGCTGCTCGTCGTCACCGCACACTCGGCAGCCGTAGCACAGCCCGCCAAGGCCGCAGCCGCCAAGGACACGTTCGCGTCCTCTTTCGAGGAGGGCGACATACAGCCGGATTGGCGCAATACGGTCGATACCGGATCTGACGGGGAGAAGCGATCCTCGGGCGTGACCGGCGAGTTCAACGCCGGCATTCCGGGCAATGTCACCGACCGGGTCGTCGAGCTGCGCGCCAGCGACGAGAACACGGGCGGCGGCGAGGGCAAGGAGAACCTGGTCGACGTCCAGTCGAGCACCAAGTGGCTGGCCTTCGAGCCGACCGCCTGGGTCGAGTTCGACCTGGACACCCCCGTCAAGGTCGTGACCTACGCGCTCACGTCGGCGAACGACCACGCCGAGCGCGACCCCAAGGACTGGAAGCTCCAGGGATCGACGGACGGCAAGGACTGGAAGACCCTTGACACAAGGGTGGACCAGACCTTCGGAGAACGATTCCAGACAAAGTCATACGATTTCGACAATTCCACCGCGTACGCGCACTACCGGCTGGACATCACCAAGAACAACGGAGCGGGCGACGCCACCCAGCTCGCCGACGTCCAGTTCTCCGACGGCGACACCACCACACCGCCGCCCGCCGACATGCGCAGCCAGGTCGACAGCGGCCCCGGCGGCTCCCCCACCGCCAAGTCCAACGCCGGATTCACCGGTAAGCGCGCGCTGGAGTACGCCGGTTCGCACAAGCCGGACGGCCGGGGCTACTCGTACAACAAGGTCTTCGACGTCAACACGGCCGTGCGCGCCGACACGGAGCTGTCGTACCGGATCTACCCCTCCATGCCGGAGACGGACCTCAACTACCCCGCCACGAACGTCTCGGTGGATCTCGCCTTCACCGACGGCACCTACCTGAGCGATCTGAAGGCCCTCGACTCGCACGGCGGGGTGATGTCCCCTCAGGGCCAGGGCGAGGCCAAGCGGTTGTACGTCAACCAGTGGAACGCGGTCGCCTCCCGGATCGGTTCGGTCGCCGCGGGCAAGACGGTGGACCGGATACTCGTGGCGTACGACTCCCCCAAGGGCCCGGCGAAGTTCCAGGGCTGGGTGGACGACATCGCGCTGGCGGTGAAGGCGCCCGAGAAGCGCCTCGCGCACCTCTCGGACTACGCGTCCACCACACGCGGCACCAACTCCAGCGGTTCGTTCTCGCGCGGCAACACCTTCCCGGCCACCGCCGTGCCGCACGGCTTCAACTTCTGGACGCCGGTGACCGATGCCGGATCCACGAGCTGGCTGTACGAGTACTCACGCCGCAACAACAGCGACAACCTGCCCACCCTCCAGGCGCTGTCCGCGAGCCATGAGCCGAGCCCCTGGATGGGCGACCGCCAGACCTTCCAGCTGATGCCCTCGGCGGCGAGCGGCACCCCGGACGCGTCGCGCTCGGCGCGCGCGCTGCCGTTCCGGCACGAGAACGAGATCGCCAGACCGCACTACTACGGCGTGACGTTCGAGAACGGCCTCAAGGCGGAGATCACCCCGACGGATCACGCGGCGGCGATGCGGTTCACGTATCCCGGTGACGACGCGAGCGTCGTACTCGACAACATCACCAACGCGGGCGGTCTGACCATCGACGCCGAGAACCGGTCCTTCACCGGTTACTCCGACGTCCGCAGCGGTCTGTCGACGGGCGCCACGCGGCTGTTCGTGTACGGCGTCTTCGACGCGGCCGTCACCGGCAGCGGCAAGCTTCCGGGCGGCGGCGGTGAGGACGTCACCGGGTACATGCGTCTCGACGCGGGCCAGGACCGCACCGTCAACCTGCGGATCGCGACCTCGCTGATCGGTGTCGACCAGGCGAAGAAGAACCTGGCGGACGAGCTGCCGGACGACCTCGGCTTCGACCGGGTCAAGAAGGACGCGCAGCGCGCCTGGGACGACGTCCTGGGGAAGGTGGAGGTCGAGGGCGCCGACAAGGACCAGCTCACGACGCTCTACTCCAGCCTCTACCGGCTGTATCTGTATCCCAACTCCGGCTTCGAGAACACGGGTACGAAGCAGAAGCCGCGGCAGCAGTACGCGAGCCCCTTCGTGCCGAAGACGGGCACGGACTCCCCCACCCACACGGGCGCGAAGATCGTCACGGGCGAGGTGTACGTCAACAACGGCTTCTGGGACACCTATCGGACGACCTGGCCCGCGTACTCCTTCCTGACGCCTAAGAAGGCCGGGAAGCTGGTGGACGGCTTCGTCCAGCAGTACAAGGACGGCGGCTGGATCTCCCGTTGGTCCTCCCCCGGCTACGCCGACCTGATGACCGGCACCAGTTCGGACGTGGCGTTCGCCGACGCGTATGTGAAGGGTGTCGACTTCGACGCGAAGGCGGCGTACGAGGCGGCGCTGAAGAACGCGACGGTGAAGCCGCCGAGCGCGGGAGTGGGCCGCAAGGGGATGGAGACGTCGCCGTTCCTCGGCTATGCCTCCACGGAGACCCATGAGGGCCTGTCGTGGTCGCTGGAGGGATACCTCAACGACTACGGCATCGCGAAGATGGGCGAGAAGCTCTACAAGGAGACGGGCCAGAAGCGGTACAAGGAGGAGTCCGCGTACTTCCTCAACCGCGCGCAGAGTTACGTCTCGCTGTTCGACTCGAAGGCCGGCTTCTTCCAGGGCCGGGACCTGAAGGGCGACTGGCGGGTGCCGAGCGACGAGTACGACCCGCGCGTGTGGGGTTACGACTACACCGAGACGAACGGGTGGGGCTACGCCTTCACGGCCGCCCAGGACTCACGCGGACTCGCCAACCTGTACGGCGGGCGCGCGGGTCTCGGCGACAAGCTGGACGAGTACTTCGCGACGCCGGAGACCGCGTCACCGGAGTTCAAGGGGTCCTACGGCGGCGTCATCCACGAGATGACGGAGGCGCGGGACGTCCGGATGGGCATGTACGGCCACTCGAACCAGGTCGCCCACCACGCCACGTACATGTACAACGCGGCCTCGCAGCCCTGGAAGACGCAGGAGAAGGTCCGCGAGGTGCTGGGCCGCCTCTACACCGGCAGCGAGATAGGGCAGGGCTACCACGGCGACGAGGACAACGGCGAGCAGTCGGCCTGGTACCTCTTCTCCGCGATGGGCTTCTACCCGCTGGTGATGGGCAGCGGGGAGTACGCGGTGGGCTCGCCGCTCTTCACGAAGACCACGGTGCACCTGGAGAACGGCAAGAAGCTCGTCGTCTCGGCACCGAAGAACAACGCCCAGAACATCTACGTGCAGGGCCTGAAGGTCAACGGCAAGGCGTGGAACTCCACGGCGCTGCCGCACGACGTGCTCGCGAAGGGCGGCACGCTGGAGTTCGACATGGGCCCGAAGCCGTCGGCCTGGGGAACGGGCAAGGACGCGGCGCCGGTGTCGATCGCGCAGGACGACAAGGTGCCGTCGCCGAGGAGTGACGCGGTGACGGGCTCCGGCGCGCTGTTCGACAACTCGTCGAAGACGCTGATGTCGTTGGCGGCCGGCCCGCTGGACCTGCCGGTGCCGTCGGCGACGAAGGCGGTCCAGTACACGCTGACGTCGTCCAAGGCGGAAACGTCACCGGTGGCCTGGGAGTTGCAGGGCTCGTCGGACGGCAAGACGTGGAAGACCCTCGACAAGCGCTCGGGTCAGTCCTTCGCATGGGACCAGCAGACGAGGGCGTTCACGGTGGCCTCACCGGGGTCGTACGACAAGTACCGCTTGGTGACGGACGGTCAGGCGGAGCTGTCGGAGGTGGAGTTGCTGCGTTAGCGGTTCTCTGGTCGGCAGGACGGGCCCCGGCGGTGAGTACGAACGCCGGGGCCCGTCTTCACGTCCTCAGCCGGGTCGCCCACCGGACGGCGGGGACTGCGCCGCGTCGAACTGGGTGAATCCAGGGGGAGATCGGTTGTCGGCTCGGTCGGCAGGCCGACGCGGAAGAGGTGGATCTCGTTCTCGACGACGGCCGCCAACCGGGCGCCGTCGGGCGACCAGGCGAGGGCACGGGCCCCGGTGCCGGGCTGTGTGTGGTCCTTCCTCGGGCGCCGCATGACGAGTTGACCGTCGGCGACCCGGTAGATGTCCGGGGTGCACGTCCGCTCGTCGTTCCAGTCCTGCGTCGCGACCGCCAGGTAGGCGCCGTCCGGGCTCGCCGCCACCGCGTCCAGCCAGTCGCCGGGCATGGTGAGGGTGTTCAGGGTCCGGCCGGTGGCGGGGTCGACCACATGCACCAGCAAGCCGTGACCGACGAACATCCGGGTCTCGTCCGCGCTGAACGCCACGCTGGTGACCCGGCGTGAGGCGTCACCGAGTTGAATCGTGCGATCGGGCGCGGACTCCCCGGACGGCGCGGAGACGAAGTCGACCCGGCCGCCGGCGCCGTACTCGACCCGGAAGCGGCCCGTGCGCGAGCGGGCGCGGCCCGGCTCCACCGGAAGGTCGGTCTCGGTGTCGGCGTCCAGGTCGTAGGCCCACGGGACAAGCTCGTCGTACTCGTCCTCCTTGAGCGTGACCACATGCCGTCCGGGCACCCACATGATGTCCCGGCCCGCCGATTCGGGCTCCGCGTGCAGGCGAACGGACCGGTCTCTCATGTCGTACACGGCGAGTTCGCCGTCCTCGTTGGTGACGGCGAGAAAGCGGCCGTCGTCGGAGAAGGCCAGCACCACCACACTGCTGTCGGAACCGGCGAACGGAGTGAGCACGGCCTCCGGTGCCGTGAGATCCGGTAGGTGCGGGGCGTCTTCGGCGCGCACCTGGTGGGTCGGGTCCGGGTAATACCCGGTCTCCCAGCTCTGACCGGGTATCAGATGATCCAGCCAGCGTGGGTCGGTGGCCCGCACCTCGTAGTCGCCCTGCACGAGACGGCCCTCGTCCGCCCAGGCGGAGAGGGCACTGATGTGCTCCCAATCCGCGTCGGACAGCTGCTCGTTGCGGACGGCGACGCGATCGACGCCTTCGACGAACCACCGGGTGTTCACGGCGAGCCAGCCGTCGTCGTCCATCTCCCGCCAGCCGGCCACCTGGCGGAGCGCGCCGTTGTGGTCTTCCGCGCTCTCCCACAGCAGCTGGAGGAAGAAGCCGGGGTCGGCGGGGAGTTCGGCGTGCCAGCGGCGGTCGGCGTTGTAGTCGATGACGAAGATCCGAAATCTCACACGCCGCAGGTCGGGTTCCAGGGCGAGTACGCGCACGCCATAGAAGGGGTGAATGGACAAGGTTCTCCTTCGTTGCGGGGCCTCGTGCTGTCGGAGACGAAGTCGCCGCCGTGGCGGTTCTTCTCCGCTTCCGCGCACGTTGTGCTGAGTTACGGCTACGCTGGGTCACATGCCGCAACCCAATGATCTCGACGCGTACTCCAACCCAAGGGCCTTCTACGGAGCGGAACTTCGCCGCCTGCGGGAGGAGGCCGGCCTGACCCAGAGCCAACTCGGCGAGCGGGTGTTCTGCACCGGTTCGTACATCGGCCAGTTCGAGTCGGCCACGCGGTGGCCGATGGTGGACATGTCGCGGATGATCGACGAAGTGCTGGGCAGCGGGGAGCACTTGCAACGGCTGGCGAAGCTGGCGCGGAGCACGAGCATCGCGGACTACTTCGCGGACGCGGCGGCGCTGGAGCCGTTGGCACGGTCGATCTGCACGTACTCGCCGCTCGTGATTCCCGGATTGCTCCAGACCGAGCGCTACGCACGGGCTATCACGCACGCGTCGCTGCCGCTCGCCCCGCAGGAGGAGGTCGAAGAGTACGTAGGCGCACGGATGGCGCGCCAGCGCATTCTCGACGGGGACACCGGACCGACGTTGTGGGCGGTTCTGCACGAAGCGGCTCTGCGCGTCCCGTTGGGTGGTCCGGGCTGCATGGGCGAACAACTGGGCCGTCTGGTCTCGCTGGGACGGGCACGGCGGGTGATGGTGCAGGTGGTGCCGTACGCCACTTCGGCGCACGCCTACGTGCAGGAGACGTTCCGCCTGATGACCTTCAGCGACGCGCCGGACGTGGCGTACACCGAGGGGTCGCACACGGGCCAACTCATCGACGACCCGGCGCTGGTGGGCCGCTTCCACGCGTCATACGATCTGGTCAGGCCGCCGCTTTGTCACCGATGGCATCCCTCGACTGGCTCGAATCGACAGCGAAGGACTACACAACACCATGAGTGCGACAGCCGACATGACCGGCCTCACCTGGCGCAAGTCCTCGTACAGCAACGGCGAGGGCGGCAACTGCGTCGAGGTGGCGGACGGCCTCCCCGGTGCCGTCCCCGTCCGCGACAGCAAGGCGCCCGAAGCCGGGGCGCTCGCGATACCCGCCCCGGCCTGGACGGCGTTCATCGCCGGCGTCAATACCCGGAGGTAGCACGGGCCATGGTGGCGGCGATGCTGCTTCGTGGACGCGCCATGTGTGTCCGGGAAGGTGCACGGAAGCGTCTGACGACGCGTGGGCGGGCAGGTCCCGCAGCCGCTGGGCGGCCTCACCCATATGGGCGTCCAGGTGTACCTGGAGCCCGGCCCGCGCTTCGGCGGGGGTCGAGTAGGTGCGCGCGCTGAACTGCACGGTGGTGCCCTGGATATGTACCCAGCCCCAGTGGTCGGTCATTGTCGCACCTGGTCTCGCTCGCCCTTCGTGTTCTTGACTGCCGCACAACTCGCCCATGCAGTGCGCAGCACACAATGAAACCAGCCTCCCGTCCGGAGTACGACAGGAGACCGGAGCGAGCAGGGCCACCGCCCGCCGGTATCACGGGCGGCAACTCCGTGAAGGGCGGACGGCACCCCCGAGACCATCCCCAGGACACGACAGCAAGGCGCCCGAAGCCGGGGCGCTCGTGATACCCGCGCCGGACTGGGCCGAGTTCGTCGCCTGCGTCAAAACCGATAAGTAGCTGACGACAGTCGGTTGCCGCTCAGGCGGCGCGGCCCTCAAAGCGGAATTCCGGGGAAGCGCTCGGGTCGACCCGCGCGCCCGATTGCAGCGCCATTGCCAGGCGCTCAAGGAGTTCGAGGGTCGGATCGACGCCGCTCTCCTCGATACGGTCGATGTCCTCCTGGGCCATCCCCGCTCGCTCCGCAAGCTCGGCCGCGCTCCACCCCAGGTGTGCCCGCCGCTCGTAGACGGCTTGAGCGAAGTCCATACGCCGTCCGGCAGCCCGATACTCAGCATCTTCACGATGCTCGGGCGGCACGTTCCAGTTGGTGTGGTATCCCCTGCTCATCAGCCCTCCTCCTTTCTACTGTAGACGCGGTGGGCAGCGGCTGGTGGATGCTCCGCCGCACAGATCCTCCGTGCCGCCTGGGCACGCTCGACCTCAGCCGTCTCGCGCATTCGGGTCTTCCGGAACACCGTAAGCAGAACGGCACGGCGTCCTGACGCCAGCCAGTACGTCACACGAACCGACCCGATGCGAAGCTCCCGCAGGCCCTCTCCGAGATGGCTGGCCAGTGGGTACGGCATCAGCGAACCGTCGGCCGCCAGACGGTCCGCGAATCTCTCGGCCGCACGGTAGTCGGCAGGCGACAGCGTCTCCAGCCAGCGGCGGACCTCCGGTTCCACCTCGATGGCGAACGGCTCGGCAGACTCCGGCATGCCTCTTCCTCCGACGGAATGATCAGTCGGACCAGCCAAGCAGCGCGTTCACCGAGAGTGGGGCGGTTTCCGTGCGAATCACCGGATCGGGTCCGCCCCGGCACGGACCGGATTCATCGCCGGCGTCAATACCCCCGTAGCTACCTCCAAGGCACGTGCACCGGAGCGCGCTGCCACCACCACCCGCCGTCGACACCCGCCGCGTCGGCGAGCAGTTGACCGCCGTCGTCCTCGGTTTGGGCACGGAAGGCTGCCGCACGTTATTCTCTCATCCCTACTCTCCCACGAACCGGAGGAATCGATGGGGTCGCTTCAGGCACTCGCGACATAGCGCCACCAATTCGTCTGCGAATTCTGCCGACATGATTTCCGAATTAAATCTCACTTCGGAAATCTCCTCCAGCAAGGATTCCACCTGGAGTCGATTCAGCACCGTGTCTCCATACGGATCCAAGTGACCGAGGATCGGATACTGCTTACGATCCACACCGCTGAGAACTGGATCGAAACCCGGATCTGCAGCAACTGATGCCAGCGAGTCTCCGTTGCCAGATCTCACGTCTACCCTGATCATCAGGGATCCAAGTCGCGCGGGAGCCCTGGATGCATGGTGATCAATTCTCCGTCTCTGCCATCGCGAACGATCGTGTAGGTATTCGTCGGGAGACCGTGCCGGTCGGTCCCCACTATCTCTCTTCCCGTAATGAAGTACCGAATGTTTCCCGTGGCAGGCTGGTAGTGGCCGATCTGCCCGGCGCTCCCCGCTGCCAACTCCCCAAGGTTTACTCCATCTTCGAACAGAGACTTCGTCGCATCTGCCTCGGCACCACCTCGCGTATGGCGAGGAATGACGTGATCTTCGATGGCGTAAGCGTCCTCGGCGCAGCCGCTACTGTTATGGACCAATACTGGCGTCGACCCGGCCAGCACATAGTACGTGTGGATGCCGTTGACGGTGAGGTCGTGGGTAACCTGCCGCTTGGTGTAGTGCTCGACGGCGGTGACCTGTACCGACGTACCTGCCGGCGTACGCAGGTCGTCGCCCGGCTTGATGTCACCGGCGTCCGCCCAGCGCACCTTGTCCGTCAGCCAGAACGGATGCGTGTCGGTCGCCGTCAGGGTCTCCGTGCCCGAGTCCGTGAGGACCGTCAGGCGCGTGAAATCCTTGTCGTCGTAAGTGGTGATCGTCCGCTCGATGCTACGAGCTTCGGTGCGACCGCTTTCCGGATCGGTGGCGATGACGCGCATTCCCACGCGGACCTCGTCGATGGCCATCCGACTGCCGTCGGCCAGCAGCACCGGCGTGCCCGGCAGGAAGCTGTGGTTCGTCGGGCAGGACGGCAGTGCGTCGTCCTGCTCTTGGGGCGAGTCGCCGTCGCCGTCCGGTGTGTCCCGGTCGCCCCCGCCGGTCAGGCGGTCCAGCCAGCGGTACTGGCCGTAGCCCGGGATGAACGACGAGCCGACGTTCCAGCCGACGAGGCCAAGGGCCTGGCCGTAGTCGCCGTTGTTCAACATCTCGCGCACCTCGTCGCCGACGAAGCTGTCGTCCAGCACCGTCAGGCCCGTGTTGAGGGACGCCTCACCCCAGTCCCCGAGCGCACCGAGGTAGTCGCCGTCGGACCATTTGTCGGTGGCGCCCGCCGCGTCGTCCAGCCACTGCTCACCCAGTCCGCGGCCGTACTCCACCGTGTCCTCGATCACCTGACCGGGGTCGGTGATCGTGTCCCAGGCGTCGGAGATGTCGCCTCCGACACCGTCGATGACGAACCCGTCGAAGGCGCCGCCCAACTCGTCCCCGGCGCAGGAGAAGAACGCGCCGAAGCCGGACGTGCAGCTCTCACCGTCGTCGCCGTCACCGTTGTTGTCGTCCTCGCCTTCGTACCTCCCGTTGGGGTCCCGAAGGGAGGGGTCGTACGCGCCGTCGTCCGCGTGGTCGTCGGTGCGGTCGTACCCGTCGTCGGTCTCGTCGTAGCCCGGCCCGTACGCGCCGTCGTCGCTGTGGTCGCCCCCTGATCCCCCGGTGCCGTCCTCGCCGTCGGCCGCGACGGGCCCGGCCTGGCCGCCGCCGCACGCGCTTCCCGTGATCTCGCAGACCGCGGACCGCAGGCCCCCGCTGATCTGTCCGCCGACCCCGGTGGTGACCAGGCCCGTGACGATCGCGGCGACCAGGACGATCAGTCCCGCGTACTCGGCGGCGCTCTGGCCGCCGTCCGTGCGCCACTTGATCATTCGTGTGAGCCGGAACGGGCGGCGCTCCGCTCGCACGGACACCGGCAGCGCGAACCACTCCCGCGACGTTCGCCGGAACAGCAGCACGGTGATCGTGATGGGCACCACCAACTGTGTGACACCGCGCCCCGACCCCGCACCCAGCGTCCCCAACGCACCGACGACCAGCCAGACTTGCAGCGCGAGCAGCGCCCATCGCACACGCACCCCGCCGGCCCATGTCCTCCGGGCCAGCACCAGCGCGGCCACGCCGGGCGCCGACGCGTACAGCAGCAGCCCGATCAACCGGCCGTCGACGGCGTCCACCGACGCCGCCACGCTCAGCGACCCGGCCGTACCCAGCACCGTGACGCCGAACAGGAAACAGAGCAAGAACACTGCCGCGCGCAGTCCCCGCGGCATTCCCAGTCGGCCCCCGCCGACCTCCACCGTTAAGCCAGATCCCCCAACTCCGGGGTCCCCCATACCCGTTGCTGACATAACACCTGACGTTAGATCAGCACACCTGCCCGATCGCGGGCCCTGGGGCCCGAAACGGGCCTACTCCGGGCCCGTTCTCCATTGGCCCCCGTTTGGGCCCTCCGGGACGGAACCGCACACGCCGAAGGGCCGCACCCCCGTGGGGTGCGGCCCTTCGTCAACTGCTGCCCGTCAGTGCCTACTTGCGGATCAGGCTGCGCAGCACGTACTGCATGATGCCGCCGTTGCGGTAGTAGTCCGCCTCGCCCGGGGTGTCGATGCGGACCACCGCGTCGAACTCCACGCCTGTGTCCGTCGTGACCTTGACGGTCGCCGGGGTCGTGCCGTCGTTCAGGCCGGTGACGCCCGTGAAGGTGAACGTCTCCTCGCCCGTCAGGCCGTACGACAGCGCCGACGCGCCTTCCGGGTACTGGAGCGGCAGCACGCCCATGCCGATCAGGTTCGAGCGGTGGATGCGCTCGTACGACTCGGCGATGACCGCCTTGACGCCCAGCAGCGCCGTGCCCTTCGCCGCCCAGTCGCGGGACGAGCCCGAGCCGTACTCCTTGCCCGCGAGGACGACCAGCGGGGTGCCCTGCTCGATGTAGTTGCGCGAGGCGTCGTAGATGAACGACACGGGCGCGTCGGGCTGCGTGAAGTCGCGGGTGTAGCCGCCCTCCGTGCCCGGCGCGATCTGGTTGCGCAGGCGGATGTTGGCGAACGTGCCGCGGATCATGACTTCGTGGTTGCCCCGGCGCGAGCCGTAGGAGTTGAAGTCACGGCGCTCGACGCCGTGGTCCGTCAGGTACTTGCCCGCCGGGGTGTCCGCCTTGATCGCACCGGCCGGGGAGATGTGGTCGGTGGTGACCGAGTCGCCCAGCTTGGCGAGCACGCGCGCGCCGGTGATGTCGCCGACCGGGGTCGTCTCCATCGTCATGCCCTCGAAGTACGGGGGCTTGCGTACGTACGTCGACTGCGGGTCCCACTCGAAGGTGTTGCCCGTCGGGATCGGCAGCGCCTGCCACTGCGCGTCGCCAGCGAAGACGTCCTGGTAGGACTTGTTGAACATGTCCTCACCGATGGCGGAGGCGACAACCTCGTTGACCTCGGCCTCGGTCGGCCAGATGTCCTCCAGGTGGACGGGCTTGCCGTCCTGGTCCACGCCGATCGCGTCGCGCGTGATGTCGACCTTCATGGAGCCGGCGATCGCGTAGGCCACGACCAGCGGCGGGGACGCCAGGTAGTTCATCTTGACGTCGGGGTTGATCCGGCCCTCGAAGTTGCGGTTGCCGGAGAGCACCGCGGCGACGGCCAGGTCGTTCTCGTTGATCGCTGCGGAGATCTCCTCGTCCAGCGGACCGGAGTTGCCGATGCAGGTCGTGCAGCCGTAACCGACGAGGTTGAAGCCGAGCTTGTCCAGGTACGGCGTGAGGTTCGCCTTGTCGAAGTAGTCCGTGACGACCTTCGAGCCCGGCGCCAGGGTCGTCTTGACCCACGGCTTGCGGGTGAGGCCCTTCTCCACGGCCTTCTTGGCGACGAGCGCGGCGGCGACCATCACGTACGGGTTCGAGGTGTTGGTGCAGGACGTGATCGCGGCGACGGTGACGGCGCCGTGGTCGATCTCGTACGGCGTCCCGTCCGCCGGGGTGACGAGGGTCGGGCGGGTGGGCACACCGTCGGCGGAGGCCGGCGAGTCGGAGGCCGGGAAGGACTCCTTGCCCGCCTCCTCGTCGTCCGTCACGTAGTTCCGTACGTCGAGCGCGAACTGCTCCTTGGCGTTCGCCAGGACGATGCGGTCCTGCGGACGCTTGGGACCCGCGATGGACGGGACGACCGTGGCGAGGTCCAGCTCCAGCTTCTCGGAGAAGTCGGGCTCGGCGGCCGGGTCGAGCCAGAGGCCCTGCTCCTTGGCGTACGCCTCGACCAGCGCGAGCTGCTGCGCGTCGCGGCCGGTCAGCTTCAGGTAGTTGATGGTCTCGGCGTCGATCGGGAAGATCGCGGCGGTCGAGCCGAACTCCGGCGACATGTTGCCGATGGTGGCGCGGTTGGCGAGCGAGGTCGCGCCGACACCCTCACCGTAGAACTCGACGAATTTGCCGACGACGCCGTGCTTGCGCAGCATCTCGGTGATCGTGAGGACGAGGTCGGTGGCGGTGGTGCCCGGGGTCAGCTCGCCGGTCAGCTTGAAGCCGACGACGCGCGGGATGAGCATCGAAACGGGCTGGCCGAGCATCGCGGCCTCGGCCTCGATGCCGCCGACGCCCCAGCCGAGCACGCCGAGGCCGTTGACCATGGTGGTGTGCGAGTCGGTGCCGACGAGGGTGTCGGGGTACGCCTGGCCGTTACGCACCATGACGGTGCGGGCCAGGTGCTCGATGTTGACCTGGTGGACGATGCCGGTGCCGGGCGGGACGACCTTGAACTCGTCGAACGCGGTCTGGCCCCAGCGCAGGAACTGGTAACGCTCCTTGTTGCGGCCGTACTCCAGCTCCACGTTCTGCGCGAACGACTCCGGCGTGCCGAACTTGTCGGCGATGACGGAGTGGTCGATGACCAGCTCGGCCGGGGCCAGCGGGTTGATCTTCGCCGGATCGCCGCCCAGCTCCTTGACGGCCTCACGCATGGTCGCGAGGTCCACGACGCAGGGCACGCCGGTGAAGTCCTGCATGATCACACGGGCGGGGGTGAACTGGATCTCCTGGCTCGGCTGCGCCTGGGAGTCCCACGCGCCGATGGAGCGGATGTGGTCGGCGGTGATGTTCGCGCCGTCCTCGGTACGGAGCAGGTTCTCCAGCAGCACCTTCAGGCTGTAAGGGAGGCGCGCTGAGCCCTCGACCTTGTCCAGCCTGAAGATCTCGTACGACTCGTCGCCCACGCGCAGCGTGCTGCGGGCGTCGAAGCTGTTCGCCGACACGACAGTCTCCTTCATTCATGTGCGCGTACCACCGCGCCGCGACGCATGTGCGGCTGACGCCGCGCGGTGCCGCCAACGGGCTGCTCGCCGATCCGCTAAGGTAAGGCTAAGTTAGGTTCGCCTTACTTTCTGGCGGCTGCGGTACGCCTTCGGCAGATATCTCGATGTCGAGATAACTCTAGTACATGACTGCTTCGAGGTCATGTCCCTCGGTCTCGGTGTAGTCCGAGACGGACATCGCGTACAGCGGGCCCTCCTCGACGGTGTCGAGCAGGGCGCGGTTCCGGTCGGCGTTGGCCTGATTGTTGATCTTGGAGTAGTGGGCGATCTGGGCGAGGGCCTCATGCTTCGTCAGCGCCGGCTCGGCGGTCGGCGTGGGGGAGGCGATGCGGGTGGCCGTGGCTATGGTGTCGGCGTCCGGGCTGCCGGAGGTGGCGCAGGCGGACGCGGCCAGCGCGACGGATACGACGGTGAGCAGGAGGGCGGTGCGGCGGGCGGAGGTGTGCGGGGGAATCAGGGAGCTCCGGGAAAATAGCGGGTTAGCGGGTACGGGATGCGGTGGCGGATGCCGTCGGCGGGGACGGCGCGCCCGCCGGAAGCTGCGTGCCCAGCGCCGCTGTGGGCGGGCGGGTCGGTAGGCCCGCGGAGGCGGGCGTGGCGTGGCGGAAGTTGACGCCGATGCCCTGAGCGGTGAGCAGCCGCACGGCGCTCTGGATGAGCAGGGCGCGGTCGCTGGTGCTGTAGGAGGCGGGCAGGACGAACGCCGACCGTGCGGGCTGTACTGGAAACGACAGCCGTACAGCACCGTGCGGGCGTCTTCCGGTACCGACTTATACGGTGCGCCCACGACCCCGTCGGGGTACCAGGATGCTCTACCGTCCCGGGCCATGGTGAGCATGGCAGATGACACGGCAAGACAGACCCCTGCCGCGAGCCCCTGGGCCGCGGTGGGGGTCTCCGCCTTCGACGAGCTGGTGCACCAGGCGATCCTGAGCCAGCCCGACGCCGGCGCGGCGGGCTGGGCACTGCTGACCGGTGGTTCCCCGGCGCGGGTGCGCGAGTCCTGCAACCGGCTGCTCGCGCTCGGGCTGCTCCAACCCCCGGACTCCATGGGCGGGTTGCGCGCAGTCGACCCACGTGTGGCGATCCGGGCGCTGATCCGGCAGCGCGAGACGGAGTCCGAACTCCTCGCCGCGACCGCCGAGGAGATGGCCACCTCGTACGAGGCCGGGCTGCTGCGCGAGGAGCCGGCACGGCTGGTGGAGGTCGTCTCCGGCGAGGGCGCCATCGCGGCACGTCTGGCGGAGCTGTACGCGCGTGCCGAGCACGAGGTGTGCCTCTTCGAAACGCCCCCGTATTTCGCCCCGCGCACCCCGCAGTTGGACCGCCAGGCCGATCTGCTCGACCGTGGGATCGTCTCCCGCGCTGTCTACGCGGCGACCGCGCTGGAGGAGCCGCAGGCGCTGGCCCACGCCTGGCGGATGGTCGAACTCGGTGAGCAGGCCCGTGTGTTGCCGTCCGTGCCGGTCAAACTGCTGGTGGTGCTGGGGGTGCGGGCCGCTCAGCGGGGCTGGGTGTAGCCGTACCGGACTCGTACGGCGAAGGGCGGGCCACGGCCCTGGTGAGGAGCGCGACCCGACCGTCGTACCGCCAGGCGGTACCTGATCGCTTGCTTCCCGGGGCAGGCTCTTGACCGTGCGGTGCCCTCGCACAGACCGTCAACTGATGTGACCGAAGGAAGCATTGGCACGCCCCGGCCACAGGAATCCCTTGAGCCGCTTTCCACGCAGCGCTCACTCTGATGACTGGCTCCCGCTCACCAGGGCGGGACTGTTCAGCGTTCAGGGGAGGAAGTCCACCCATGCGAAGACTCCACGCCGTCTGGGCCGTGGCAGCCGCGGCCGGTCTGCTCACGGGGGCGATCACGCCCTCGATGGCCGATCCCGCGTCCCCGGTCACCAAGCCGGCCACCAAGCCCAGCACCACGAGCACGCAGACCGTCACTCTCATCACCGGCGACACGGTCACACTCACCACCGGCGCCGACGGCAAGTCCGCCGTCGACGTCCGGCGCGGCAAGGGGCGCGAGCCCGCCACCTTCCTGTCGAGCGAGCAGAACGGCGAGGTCAGCGTCGTACCGAACGACGCGATCCCGCTGCTTCAGGCGGGCCGTCTCGACCCGGCCCTGTTCAACGTCACCCAGCTCGTCAAGCAGGGGTACGCGGACTCGAAGACCGACGCCATCCCGCTGATCGCCACCTATCGCCAGGGGAACACGACCCCCGAAGGCGCGCGCAGGACGCTGTCCCTGCCCGGCATCGACGGTGCGGCGCTCACCGCGAAGAAGTCGACCGCCGAGAGGTTCTGGGCGGACATCGCCCCCGACGCCGAGAAGACGGCTGCCGAGCCCACGGCCAAGGCCGCCCGGCAGCTCGACGGCGGCCTCGACAAGCTCTGGCTGGACGCCAAGGTCAAGGCGTCCCTCGACGTCAGCGTCCCGCAGATCGGCGCACCCGAGGTGTGGCAGGCGGGCTACGACGGCAAGGGCGTCAAGATCGCTGTCCTGGACACGGGCGTGGACGCCGGACACCCGGACCTCGCGGGCAAGCTCGGGGAATCGAAGACCTTCGTGCCCGATCAGGCGGTACAGGACGGCCACGGCCACGGCACCCATGTCGCGTCCACGATCGCCGGCTCGGGCGCTGCTTCCGACGGCAAGCGCAAGGGCGTGGCGCCGGGCGCGGAGCTGATGGTCGGCAAGGTCCTCAACAACGCGGGCTCCGGCCAGTCGTCGTGGATCATCGCCGGCATGGAGTGGGCGGCGGAGTCCGGCGCGGACATCGTCTCCATGTCCCTCGGCGGTACGGCCTCCGGCCCCTCGGACCCGCTGAGCGAGACGGTGGACGAGCTGTCCGCGTCGACGGGCACCCTCTTCGTGATCGCCTCGGGCAACTCGGGCCCGCGGGAGCAGACCGTCGGTACACCGGGCATCGCCGACTCGGCGCTCACGGTCGGCGCGGTCGACAAGTCCGACAAGCTCGCCTCGTTCTCCAGTCGTGGCCCGCGCCTCGGCGACTACGCGGTCAAGCCGGAGATCACCGCGCCCGGCGTGAGCATCACGGCGGCCCGCGCCTCCGGTACCTCCATGGGCACGCCGCTCGACGACAACTACACGGCGGCGAACGGTACGTCGATGGCGACCCCGCATGTGGCGGGCGCGGCGGCGCTGGTCGCGCAGGCCCATCCGGACTGGACGGGCGAGCAGATCAAGCAGGCCCTGGCCAGTACCGCGAAGACGAACGCCGACAACTCCGTGTTCGAGCAGGGAGACGGCCGCGTCGACGCCGTGCGGGCGGTCACGCAGAACGTCTTCGCGACCTCGGCTCTGAGCTTCGGCAAGTACGAGGACGGTGACACGGAGGTCGACAGCAAGGACATCACCTACACCAACACCACTGACGCCCCCGTGGAGTTGAAGCTCTCGTCGTCCCTCGCCGGTGTCACCCTGGGGGCCGGCACCGTGACCGTGCCCGCGAAGGGCACCGCCACGGTCCCGGTCAGTGTCGACCCGGCGAAGGCGGCCCAGGGCCGGTACGCGGGCCACATCACCGCGGCCGCCGACGGCATCCTGGTCACGACGGGTGTCGGCTTCGAGAAGGCGCCGAAGACGCACGCCCTGAAGGTCTCCCTCGTGGGCCGCGACGGCAAGCCGACCACTGCGGCGTCGCTCTACACATTGCAGGAGCTGAACGGCGCCTACGCCAACGAATACGGCTTCATTGGCGCCACCGGGACCTGGGAGGTCCCGGCCGGTACGTACTCCATGGCCACCTGGATCTACGACGCCGACGCGGGCGGCGTGGCCGTCGGCACGTCGGTCGTCGGCAATCCCGAGATCAAGGTCGACGGGGACACCGAGGTCACGCTCGACGCCCGCAAGGCGGTGGAGATCAAGCCGAAGACCAAGGAGGACGCCGAGCACCAGGGCTTCAGTACCTCCTGGCACCGCGAAGGGCCCGGCAGCTCCTGGGGGTTGACGTACAGCCAAGGCCCCTGGACCGACCACGTCTATGTGACGCCGACCGAGAAGGTCACCGAGGGAACCCTCGAGTTCTACGCCAAGTTCCGTTTGTACGCGAAGGAGTTGACGGCGAGCGTCACCAGTCCCGAGCAGTACGCGCTGCCGCTCGACTACGCGAACACGTACAACGACTTCCCGGTGAAGATCACCGGTGACCGAATGGTTCAGGCGGTGGACGCGGGCGCCGGCACGGCGGCCGACTTCGAAGGGCTCGACGTCAAGGGCAAGGCGGCGGTGGTCGGGGTCGCCGCCGACACGTGGGGGCCGGACGAGGCGATGACCAACGCGGCCGAGGCGGGCGCGAGTTATCTGATCGCGTACCGCAAGAAGGCCGGCCACTGGCTCACGGCGGTGGACAGGGCGACGATGCCGGTGATGGTCGCCACCGGCGAGGACGGCGAGAAGCTCACCACCCTCCTCAAGAGCGGCGAGAAGGTCACGCTCAAGCTGGGCGGCACAGAGGTCAGCCCGTACGTCTACAATGTGACCCTCCCGCAGTCCGGAGCGATCTCGCCGGACCAGACGTACACCCTGGACCGCTCCAACACAGCGAAGGTGACGAGCCGTTACCACGCGGGCCGGGCAGGCGAGTTGGGGGCCGACACGGTCTACAGCTTCCGCCCCTGGCAGCTGTACGCGATCGAGTCCAGTGACTACATGCAACTCGGCCGGGAACGCACCGAGTACTTCAACGTAAGCCCCGACACCCGCGTCTGGCACACCGTCTACCCGTCCTGGGAGTCGAACGCGAGCCAGTGGAACACCTTGCGGACCTACGACAAGGCGGGCACCCAGCCGAGCGAGGACTGGCTGCGTCAGGTGGTACGCCCGGCGACGAGCACCGAGTACGGCCTCTCGGAGCGCACCGGCGACAAACTCACCGCCTTTGTACCGGAGTTGAGCGATGCGACGCCCGGTCACTACGGGTACGTCAGAGACGTCAACGACACCGCGCAGGGCAAGCTCTACGCGGACGGTCAGCTGGTCGGCGACTCGACGCTCGGCGGATACGGCGTCTTCGACGTCCCGGCGTCGAAGGCCTCGTACCGCTTCGTGCTCGACACGCAGCGCAAGGCCGGCTGGACGCCGTACTCGACGAGCACCCACACCGAATGGTCCTTCGCCTCGGCGCACACCGCTGAGGAGACGGCGCTGCCCCTGCTCTCCGTCGACTATGACCTGGACGGGCTCGACCTCCTCAACCGTGCCCAGACCAAGCAGGCGTTGGAGCTCGGACTCTCCGTCCGGGACCAGGAGGGGAGCGTCAAGGCCGAGGCCGTCAAGGCCTGGGTCTCGTACGACGACGGCACGTCCTGGAAGGAGGTGAAGGTCTGGAGCGGCAAGGCCGAGATCAAGCACCCGAAGGGCGCGGAGTTCGTGTCCCTGCGCGTACAGGCCTCCGACGGTGCCGGAAACCAGGTCGATCAGACCGTGCTGCGGGCGTACGGCCTGAAGTGATGGCCTGAGGTAGGAGCGCCGCCAAAAGCGGTGCGGCAATCTTAACAAAGATCCTCTAACGTGCCGAGCCATGGTGAACACGGCATACGACTCGGCAATCAGACAGATGGCACTCAGACAGACCCCTGCCGCGAGCCCCTGGGCCGCGGTGGGGGTCTCCGCCTTCGACGAGCTGCTGTACCAGGCGATTCTCCATCAGCCCGATGCGGGCGCGGGCGCCTGGGCACTGCTCACCGACGCGTCTCCGGCCCGGGTGCGCGAGGCCTGCGACCGGCTGCTCACGCTCGGTCTGCTCCAACCGCCCGATTCCACCGGCGGGCTACGGGCCGTGGATCCTCGGGTGGCGATCCGGGCTCTGATCCGGCGGCGCGAGACCGAGTCCGAGCTACTCGCCGCCACCGCCGACGAGATGGCCACGGCGTACGAGGCGGGGCTGCTGCGCGAGGAGCCGTCGCGCCTGCTCGACGTCGTGTCGGGCGAGGGCGCCAACGCCGCGCGCCTGGAGGAGCTGTACGCGCGCGCCGAGCGTGAGGTGTGCGTCTTCGACACTCCCCCGTATCTCGCCCCGCGCACCCCGCAGTTGGACCTCCAGTCGGATCTGCTGAGCCGCGGCGTCGTCTACCGGACCGTGTACGCGGCCACCGCCCTGGAGGATCCGGACGTGCTGTACCACGCCTGGAAGATGGTCGAACTCGGCGAGCAGGCCCGGGTGTTGCCCACCGTGCCGGTCAAACTGCTGGTGGTCGACGGCCGCACGGCGATGCTGCCGCTGACCGCGTCGGCCGCAGGCGGCTACTGCGCCGTCGTCGTACGCCACTCGGCGGTGACCGAGGCGCTACAGAAGCTGTTCGAGCTGGCCTGGCAGCAGGCGACGCCGCTCGGCCAGCCGGTCTCCGACGGTGAACTCACCGAGGGCGAGCGGGCGTTGACGCGCCTTCTCGCCGCCGGGATGAAGGACGAGGCGGTGGCCCGGCACCTCGGCGTGAGCCTGCGGACGCTGCGTCGCCGGGTGAGCGATCTACAGGAGCGGCTGGGCGCGGCGAGCCGTTTCCAGCTGGGGGTACGGGCGGCGCAGCGCGGCTGGGTGTGACGGTGGACGCGAGGGGCCGCACCCCTGTGTCCTACCAGGGCTGCGGCCCCTCAACTGCCGTACCCAATCGCTTACTTGATCCCTTACTTGCGGATCAGGCTGCGCAGCACGTACTGCATGATGCCGCCGTTGCGGTAGTAGTCCGCCTCACCGGGGGTGTCGATGCGGACGACCGCGTCGAACTCGACGCCCGTGTCGGTGGTGACCTTCACGGTGCGCGGCGTGGTGCCGTTGTTCAGTCACTGTGGCCCCTCGCGTGCCGACGGGAGAAGCGGCAGCGAAGGCACGCCCGAACGGGGCTGCGCGCAGTACCGTTCTCAACGGAAAAGTCCTGTCTCCACACCGCAGCGCCGTACGGGGGTGGGTGGACCGGCGCCAGTCGGATGGTTGGAGAGCCCTCGGCGACCCGGCCACCTCCCCGTCTTCCATGCTCACTTGCGTGTGCCCATCTGGACGATCTTGGTTCTACGCGCGTTCAACCACAGGCCAATGGCCCAGCCCGGCATCAAACGGACTGGGCAGATCGATCCTGGGCATCGGTCCTGGGCTCGGGGATCATGCGAAGCCGTGACGGATGCGTGGTGATCTCGCCCACCGGCCTCACGGAACCGGGCACGGCCTTGAGCCTCCATCTCGACGCTACGAAAGCCGTGATGACCTTCGCCTCCGTCAGCGCGAAGGCGTCACCGATACACATCCTCTTGCCCACCCCGAACGGGAGGAATGCCTCCCTGGGAGGCTGCGGCCGATCCGGGTGCCAGCGGTCAGGATCGAACCGATCCGGGTTGTCGTACAGGCCCGGATCACGGTGCACGGCGTAAGGACTGAAAATCACGTCGGTACCGGCCGTGAGCACGGTCTCGCCCAACCGGACCGTACGCAGGGCCTGTCTGGTGACGAGCCACGGCGCGTACAGTCGCAGAGTCTCCTGGACAAGCCGCCCGGTGTAGGGCAGTTGGCCGAGATGGTCGGCGGTGAGTTCCTCGCCGGCGAGCACGCTGTCGACTTCCTCGTGGAGCCGGCGCTCCATGTCCGGGTTGCGGCCCAGTTCGTGGAACAGCCAGGCGAGGACGACGGCGGTGGTCTCGGAGCCCGCAGCGAGCAGTGCGACGATCTCGGAGAGGATCTCGTCGTCCGGCAGTGTCGCGCCGGTGTCGTCCTGTGCGGTCAGGAGCAGGGACACGATGTCGTCGTACGTGTCGGGGTGCGCGCGGTGCTCCGCGATGATCTCGGCGACCGCGGTGCGTAGCGCGCTGCTGGCGGCCTCGGCCTTCCGGTTGCGGCGGGTGGGCAGTCGTTCCAACGCGGAGATGGGCAACAGGGCACGCTGCAGGGCGGTCGTGAAGACGGTGTCGACACTGTTGAGGATCGTGTAGGCGGGGTCCCGCCGGGGCGTCGCGGAGAACAGGGCCGACATGACGACGCTCTGCGCCATGAGCTGCATCTCGGTCTTGACGTCGAGTGCGGTTCCGCCGTCCCAGCTCGCGACGTACGGCTCCACAGCTTCTCGCATGGTGTTGACGTAGCCGGCGATCTGCTGGCGATGGAAGGCGGGCTGCATCAGACGGCGCCGACGCAGGTGCGGCTTGCCTTCGGCGACGGGCAGGGCGTCCTTGCCGAAGAGTTTGAGCTTTTCGAAGAGCAGCCCCTTGGTGAACTCGTCGGCCTGGCTCGTGAGCATCTCGTGTATCAGGGTGGGGTCGTTGACGACCGTCACGTCTTTGGGACCCACCTTGATACGCACGATCGGACCGTGGGCCCGGACGCGCTCCATGAATTTCAGCCGGCCGCTGCCCCCTGCCATGAAGAGACCGTGCCCGAGGAGCGGCAGGCGCCCTGGGACTAGGGGCGGGATTCCGGGAGCGCTGTCCAAAGCGTGTCCTTTCCTTTGCCTAGCCTGCAGTTGTCCTGGGCGCGACGCGGCGCCGCAGATCCATGGTGCCGATCACCGCCCCTGCTTGTGAAGGCCAATTAGGTCCGCGTTGGCGAGTCGAATTCATGCCCTGCGTCCAGAGCCTCGACGATGAGCCCGGCACAGGCATGCAAAGGGACAGCACTGAGCACCGGTCCCGCCACGAACCCCGACCGGCCGACCTGCGGAAAAGGTGGTCGCGCCGGCGACGAGCACCTGGGGTGGGACGGGGAGCAGTGCGGCCATCCGCGCCCCGCCGCCCCGTTCGAGCAAGGGCGGGCGGTCCGGGGTGGCCCCGGACCGCCCGGTTTCCGATCGTTTGAACACCTCGGGATCGGACTGGCGGATGAGCTTGGGCGTACGGTGGACCGTGTGCCGCGCGCTGGTCATCAGGGCCGCCTGCACCGGGCCGAAGTCACTGATGCCGGCCCGGGCCCAGAACTCGCTCTCCAACTCCCTTTCGCAGCGCAGTTCATAGGGCGCGCAGAGCTTCGAACTCATCTCGCGCCAGTACGCCATCCGTTCTCCCGCCGAGACGTCGGCGGTGCTGATCACGTCCATGACTCACCACCATGCTGTCGCTGCGAGGGCAATGATTCTGTCGTTCTACCGCTTCTGGGGGCCGTGAGGCGAGGAGTTGGAGCTGGAGCCGGAGTTGTGTCGGGCGGACGGGCGCGGACAGGGGCGCACTCGTCGTGGGGGCGGGCGCGGGGCCGGTCAACGCGGCGGCTCGGTGCGGCGACGGCGCCAGTACGCGACCGTGACCGCGCCCAGCAGCGGGCCCCACAGCAGCAGCGGGGCGTAGCAGAGGTAGAACACGAACGCGCTCCAACCGCCCGCGTCACCCGGATAGTCGGGCGATATCGGGTCTCCCCGGAGCGTGACGTTCGCGAGGTCCGTGACGGCGGCGGCGGTCCACAGCGCGGTCAGCACGGACGCGCCGACGGCGGCCGGGACGGTCGCGGCCAGTGGCGGCACGCGCCGCCCCCGCAGGACGGGCACCCAGCGCGGCCAGACCTCTCCCCAGGCAGCGATGAGCCCGACGGCGGCGAACGCGAGCAGTTCGGAGACGATCGACAGCAGGAGTACGTAGACCTCGCCCGGCAGCCATGCGGGGACGCTCCCCATGCCCCTTCCCTCGTCGGTCCCGTCGTGAACGACGACGATCCGCCAGATCCCGGACGGCAGGACGGTGAACGGAACGGAGAGCGCGGCGATCCTCGCCCAGCGGGGGACGCCGGGCACGGCGGCGTGGGCGCCCTGCGAGGCGGCGCGCAACCGGGCGCGCATGGCCGGGCGTTGGGCAGGGGGATGTGGCTCGGGATGAGGGCGGGGGTGGTCGGTGGGGGTGGTCATACGCACTCCTCCGGTACGGCGGGCGCTGCCCGCCCGGCCTCCTCCGAAGATCGCAACGGGGCACGCACCGGCGGATCGCCCGGCGGAATGAACCGGCTCCGCCGTATGGGGGGTCTCCGTGCGGAAGATGCCCCTGCGCCTTGGGCAGGGGGGCTGCTTCGCAGCCGCCGGCCCCGCACGCCCGCACCCGTACGGCCGTACTCCGCTCGCCGAAGCGCGCGGATCGCGTCAGGATGGGCGGTGTGTGCGTGCGCGGGCTTCGGCCGGGCCGTGGGCACGGGCTCCACGAATGGCGGATCCCAATCGCGCTCTCATCTCACATATGAGATATCCTTTCGCCATGGCAGACGACTACCTCGTACGCATCGGCAAGCTCATCCGTGACGCCCGGCAGCACCGGGGCTGGACCCAAACGCAGCTTGCGGAGGCGCTGGCCACCAGTCAGAGCGCTGTGAATCGCATCGAGCGCGGCAATCAGAACATCAGCCTTGAGATGATCGCGCGCATCGGTGAGGCGCTCGACAGCGAGATCGTGTCCCTCGGATACGCCGGGCCGATGCACCTCCGGGTGGTCGGCGGACGGCGGCTCTCGGGCTCCATCGACGTCAAGACGAGCAAGAACGCCTGCGTGGCGCTGCTCTGCGGTTCGCTGCTCAACAAGGGGCGTACGGTCCTGCGCCGGGTGGCGCGTATCGAGGAGGTCTACCGGCTCCTCGAAGTGCTCAACTCCATCGGTGTACGCACCCGTTGGATCAACGACGGCATGGATCTGGAGATCGTGCCGCCGGCGGAGCTGGACATGGCGGCCATGGACGCGGAGGCCGCGCGCCGTACCCGCTCGATCATCATGTTCCTCGGCCCGCTGCTGCACCGTATGGACAACTTCCTGCTGCCGTACGCGGGCGGCTGCGACCTCGGTACGCGCACGATCGAGCCGCACATGATCGCGCTGCGCCGCTTCGGCCTGGACATCACGGCGACCGAGGGGCTGTACCACGCGGTGGTCGACCGCTCGACGTCGCCGGACCGGCCCATCGTGCTGACCGAACGCGGCGACACGGTCACGGAGAACGCGCTGCTGGCCGCCGCCCGGCACGACGGCGTCACCGTCATCCGTAATGCGTCGTCGAACTACATGGTCCAGGACCTGTGCTTCTTCCTCGACGCGCTCGGGGTACGGGTCGACGGCGTCGGCACCACCACGCTCACCGTGCACGGCGTGCCGAGCATCGACACCGATGTGGACTACTCCCCCTCCGAGGACCCGGTCGAGGCGATGAGCCTGATCGCCGCCGCCGTGGTCACCGAGTCCGAGCTGACGATCCGCCGGGTGCCGATCGAGTTCCTGGAGATCGAGCTGGCGGTGCTGGAGGAGATGGGGCTGGACCACGACCGTACGCCGGAGTACCCGGCGGACAACGGCCGTACGCGGCTGGTGGATCTGACCGTACGGCCCTCGAAGCTGGAGTCGCCGATCGACAAGATCCACCCGATGCCCTTCCCCGGCCTGAACATCGACAACGTGCCGTTCTTCGCGGCGATCGCCGCCGTCGCGCAGGGCACGACCCTGATCCACGACTGGGTCTACGACAACCGCGCCATCTACCTCACGGACCTCAACCGCCTCGGCGGCCGGCTCCAGCTCCTCGACCCGCACCGGGTCCTGGTGGAGGGCCCGACCCGCTGGCGCGCGGCGGAGATGATGTGCCCGCCGGCGCTGCGGCCCGCGGTGGTCGTGCTGCTGGCGATGATGGCGGCGGAGGGCACGTCGGTGCTGCGCAACGTCTATGTGATCAACCGCGGTTACGAGGATCTGGCGGAGCGGCTGAACTCGGTGGGCGCGCAGATCGAGATCTTCCGCGACATCTAGTGTCCTGCGCCTGAAATCCTGGCGTTAAGTTGCTACGGTTTCAGGATGTCGTTCTCGGGGCGCTCTTCCGTCGAGTTTGTGTTGACCACTGACGAGCGTGACCAGCTGGTCCGCTGGTCGCAGGGGGCGTCGCGGCTGGCCGTTCGGGC
>NZ_JBITIB010000030.1:0-107428 GCF_044458565.1 Streptomyces sp. NPDC050433 | reverse complement strand
AACGAGAACCCCAAGCCGTTCACATGGACCAAGAGCGCCGACGAAATCCTCAACTCGTTAGCGAAATATATCGCCAGGATTTCAGGCGCAGGACATTAGGTGTTCTGTCCACGGAGGTTGGTGACAGTGATCACGGTGGGGTGATCTTGAACGAGTGAGGGCCTTCCGGGTTTCCCACCGTCCACCGCGTCCTGACCCGCCACCGGCTGGCCTACCCGACCCACCTGGACCGCGCGACCGGCCGCACGATCCGGCGCTACGAGCACACCGCCCCAGGCGACCTGGTCCACGTCGACATCAAGAAACCCGGGAGCATCCCCAACGGCGGCGGCCACAAGGTCCTCGGCCGGGCCGTCGGCCGCAAAACCACGCCAGCGCCGGCACGAGCTTCCTACACAACGCCGTCGACGACCACTCCCGCCTGGCCTACAGCGAGATCCTCACCGACGAGAAGAAGGAAACCGCCGTCGAGTTCTGGCAGCGCGCGCACCCTTCGCTGTCCGGCGGCGTGAAGGCGTTGGATACGTCGCCCTGGACGACGAACGAACCGGATGCGGTCCGGTAGACGTTCGGGCAGTCGTCCTTCCCGCAGTTGCCGTTTCCGTTGCCGGTGAGCCGGGTCAGTTCCTCGCGCGCCATGCTGAAACCCCCTTGCGTGTGGCTCCTGTTGGGGCCCTCGGGAACGACGGTACGGACGTGCCCGCCCCGGGTCCACGCGGCAACGCGAATATTCGCGTAGTCGGGTACACGGCTGCCCCGGGCTCGGCCGCGCTGCCTCAAGCGGGCCCCTGTAGTGCTCTTCGGGCCAGGCTTGACCCGCCAGGCCCCAGAGAAACAAGAAGAGCCCCTGGCGGCTGCCAAGGGCTCCGTACGATGCTCAGCCGAGGTCAGCTGAGCTTGGTCACGTCGAGCCGACCCAATCTGTGTGCTTCACGAATCTTCTTCTTGTCGAACTTGCCGACGCTCGTCTTCGGCACCGACTCCACCACCGACCACCGCTCCGGCAGCTGCCACTTGGCGATGCTGCCGGCCAGGAAGGTCCTCAGCGACTCGTAGTCGGCGTTCGCACCGTCCTTCAACACCACTGTCGCGAGGGGCCGTTCGCCCCACTTCTCGTCGGGCACGGCGACGACCGCGGCCTCGGCGACATCCGGATGCGCCATGAGCGCGTTCTCCAGCTCCACGCTGGAGATCCACTCACCGCCGGACTTGATGACGTCCTTCGCGCGGTCGGTGAGGGTGAGATAGCCGTCGGGGCTGATGACACCCACGTCGCCCGTCTTCAGCCAGCCGTCGTCGCTGAACTTGTCCTCGGGCCTGAGCGGTTCGGCGTCGGAACCGCCGTAGTACGCGGCGGCGATCCACGCCCCGCGTACCTCGAGCTCACCGGCCGACTCGTTGTCCCACGGCAGCGTGTCGCCGCCGGGACCGGTCAGCCGCGCCTCGACGCCGACCGGGAAGCGGCCCTGCGTTATGCGGTACGGCCACTCCTCCTCGGCGGTGAGACCTGCGGGCGGGTTGGACGTCGTACCGAGCGGCGAGGTCTCCGTCATACCCCAGGCGTGGCAGAGCCGTACGCCGAGCTTGTCGTACGCCTCCATCAGCGCGGGCGGACAGGCGGAACCGCCGATCGTGACGCGGACCATGGACGACAGATCGCGCGGTTTGGCGGTGACCTCGGCGAGCAGCCCCTGCCAGATCGTCGGCACGGCGGCGGCGTGCGAGGGCTTCTCGCGCTCGATCATGTCGGCCAGCGGGGCGGGCTGGAGGAAGCGGTCGGGCATCAGCATGCTGATGCCGGTCATGAAGGTGGCGTGCGGCAGGCCCCAGGCGTTCACATGGAACTGCGGTACGACGACGAGGGTCGTGTCCTTGTCCGTCAGCCCCATCGACTCGGCCATGTTGACCTGCATGGAGTGCAGATAGATCGAACGGTGCGAGTAGACGACGCCCTTGGGCTCCCCGGTGGTGCCGGAGGTGTAGCACATGGCGGCGGCACTGCGTTCGTCCAGCTCGGGCCAGTCGTACGTGGTGGGGCGGCCGGCGATCAGGTCCTCGTACTCGTGCACCTGGACGCGTCCGCCGGTCGCGGCGACGGCCTGGGCGAGCGGCCCCCGGTCTCCGGGGCCGGAGACGACGACGTGCTCGACGGTCGGCAGATGGGGCAGGAGCGGGGTGAGGAGCGGCAGCAGGGAGCCGTTCGCGAGGACGACGCGGTCGGCGGCGTGGTTGACGATCCAGACCAACTGCTCCGGCGGAAGGCGCAGGTTGAGCGTGTGGAGGACAGCCCCCATGGAGGGAATCGCGAAGTATGCCTCAACATGTTCGGAGTTGTTCCACATGAGAGTGGCGATCCGCTCGTCACCCGTGACACCGAGTTCGTCGCGCAGCGCGCCGGCGAGCTGCGCCGTGCGGGCGCCGATCTCGGCGAAACTGCGACGCTGCGGCTCGCTCTCCCCTGTCCAGGTGGTGACCTGTGACTTCGCGTGGATGGTCATCCCGTGGCGCAGGATGCGGGTCACTGTCAGCGGTACGTCCTGCATGGTGCTCAGCACGGCGTCCTCCCGGTGGGTGCTGGCGCGGGCGCGAGCACTGCGCGACAGCGGCGTGGCATGGCGTGGCCTGGAGTGGCCTGGAGTGGCAGAAAGGCACAAAGGTTGTGCGGAGATTCTGCGCGCATACCACGCGGTATGTCACTACGCGGGAGTGGAAAAGACTCGATGCCGAGCGGGACGGCCCGTCAGCGAAACGGCCCGTCAGCGGACCGGCGCCAACTCCGGGTCCTGGCGCAGCTTCCCGAGCGCGCGCGACACCGCGCTCTTGACCGTACCGACGGAGACCCCCAGCACCTCGGCGGTCTGCACCTCGCTCAGGTCCTCGTAGTAGCGGAGCACCACCATCGCGCGCTGCCGGTCGGGCAGCTTCATCACCGCGCGCCACATGGCGTCGTGGAGCACCTGCTCCTCGGCGGGGTCGGGGGCGGGAAGGCCGGACGGCTCGGGCAGTTCCTCGCAGGCGAACTCGTCGACCTTACGCTTGCGCCACTGCGAGGTACGGGTGTTGACGAGGGCCCGGCGGACGTACCCGTCGAGGGCCCGGTGGTCCTCGATCCGGTCCCAGGCGACATACGTCTTGGTGAGCGCGGTCTGGAGAAGGTCCTCGGCGTCGCTCGGATTGGCGGTGAGCGAGCGAGCTGTCCGCAGCAGCACGGGCCCCCGCGCCCGTACGTACGACGAGAAGGACTTGTAGGACGCGGGTGGATGCGAGTTGGGGTGGTACGGCGGATACGAGACGGCCGTGGAGGCGCTCGTGCAGACGGGCGTGGTCATGGCTCCACGCTAGGAGCGGGCCCCTCTCAGGGGATCGGCCCCAGGTCCCGAAGCTGCGTCCGCCTCAGGGAGTAGGAGTGGTGCTGGGTGCACCTCCTGAAGACGGAGGAGCTGAGCACTCTCGTCAGGGTCGGCCCCCGAGGGGGAGGGTCGCTGTCGATCTTCGGCGGTCCGCGGCGCGGCGGCTGTGCGGCCTTGCGGGAACGGCTCCGAGGCCGAATCCGCAGGTGGGAGCGGTGCGGGCCGCGCGACGGGAGGGCGGGGGTGTCGGAGCCGTACACCTTTGTGAGGAGGGAGAAGCGTGCCGCGGCGTGTACTACCCGCGGTGCCGGGCGTCTACCCGTGGTTGGAGAGCGGGGGCGACGCGCGGGGCGGTTACGGGGGAGGCGCGCGCGGTCGGCAGGGGCGAAACGAGGACGGTCTGCGCGACGGCACCGAAGTACCGTCGCGCAGACCGTCGCTCACCCCTCAGTCAGGCCCCCCGTCGGGCCGCGTGTTACCAGAGGTTGGCGAAGTTCACCGCGATGTTCTCGTTGGACTGGTCGATCACTGTGAGGCCCGAGCCGTTCACATTGGCGGTGTTGTTCTGGTTCGACGCACCCGCGCCGGTCGCCACCTGCTGGGTCGTCGTCGAGTTGCCCGAGTTGTCGTCGCCGACACCACTGCCCACGATCGTGGCCACGCTGGCGTTCGATCCGTCGTCCGCGAAGTCGTCGGCCGACGCCGAGCCGGTGAAGAGAGCCGCGGCGAGAGGCAGAGCGGCGACGGCGGCGAAGACGCGGGCGGTACGGAAGCTTGCCATGTCAGTTCCTCCAGGAACGAGATCTTCTGAACGAGAAGTACGGCTTTTGCCAGGACAGTTGGCCGACCGCCCCGACGTTGTGCTCGACGTCGCGGACCAACAATTGCCCACCGAATCCCCGGCGAACCAGACATGAGCGGGTTATTCCCTCGCAAGCGTGAGGACATGTCGATAAACCCTCTTCACGACATCAACAGGCCAGTTCGGCCGGTATGCACGCGTACAGGTCCCGCCATGACCCTGCCCCCGCAAGGGGTGAAGCGTTTCGGCACACTTTCGGCCAATCTTTCCCACTCCCGTTCTTCGAACATCAGTGCGAACATAGACCCATGGCCATCACCGCCCGGCACACGACCACCCTGGCCCTCGCATACGCCCTCTCAGCAGCCGAAAGCGGGTTCCCCGTCATCCCGCTGTCCCCCAGCAAGCTCCCCGCCCTGCGCTCCCCCCACCGGGACGAGCCAGGTTCCGGAGCCCATCCCTGCCGGGGCGAGTGCGGCCGGGTCGGGCACGGCGTGCACGACGCGACGACCGACCCCGCCGCCGTACGGGCACTGTTCGCCGCCGCGCCCCGGGCGACGGGTTACGGCATCGCCTGCGGACGGGCGCCGCACCACCTGATCGGCATCGACCTGGACGTGACGCCGACGGGGGCGGCCGGTGGACGTCCCGACCCGGCAGACCCCACGCCGGACTCGGTGGCCGCGCTCCAGCAGCTCGCCTTCCAGCACCTGTTCACGCTGCCGGAGACCGTGGTCGTACTCACCCCGAGCGGCGGCCGGCACATATGGCTGTCGGGCCCGGCCGGAATCACGGTCCCCAACTCGGCGGGCCGCCTGGCACCCGGTATCGACGTACGAGGCACGGGCGGCTATCTCGTCGGGCCCGGCTCCGTCACCGCCCGTGGCGCGTACCGCCTCGCCCCCGGCTCGGCCGCACTCACTCCGGCGCCCTGCCCGCGCGCCCTGCTGCGCCTGCTCACGCCCCCCGAGCGCGGTCGCCACTCGGGGCCGGGAGGACACCGGGGCCGGCCGGCGCAGGGCCACGGCCTGGTGCAGTTCGTACTCGCCGCGCACGCGGGTCAGCGCAACACCCGGCTGTTCTGGGCGGCCTGCCGGGCGTACGAGCACGGCTTCGGCGACTCGCTCGCGGAGAGGCTCGTCGACGCCGCCGTACGCACGGGGCTGACCGAACACGAGGCGCGCGCCACGATCGCCTCGGCGTCACGCCTGACGGCAGGGCCGGCGTAGAGGGCTCTGGGGGCTGTGCGGGCTCTGAGGCTCAGCGGGAAGGGGCGTCCACCGGCCTGTGGCCGGCGAACCCACCCACCGCGTCCACTGATGACGCCTACCGCACGTCGATGCTCAACACAGCTTTGTTGTTGGTCTTGTTGAGGTCGTAGACCGGGTCGATGTCGTAGTTCGAGGTGGCCTTGACCACCCCGGACGTGTCGGCCGGACGCCCCTTGTCGATCTTCAGGACGATGGCGAACGCCTCGATCTCCCCGACGTCCAGGGTGTAGTCGTCCTCCTGGCAGACGTACTTCGGGTGCCCCGGTTCCGAAGGCCCGGTCGGCCCGTCGATCCCGAACGGCCTGCACTCCTCGGGGACTTCGACGGCCTTCGTGCCCTTGGGGATGTTCACCAGGAGCGCCGGGTGGTCGTCGCTCACGTTGTTCTGGATCCAGCCCGGTCCGTCGTTGCGGATCGAGGGCGTGACGATGACCTTGCTGCCGGGCTTCCCCGCGGCCTCGTCCCCCGTCGCGACGAGATCGGCCGAGTTGTCGGTGTCCAGCGCGAGCCGGCGGTGGGCCTGGTCGTAGCCCTCGCCCGGACCTTCGCCGGTGCGGCTCGTGCCGTACTCGACGACCTCCATCAGCGCTTTCTTCAGCGCCTTGAACTTCACCGGCACCGTGTAGCTCTCACCGGGCGCGATGCCGACGTCCAGCTCGCACACGGCCTGCCTGATCTTGTCACCGACCGTCGAGTACGCACAGCCGTCGACGGGCTCTGTGAAGGCCAGCCCGCGCGTGAGCCGCAGCCGGAAGGTGACACCGTCGGTGGCGGCGGTGCCGTTGTTGGTGAGGGTGACGGAGTCCTTGCGGACCTCGCCGGGGCTGAGCTGATTCCCCGACAGCTCAGACACGGTCAGATCCGGCGCGATGGGCTCGTCCGCGTATGCGCCGGGCGCGAGGGCGAGCGGCAGCGCGGCGGCAACCGCGGCTGCGGCCAGGGCTGTTGAGGTCAGGCGCGGTCTGTGCGGTCGGTCCGGTCGGTCCGGTCGGCGCGACAGGCGGTGCAAGCGCGGTGGGCGTGTGTGATGGCGCACGGTGAGTCTCCTCGTACGTACTCGAACGTATTCCGCTGGTCATCTGCTAGACACCGGAATTCCAGACGTGGTTGTGCGTCGAGATGTGGAGGAACGATGACCGGCCGACCGGTCCGGCTCCCCGTCCCACCCCACTCACATTGCCGACAACCGGCAACAATCAGCACCCCTGAAATGCACACCTCCCCCGTGTCGCTTCCCACTGTCACCACCGCACAATGCGCGGGTGACTCCCGCGAAGACCCTTCCGCGTAACCGCACGGCGATGCGCCGCGCCGCGGTGATCGGCTCCCTGTGCGCACTGGTGGCGGCGTGGCTGCTGCTGGTCAACGTGCGCGGCGAACTCGCCGAGGAACGCGCCTTCCGGGCCGCCGTCAGCTGCGACTCGGGCGACGACTGCCTGCGTACGACGGCGGCGCGGGTCGACCGGACCGAGCGCGTGGAGGGCAAGAAGACGGCGTCGTACTTCCTGTACGTCACCGAGGCGGACGGTACGTCCAGCAGTCCGCGTCTGTGGGGCGACGCCCCGGAGCCGCCGACGGCCTGGGCGGGAACGCGTGTCGAGGTCACGTACTGGCGGGGCCAGATCCGCTACGTCGACTTCGACTCCGACACCGGCGTCGACACGGGCTCCGACACCGGCTCCGACACCGGCTCCGGCCGCCACTACACGACGGCGGACCCGCGCGGCGACTACAAGCCCTTCGGCGCCTTCGGCCTCGCCCTCGGCTCCTTCAGCCTGGGCTTCCTGTGGATCTGGTACTGGTGGGCCCGGCACTCCCAGGTCTCGGCCAAGGCCGCCCCCTGGCAGCTCGGCGTCCCGCTGGTGGGTTCGCTCTTCCTCACCATGTTCGGCGCGGGTGCGCCGCTGGTCACCGACGAGTTCGGCGCGGCACTCCAGCTCTTCGCCCTGGGCGCACTGGTGACGCTGGTGGCCTCCTTGTCGGCCGCCGTCATCCTGGCCCGCCGCCAGGGCGGCGACGACACGATCACCATGACGCCGACGCCTCCCACCGAGGACCATGTCTTCGCGGCCCGGATCGTGGGCGAAGTCCCGTACGCGACCCTGGGCCCGGGCTTCCTGGTGGCCGGCCCCACATCACTGGCGTCCTCCCCGGACCACACGGGCGCCACGTTCCGCCGGCCGATCCCCACCACCCTGACCGCTGTCCGCGTCCGCCCGCCGTACTGGAGGGACCCCGACCACCTCGACTACGGCAGCAAGGCGGTGGTGCTGGAGTGCGAGGACGGAGGCGTACCGGTGCTCGTGGTCGCGGACAAGAAGAACATGCCCTGGCTCCTGGCCACGCTCCAACGGACCCCGTGAGGTCCCCCCGTCCACGTAGGCATCGTTGCTCGACAGAAGAACTCGTGTTCCACTGAATGTTTTCTGGCACATCGGTCGCCGGTCATCCGCTCCGGGCGGGAGAGCTCTTCAGTGGGGGGTCCGTGAGTGAAGGCCTGGGGTTCGAGGAGCTCCTCAAAGAGGACGGCTTCTTCGCGCACTTGTTCGGGCGATCACCTTCGGGTGCCGACCGGAAGGCGCTGTACGGCCCCGACCTTCCCGTGGTGCTGCTCACCGGTGGCCCCGGCATGGGCAAGGGGCGGCTGCTGCGCGCGGTGCGGGACGGTTTCGCCACCAAGGTGCCGGTGATCCATCTGGACTGCGGTTCGCCGGTGTACGCGGACCGGGCGGCGCCGGAGCCCGGCGCCCGCTCGGACATGACCGAGGCCCTGGTCGAGGTCGCCCAGCGGCTGTGCACCTGGCAGGGGACGGGCGGCTCGTTCACCTTCCCCCGTCTCTTCACGGGCCTCGCGATGATCGCCACCGGCGTCTCGGAGGGCACCCCCGCGGCGGTCGCGACGGAGGTCGAACGGTACGAGGCACTGCCCCAGAGACCGCGCCTCCGCGGGCTGGGGCCGGGCGAATTCGGGCGGGGCCTGCTCCCGGGAACCATCCGGAACCTGCTGATGACTCTGGCCGGGCAGACTCTCGACCCGTACTCGGCGGCGATGACCAACGCGCTGCTGGACGCCCTCTTCGAACGCCTGGCACCCCGCGGCAGGGCGGAACTGGAGCGTATCTACGGCGCGTATCCCAGCGCGGGCGGTCAACCCAAGTTCGGGCTGCGCGATCTCGCCGGCGACTTCCGGGCCGGCGGCGACGACCGGGAGCTCGCGGAGAGCTTCCTCTTCCGGGCGCTGCGCGAGGACCTGGAGGCGGCGTACGCCGGGGCGGCCGGCTGGCTGCGCCGGGTCGGCCGGCCGGGGCTGCTGCTGGACCGGGCCGAGTCGCCCCTGGGCGAGCGGCTGCTGCGCGGCGTACTCACCGACCGCCGGGGCGGGCAGCGCGACCGCGTGGTGATCGCGGGCACGGCGCGCCGGGCGGACGGCGGCGCCTTCCTGCACGGGGGGCTGCCGCCGGAGGAGGCGGTGGCCCCGGCCGAGTTCCGGCCCGCCGACGGCGGCGCCCCCCAGTGGTCCCGGCGCACGGTCACGGGAGCGGACCAGGCGCCGTTGGCCGACGGGGTACTTCTGCTGCGCATGCCTGTTCTCACCGGCGACCAGCTACGCGCGGAGACCGCGCGAAGACAGCAGCGTACGGAGCCGGAGGGCGGCGCGAACCGCCGCCGTATCGACTCCGCCGTGGCACGGCTGAGCGGCGGACGGCCGCACATGGTGCTCCGGCTGGCCGCCGCTGCCGCCGCCTTCCGCATGCCGGCGGACGCCAATGACCGGGACGTACTGGACGCCTCGCTGCGGCTCCCGGGCGACAGCGGCCCCGAACAGCCGGTGGCGGACGTGCTGCTGCGGGAGCTGGTCCTGGAGCAACTGCCGGTGCAGTTACCGGACAGGCACCACGACCAGTGGCTCGGTCTGCTGACCCACCTGTCGGTGGCGCACGACGAGGAATGCGCGGACGTCCTGCTTCGCCATCATCAGGCGGGCCGCGTCCATCACTTGACGGTGCATCAGGTGACACAGCTGCTCATCGACACCGGGTGGCCCAGCTGCGAACGGCATTTCATAGGGGACTTCGGGCTGCGCCAGCTGCTGGTGCACCGGCTGTACGGCCTGCGCCCCGGCGGTGCCGCCTGGTACGCGGACCACCATCTGCTGCGGGACCACTACGCGGGACGTGCGGCCGACGAAGGGGCGCCGGACGGTGGGGCGTTCCGTTCGGTCATGGCGCATCGGATGAACCACCACCTGGTGTCCGGCGGCGTCGACGATGTGGTCGGCCATCTGGCCGCCACACTGCCCGGTCGGCCCCGCGAGTGGTGCGCGGAGCTGCTGGAGGTCGCCCAGGCGCCGTATCCGGGCGGGGCGGACGGCCGGCGGGAACGTGCTGAGGGCCTGGTGGCCGCGGACGGACCCGCGCTGCGCCGCACGGTCGACCAGTTGCTGAACGCGGTGTGGCTGTGCGAGGAGCGGACCAGGCCGACCGGAAAGGAGACGGCCGACACCCTGGCCACGTTGCTGGGCCGTCTCTCGATCATGGACTTCGACGGCGCGGGACTGCTCAGCAGGACGGCCACGGAGTGGAGCGACCTGGCGAAGAACGAGCAGCCCTTGCTGCGCTGCACCTGTACCCAACGGCTCGGGCGACGGAGGTAACGGGGATGCCCAGGTGGAAGAAGATCCTCTACGCCGTACTGGGCGTGGCGGCGGTCGTGGCGCTCGGCTTGACCATCGGCTATCTCGTCCAGAAACCGGACACCTGCACCGACGGGATCGAGCGGATCGGCGGTGAGTGCATCGGCGTCGACGGCGCGGCCTACGACTTCGGCACACCCGAGATCGCCGACGTGGCCCGTGCCATCTCCCGCGAGAACGAGAGGATCGACGATCAGCCGCACGTCACGGTGGCGATGATGTTGCCGCTCCAGTCGGACAGGGCGGCGCTGCGCCGGCAGATGCGCAGCGACCTCCAGGGCGCGTATCTGGGGCAGCGGCAGGCCAACGAGGGCGAGGGGGAACCGCCGAAGATCCGTCTGGTGCTGGCCAATCCCGGACGGAACTACGAGCACCAGAAGAGGGTCGTGGACACCCTTCTGCGGATGGCCGACTCGCCCAAGGACCGGCTGCGCGCCGTCACGGGCTTCAACCTCAGCCTCGATACGACAGAGGCGGCCGTCAAGCGTCTGACGCAGCACAAGATCCCGGTGCTTGGCTCCCGGATCACCGGGGACCGGATCGCGAACGAGGAAGCGGCGGACGGGATCGTACAACAGCGGTTCCCCGGCCTGGCCCGGATCATCCCCACCAACCACGACGCGGCCCGGGCGCTGGCCAACTTCAACGGCGACCGGGGCCGGGAGAACCTCAGGACGGTACTGGTCTACGACAAGCGCCCCGACAGGTACAACGAGTCTCTGGCGAAGGCGTTCAGCGGGATCGAGGAGGAGGGTCCCGTCGGTCCCGCCCCGATGCCCTTCGAGTCCCCCGCGATCGACGAGGCGGGCTCGACCGGCAACCAGTTCACCCAGCTGGCCAACAACCTCTGCGACTCCCGGGCCGACATGATCTATTTCGCGGGGCGCACGCTGCACCTGCGGATCTTCGCGCTCAAACTCGCCCAAGTGGGCTGCGAGGACCGGCACTACACCATCGTCAGCGGTTCCGACGCCGCCTCGCTGCGTCAGGACATGTCGGAGAAGGACTGGGCGCGGCTGCGCGGCGAGGACGGCCGGGCGAAGGTGACGGTGCAGTATGCCGCCCCCGCGCACCCGGACGCCTGGCGGACCGAGCTGGTCCGCTGGAACAAGGAGTGGGACGCGGCCCGCGACCGCGAGCCGACCGAGGAGGAGCTGCCCCAGTACCTCACCGAGCCCCAGGCGGCACTGAACACCCTGATGAACCGGATCGAGACCACGCGAGGCGACGGGACGAGCCTCGGCTCCACCCCGAACCTGGAGGACTCCCGGACGATGCTCGTGTACGACGGGCTCATCTCGATCGGCAAGGCTCTGCGCCAGGCGCAGAGCGGCGGCACCGCGGCGGTGCCCAGCCGTGAGGACGTCGGCAGGCAGTGGTCGCTGCTCCAGTCCCGCCACCGCGTGCAGGGCACGAGCGGCCTGATATGCCTGACCAGCGGCGGAAACCCGTACGACAAGCCCGTCGCGGTCGTCGAACTGGATCCGGGCCTCAAGGGCCCCGGCAAGCTGAGGTTCGTCGGCCTGGGGTGGCCCACCGGCCGGGAGCAGCCGAAGAACTGCGTGATTCCCAGCAGCACTTCCTGACGATGTGCCCTGTGTCGGGTGACCTTCGCTCAGAGGTCACCCGACCGACTCCGGCCTGCGAAGAACCTCGCTATTTCGCGATCAGGACGAGCAGCGAGCGCCCGCCGAGCCGGTAGCTGTTGCCGGCGCCCCCGACAACGGCCTCGGCACCGGGAGAAGCGACCTGGCCGGGGCCCTCGGCCCAGGCGGAGGTATCCGTCACTCGGTACCACTGCTTGCCCGCCCCCGGGGACGGGAGGGTGAAGTCGACATCACCGGACCAGCCGTTGTAACCGACGTACAGGGCGCTGCTCGAATCGCCCAACTCGGTTCCGTCGATGCGCCAGGCGAGCGCGTGGTTCGAGGGACTGTCCCAGTACGCCGCATCCGGCGTGGAGCCGCCAGGGGTGTACCAGCTCATCTGGGGCATGCCGTTGCCGTTGGTGTCCGAGCCGCTGTAGAAGCCGGCCGGGCGCAGCGCGGGGTGTGCCTTACGGAAGGCGATCAGGCGCTCGGTGAAGACGCGGAAGGTGCTCTGGTCGGTGGTGTACGTGGTGCTGAGCCAGTTGGCCGACGAGTCCAGGTTGTACGGGTTGTTGTTGCACCGCAGGGAGCGCAGGTACTCGTCACCGCCGTTGAACATGGGCGTTCCGGCGGACAGCATCAGGAAGGCCATGCCGTTGCGGGCGGCCTTTCTCTGGTCGGCCGCGCTCGCGTTCTGGTCCCAGGAGATGTTGTCGTCCGAGCCGCCGTCGGAGGGACCGTACGGCCACGCCTGCCCGTTGTTCTTGCCGTTGCACGCGTACAGATCGGCGAGGGTGAAGCCGTCGTGGGCGACCATGAAGTTGACGGAGTTCCAGGGCGCCCGTCCGTCGTCCTGATACAGGTCGGACGACCCGGCGAACCGGGTGGCGAGTTCGGCCGGCGTGACGCTCTGGAAGCCCATGGCGTTCTGATCGCGGCGCAGGGTGTCCCGGAAGATCCCGTTCCATTCGGACCATCCGGCGGGGAAGTTGCCCACCTGGTAGGTGCCGGAGCCGATCGCCCAGGGCTCGGCGATCCAGTCCGCACCGGTGCCGCCCTGGGCAGGGCGCGGGGGCATGGTCGCGGTGATCCGGTTCAAGGCCGTGTTCGGATCGGTCTTGTTGTACTGGAAGCAGCCGTGCTGACAGGTGTTGCCCAGCACCGACGCCAGATCCAGGCGGAAGCCGTCGACGCCCAGGGTGTCCTTCCAATGCGCCAGGGAGTCCACGATGAGGTCCTGCGCGACGGGATTGTAGGTGTTGTAGTTCCCGCCGACGCCCGTGTTGTCCCACGGGCTCTGCCGGTCGGAGGTGAGCGAGTAGTACGTGGGGTTGTCCAGACCCCGCAGGGACAGCAGGCTGTAGGTGTTCTTGTCGGCGGCGTTCCAGGGTCCGCCCTCGGCGGTGTGGTTGTAGACGACATCCACGAGGACCTTGATGCCGACGTCGTGGTACGCCTTGACCATCGCCTTGAACTCGCGGGTGGGACCTCCGGGGCTCCGGTCGGACGCGTAACGACGGTCCGGTGCGAAGTAGTTCAGCGTCGAATAGCCCCAGTAGTTGTCCCCGGCCGTGCTGTTCGGGGCCACGTCGTTGGCGTCGTTCTGGGTCTCCTGCACAGGCAGGAACTCCACCGCCGTAACGCCCAGGGCGGCCAGGCTCGCCGCCTTCAGCCCCGCTCCCTTGTAGGTGCCGCGGTCGGCCGAGGGGATGGAGGGATCGTTCTTGGTGAGGCCGCGGACATGGACTTCGTAGACGACGTCGTCCTTCAGAGCGCGGCTGGGCTTGCTGCCGGTGCCTGTGGTGTCGTTGGGCAGCACGATGCCCTTGGGAGCCTGCGGTCCGCTGTCGAGGGTGCGGTACTGCGGGCCGGAGGCGTAGACGGTCTCGCTGCTCACGGCGGGGGTGCGGGGGTCATGGCTGAGTTCCCGCGCGTAGGGGTCCGTCAGAAGCTTGTTCGGGTTGAACCGGTTACCGGCGGAGTCGACATCGGAGACGAATCCGGCGGACGAACCCTTCGTCCAGGCTGATGTGTACGGCCAGTTGGGGCCCCACGCCCGGTAACCGTAGTAGACGGCCCCGGTGATGCCGTACTGGTCGCGCAGCGTCGCGACGGACACGGTGACCGACCAGACGCCGCTGGCGGGGTCCTTGGTCAGCGGATAACTGACCCGCTCCTGGCTCCCGGAGGCGGACGCGTACAGGTAGACGTCGATCCGGGTCGCCTGTGACGAGTAGACACGGAAGCCGATGTTCGCCCCGTTGGAGTCGTAGGCCGCTCCCAGGTTCCGGGCGACGGCAGCCACGGGAGCCGACACCTCGGCCGCAGCGGGAACACCGGGACCGGCCAGGGCCGCGCACAGGACCACGGTGGCGAGCACCGCATGCCGGAGCTTTCCTCGTATTCGGACACGGATACGGGTGGGGGGACGCACGGCGGCTCCTTCACGGCCGGGAGGCCGCAAGCGCTGCGGCCGCACTGCACTGCAACCTGCGAGCAAACCCTTGCTGTAACTTGCCGCAAGATAGCGAGCCGACCGGTCCACGTAAACCCTTCCGGCACGCTGCGCCTTCCGAGCCGACGCGTCAGAGGCTCGCCTGCACACCTACCTCTTGCACAGATAGAGCGTGCCGGCCCACACATGACCCCACAGGCTGCGGGATCATCCCTGCAATAGATCGGCGAGCGCCTGTTCCGACCAGTGGCCCGCCGCGCCTGGGCAAGTCGCAACGTACGAAGCGATCGTCTCGACGTCCCACGCGTCTGCGGAGAGCAACCCCGCAGCCAGGTAGCGCACATACGCAGAAGTTGGAGGGTTCCACCGAACGTCCTTCAAGCCCCAAGGGGCCGTGAAGGTCAACACCGGCACTCCGTCCACTTGGCCGGCGCACACCAGCGTCTCGTATCGCCCCTTACCCAAGGTCGCTGTCCCTCGGGTCAGTACCTCCGCAAGGTCGATCTCTGCGCCTGGCTCCCTGTACATCTCCTGCGCCGCGATGTCTGAGAACTGGCTCGTCGTCACCAGGTGCGCTCTCGCCAGAACCCGACCTTCGGCCCTCGGGTCGTAGAACGCCCTGCCGCCTCCCCATACCGGCGAATCGGTCGCGAAGTACAGGGCGCCCCCAAGCTCGACCGGGATCGAGCGGCTGGGCATCTGCGGGTCTCTGCAACCGGGATAGGTCTTCGCAGTACCCGGCGGCTGGCCACCTCGGATGTAGAACCCGAGACGGTCCACGTGCATGTTGGACCCATATGACGTGTACCAGACACACTCAGGATCGAGATCATCTGGCATCGTCGGGTCGATAGATTGCAGGGCTTTCACGCGTGCACTCCCGGGAAGTCTGTTTGCACTGGTCAGCGCGCCATTCAGGGGCGTTCAACCTCGTTCCTTCCCCGCATGATCACCCACCGGGTGAAGCGTCGGCCGGCGGGCCCGTACCGACAAGGCCCGCCGGAGAGCGTGACGCGTCAGGACGTGCTCGTGCCCCGGCGCTTGAACCACCAGAGGCCGCCGCCGGCGAGAGCGACGACGACCACCACGAGAGCGACGATCAGGACGGTGTTCGAGCCTTCCTCCTCCTCGTCGGCCGCGTCCGCGGTCTCGGAGGCCGGGGTCTCGGACGGTTCGCTCGCCGCCGGGGTGGAGGGCGCGGCCGTGGTGGGTTCGGCGGTCGGGCTCGGGCTGACCGGCTTCGCGCCGGGCTCGGCGGGTTCCAGCTTCAGCACAGGTGCGCTGTTGCCGTGGCCGCCTTCCGCGTGCTCTCCCAGCTCGATCCACCGGTCTACCCGGTCGTCGCTGTAGGTCTGGAGGGTCTTGAAGGCCAGGGACTCGGCGTCCGGAAGCTGCCGGACGGTGACGGCGTACGCGGCGTCCTTGCCGATGGCGACCGCCGGGCCGCCCACGGTGTAACCGCGGTCGGTGACGGCGAACTTCCATCCCTTCGGGCCCTCCTTGTACGTGACGTCGGCGGGGGCTATGCCCTTGGGAAGGATGACCTCCAGCTCGGTGATCCCCGCCTTGTCGGACTCCGTCTCGGCGTTGAAGTCCACGGTGACGTTCTCCGCGAGGGCGCTGGCGCCCGCCGCCTCCACTTCGACATGCGCCGAGGCCGGAGTGGCGAGTGCGACGGACGCGGCCAGGGCCAGGGCGGTCATGCCGGACAGACGCAGGGCGCGCGGCCCCGAAGTACGGAACACGGGTAACTCCCATGACGATGAAGGGTGTACGGGCGCGCCGAGGCGTGCCCCGAGGTCAGATGGCGGAAGCGGGCTCCGCCGGCGGACCTCTGCGCGTCACCGCGTGCGCCAGCATCTGGGAGTCACGGGAAGGTGCCTGCGCCCGTTCTCCGACGGGCCGGAGGAGCCGGGGCACGGGAACGGCTGCCCCGGCCGGGTCGAGGCGGACGAACAGGCCGGCGAGCGCGACACCGAGGCGCTCGCCCAGAGCCGAGCACGAGGCGTCCGCACGCTGCATCGACCAGGCCACCAGCAGAGCCGCCGCGATGTGCGCCGCCGTCATCGCCGCACCGTGATGGCCCGCGTGCCAGCCCTCGTGACCGCCGTGCGTGGAGCCGTGACCGGCCGCCGTATGAAGGGCGTCGGCAGACCCCGTGTCCGGTGCGGTACGGGCCAGCCACAGGTGCACGGCGGCCTGTGCTGTTCCCGTGGCGGTCACCACGGCGCACAGTGACCGTGGTCTGCGCGTGAACGGAAGGGTCAGGAGGAACAGCAGGACACATCCGGCCCACACCGCCGGCCAGTTCACCTCGCCCCCGGACGCGAGGTGGTGGCCGGTGACGGCGAGCCCCGTACTCGTCACGGCGAACACCAGGGCGCGAACAGCCGCCACCGGCGCACCGCCGACCGGATCCGCTCCGTCTCGGTGCGCTGGGCGGGCACGACGCGTCCACCACATGGCCGCCCCATCATCGGGCATGGCAGCCGATCGCCGGACAGGAGTTCCGGTATATCCCCGGGCGTCCGATCCTGCGGCGGCGGGCCTACGATGTGCCCCATGCCCGGACGCCCGGAACCCTCAACAGCGAGCGATACACACCAGCACACCCCTGGCCCCCGCGAACTGACTGCGGCAGCCTCCGTCTTCTCCCTGCTCGCCGACCCGACGCGACTGCACCTGCTGTGGCTGCTCACCGCGGGTGAGTCCGATGTGACGACTCTGGCGGAGGCGTGCGGGGCGGCGCGGCCCGCCGTGAGCCAGCATCTGGCGAAACTGCGTCTCGCCGAGCTGGTTCAGTCGCGCAAGGACGGGCGCCGAGTGGTCTACACCCTGACGGACGGACATCTGCGCCGCTTGGTCGTCGAAGCGATCAGCCACGCGAATCACCAGGTCACCGGGGAGCCCTGGCACGACTGAGGCAGCTGGCGCGAGGTTGCTCCGAGGGGGTAGACATCTCCAAAGTGCGTGCTTGATTGCGCACGCGTGCATAAGATGAGGGGCGGTATCCGTCGTCGGCCAAGGGTGTCCCGCGTGCTCGCTGTTCTGCGCAACCGTGTCTACCGGCGCCTGTTCACGGCCCAGGTGATCGCCCTCACGGGCACCGGGCTGGCGACGGTCGCACTGAGTCTGCTGGCTTACGACATGGCCGGGGCGGACGCGTCCGCCGTCCTGGGCACCGCCCTCGCGATCAAGATGGTCGCGTACGTCGCGGTCGCACCCGTCGTCAGCGCCTTCGCCGACCGGATATCCCGCCGCGCCCTCCTGGTCTCGATGGACCTGACCCGCGCGGTGGTCGCGCTCTCGCTGCCTTTCGTCAGTGAGGTGTGGCAGGTCTACCTGCTCGTCTTTCTGCTGCAAGCCGCGTCCGCGGCCTTCACCCCCGCCTTCCAGGCCACCATCCCCGAAGTGCTCCCCGACGAGCGCGACTACACACGGGCCCTGTCCCTCTCGCGCCTCGCCTACGACTTGGAGAGCCTGTTCAGCCCCGCACTGGCCGCCGCGTTGCTGTCCCTCATCTCGTACAACTGGCTGTTCGCCGGAACGTCGGTGGGTTTCCTGGCTTCGGGCGTGCTGGTGGTCTCGGTGGTGCTGCCCCGGCCCGAGCCGGTGGAACGTACCGGTGGCGCCTACGCGAAAGCGGCCTTCGGCGCGCGCCTCTTCCTGGCCACTCCCAGGCTGCGGGCCCTGCTGGCGCTGGACCTGGCCGTCGCCGCCGGCGGCGCCATGGTCGTCGTCAACACGGTGGTGCTGGTCCGCGACGACCTCGGCCGGTCCGTGAACGACGTGGCGTTGGCCCTGGGCACGTACGGAGTCGGCTCCATGCTCGCCGCTGTCGCGCTGCCGCGCGTACTCGAGCGGGTGGCCGACCGTACGGTGATGCTGCCGGCGGCGTTCGTCGTGGCCGGTGTGCTGGCGCTGCTCTCACCGGTCGCGATCGCCGGCGGTTCGTGGGCCTGGCCGTCGCTGCTGAGTGCCTGGGCCCTGCTGGGTGCGGCCTCCTCGGCGGTACTCACTCCGTGCGGCCGTCTGCTGCGGCGTTCCGCCGCCGCCGTGGATCTCCCGGCCGCGTTCGCCGCGCAGTTCTCGCTGGCCCACAGCTGCTGGCTGCTCACCTACCCGCTCGCGGGCTGGCTGGCCGCCGAAGCCGGAATGGCCGTCTCGGCTGCCGTACTGGCCACCCTCGCACTGGCCGCGGCCATCACCGCGGTCGCTATCTGGCCGCGCCGGGACCCCGACCGCCTCAACCACGTCCATGTCGAACTGCCCGACGGTCACCCGCATCTCCAGGACGCGATCCCGACCTCCGTGGGGTTCCGGCACGGTCACGACTACCGCATCGACGCGCTGCATCAGCGCTGGCCGACCGCCGAGCGGGTCTGACCGGGCGACGGGCTGTCCGCCGAGCGGGTCGGGCTGGGTGACGGTGGGCCCACGCTCGCCGTCGGGCTCGGCCTGTTCCCGGTCACGGGGATGGAGGGGTACCCGGTGTCGAAGTGCATGTAGTCCGGCACCTTGATGTTCTGCCAGACCCAGCCCTCGTCGATGAAGGTCTGCCAGACAAGACCGCCCTCAAGGATGACTCCCTTGCCCGGGGTGCGTTCGGCGTACTGGTCGCTCGGGGACCAGCACTTGCAGCGGAGATCCATCCAGGGATTCTGCAGGGGGTTGATGTCGATGGCGCGGCCGTTCGCGTGAGGGGATTCCTTCAGGGGGGCGTTGATCTGGTTGGGGCGGCGGCAGTTGTACGCCGCGGTGTTGTTGTCTTCCAGGCTCGCCTGGTTGTCCCCTTCGTAGGCTTCGACCGGCTGCATGCGGGCGATGGGGAACCGCTCGTCGAACAGGCGGGTGAAGATGCGGGAGACGTTTTCGGCGATATCGGCGTTGACGACGAGTACTCCCCGCTGTATCTCACCGCCGAAGTCGATGTAGTTGATCTCCAGTCGGCGAAGGCTCTCCCGGGTGGCCGGGCAGCCCTCACGCCACATGCGGATCTCGACCATCCGCTGCCACTGGGCGGGCGTCACGTCCCGCACCACCGGATCGGCCGTCGGCGTCGGCGACGGGGTGGGGGTGCTGCTCCGCGACGCGGCGGCTTCGGGGCCGTCCGTCCCGGTGTCCCCTCCGGACGCGCACGCCGTCGCGGTCAGGACGCAGACCACGGCGAGCGAGAGGGCGCGGCCCACCAGGGAAGTGGGTGGCCGGACCGGAGCGGTGCTGGGGCTGTTCAAGGGAATCCTTAGAGTTCTGACGGCAGTTGACAGCAATTGACTGCACTGCCTGTGCTGAGAAGCGGAGTGGGAAAGCCGGGCGATGTTCAGTGGGACGGCGGCCTGTCGGCCCTGCCCGGCCTGGTCCAGCCCGGCGGCCACGAAGGGGCCTCCAGGAGGCGCTCGTACGTGAGCAGTTGGCGGCCCTCCAGCGTGGCGGTACGGCCGGCGAGTCGCCACCCGCGCCGTTCGTAGTAGGAGCCGGCACCCTGGGGCCCTTCTGCCGTGACCAGGGAGACCCGGCCGCATCCGGCGATCGTGGCGGCGGCCACGAAGCGCTCGATGAGGTCCGCGCCGATGCCCCGCGAAGAGGCCGCGTCGGCGACGGCGACGTGCGCGAGCACCGCCCCGGGGCCCGATGGGCTCCGTGCCGTCGTCGTGGCGGTGTCCGCAGGTTGTTGACGGAGCGTCAGTTTGCGGACGTAGCGCGGCAGCCGGGTGCGCAGGAAGTGCCCCAGCAGGCGGGGCCGTACGGTCAGGCCACCGGCCGCGAGCAGCAGCAGTCTGCTGCCGTGGCGCCGCAGCGTATGGCGACGGTGAAGCGCCGGATCCGTCACCCCCACCAGGAATCCGACGGGGCGGCCGTCGACCTCGGCGATGAAGGCCAGGGCGTGCGGGCTGGTCAGATACATCCCGGTGTACGTACTGAGGAATCTAGGGCCGAGACGGGCGAAGAAGCCGTCGGGGAAGAGCCTCCGGTGCTCCCTGACCACGTAGGGAAGGTGCTGCGGATCCATGAAGCGCACGGCGTACGGGAGTTCGGCCGGTGGGTGCGCGTCTCTCATGGCCGGCAGACGGGGGCCCGGCGAGTAGGGGCTCGGGACGGGGTGGGCAGGGCTCGATGGCGCGGTAGCGCGGGATTCGGCGTCCACACCCGCAAACTACTACGCCGTGTAGAAATAAATCCACTACGCTATGTAGAAACAGCTTGGAGTGTGATGCCCGCCCGCCCCGGACGGAGCAGGTCCTCCGGCGGGAGAGACTGGTGCGGGCGAGGCGAAGGACCTGGAGGGGAAGGTTTCGATGCGAGCGTTCGGCGAGCTGGAGTCGCAGATCATGAGGGTGGTGTGGCAGCGAGGCGAACCCGTCACCATCCACGCCCTGACCGACGCGCTCAACGGCCCGCGCACCCTGGCCTATACGACCGTGATGACCGTCACGGAGCGGCTGCGTGAGAAGGGCTGGCTGACCCGGGAGAAACGGGGCCGCTCCTATCAGTACAGCGCCGCCCGGAGCGCCGACGACTACTCCGCGGAACTCATGGGTCAGGTGCTGGACGCCGCCACAGACCGGGCCGGCGCGCTCCTGCGCTTCGCGGGCCAACTCGATCCCCGGGAAGCCGCCGCCCTGCGCGAGGCCCTGGCGGCACCTCCCGCCGACGACCCACCGCAGAGCGGAGCCTGAACCGTGCTGATCATCGGCGCACTGTTCCTCTACGCGATCCTGGTGGGCGTGGTCGGCGACCGGTGGCTCGCCCGCGCCGCGTGGGTGGCCCGCTCACCCCGTACGGCGCTGTACGTGTGGCACACCTGCACGCTGACCTTCCTGGTCACCGTGGCCAGCGTGCTCGTCCTCACCGCACACGACCTGTGGGAGCACGCCGTCGTCTGGCTGTTCCACGCCGACAAGCCGCAGGTCCACGCCGTATACAGCGGCTCCTGGCACATCGACGCGGTCGCCGACGCGGCGACCGCCCTGCTGCTCGCCGCCATGGTCATGACCGCCGTGCTCGCCGTGCGGCGTATCCGCGACTCGCGGCGCGAACAGGGCAGGCACCGGCTGGTCACTGACGCGCTCGCGGCGTACGGGCCCGGCCCGCTGCGACGCGTCCGTATCCTCGAAGACCCGGTACCGGCCGCCTTCTGCATTCCGGGGTCACGGCGCGACGGCCGCATCGTCCTGACCCGTGGCGCGCTCGCCCTCCTCACCGCCGACCAGGTCGCCGCCACCGTCGCCCATGAGCAGGCACACCTGCGTTTCCGTCATCATGCGGCGATCGTCCTGGCGAACGTGGCGACCGTGGCCGTCGGCTGGAGCGGTGCGCTGCGCAACTACGCGGGGCAGGTGCGGCGCCTGGCCGAGATGGCGGCCGACGACCACGCGGCCACGGAACACGGGCGCCGCACGCTCGCCTCGGCCCTCCTGGAGATGTGCACCGTCCCCGAAACCGGCGGCGGGGCGCTGCCCGCGATGACGGGAGCCGATCCGGCCGAGCGCATCCGCCGGCTCATCGCCCCCGCGCCGTCCCGGACAGGACGGGTACCGCGCGCGCTGGCAGCGGGCGCCGTCACCGTCCTGGTGGCCGTGCCCGCGACCCTCGCGCTGGCCCCCGCGGTCATGATCGCCGACACCGCCCACTGCCCACCGCGCTGCCACCCGGGTCCGGAGCACTGAACGGCCCTTGGCTGTAGGGGCGTTCGGGCGGGCGCCTCCGCCGGGTCATACTCGGACGGACATGCTGATCCCGACCCATACGTTCCGCACCGTGACCGGCAGCGCCACCCACGCGGCGGTCTTCTCCGTGCTGAATGAACCAGCGCCTGCGGCTTCGGCGTCAGCGAGGGTCGCGGCGAGGGCGTACCAGCCGTGTTCGGTGTTCTATGGGATCAATTTGGGCCATCAGTGCGGCTTCGGCGTATCTGCATCGTTGAGGGCCGCGCCTCGGGTAGTCAGTGGATCTTCCTGATTCCCTGACAGAGGAGCCCTCGTGGTCTGTCGTCGTGTCCTGGGCGGGCGGGCTGTGGCAGTGTTCACCGCCGCGGCCTCCGCCGTGCTCACCTTCACCGTGCCGTGCAGCGAGGCGGTCGCCGCCGGCCAACCGGGCCTGCAGCAGCGGCCGATGGCCCTGCCCGCCGCCAACGGCGACGTGCTCAGCTCGGAGCCGGGCGTCTTCTATCTGGATCCGCTCAAGGCGTTCAAGGCCAAGGCAACCGCGCACCGGATCATGTACCGCACCACCGACCGCACCGGGAAGGCCATCGCCGTCACCGGCACCGTGCTGAACCCCGCCACGTCCCCGTACGGTCAGCGCCCGATCGTCGCCTTCGCCCCCGGCACCCAGGGCCTGGCGGACAAGTGCGCCCCCTCCCGCCAGCTGGCCGACGGCACCGAGTACGAGGCGCTGCCCATCAAGAAGCTCCTCGACCAGGGCTACGCCGTGGTGGTGACCGACTATCAGGGACTCGGCACCCCCGGAATCCACACCTATATGACCCGCGAGGCCCAGGGCCGCGCCGTCCTGGACTCCGTCCGCGCGGCCCAGCGCCTGAACACCGTCGATCTCCCCGACGCCGGACCGGTCGCGCTCTACGGCTACTCCCAGGGCGGCGGCGCCACGGCGTCCGCCGCCGAACTCGCCCCCACCTACGCCCCGGAACTGAAGATCAAGGGCGCCGTCGTCGGCGCTCCCCCGGCGGACATGAACAAGGTCGCCGACAGCATGGACGGCTCCGCCTACGGAGCGTTCTTCAACTACGCCCTCTCCGGCCTCGCCACCGCGTACGGCATCGACATCGACCCTTACCTGACCGCCCACGGCAAACGCGTGACGAACGACCTGCGCGACAACCTGTGCACCACACAGGCCCTCGCCAAGTACCCCTTCCTCAACTCGCGCTTCCTGACCACGGACGGGCGCCCACTCACCGAGCGCCTCAAGCGCGCCCCGTGGGACACGATCGTGGCCGAACAGCAGCTCGGCAAGCGCAAGCCCGCCGTGCCCGTCCTGCTCTCCCACAGCGCCCTGGACGACGTCATCCCCCAGCAGGTCGGCAAGAACCTGGCCGCCGACTGGTGCCGCCGCGGCGTGACGGTCAAGTTCACCAGCAACCTCATCCCCGGCCACATCGCCGCGACCGAGGGCACCAGCGCCGAGGGTCTCCCCTGGCTCGCGGACCGCTTCGCCGGCAGGGCCGCGCCGAGCACCTGCTGACCCCGGTGATGCCCCTCTGCCCACCGTCCACAGAGGGGCATCACAGCGGACGGATCTTGCCAGGTACCGCAGGTCGCACAAGACACTCGCGCCACCTGGCAACCGCCTCCAACTGAGTCGAGCGCGGTCGACAGCCTTCGAGCAAGCGACGCGGCTGGACCGCTGCCGCATGTTGCCGCAGGGTGGGCTTGCCGGCCCGGCAGGTGGCGGAGACCCGTGCGACGGTGGGCTGCTCGCGGCCGGTGCGGAGGGGACCGGCCGCGCCTGCGGCCGGTCCGGGAGTTGTCGTGCCGACGGCCGGTCAGTCAGGCAGCCGGTCGAGGACCCACTCGCCGATCGCGGGGGTCATGGCGGCGTGCGGAGTGTTGTCCGAGGACAGGAGGTACTCGTCGAGTTCGAACTCGTCCGGCGACAGGTCGTCGATGGTGACGTACAGGTCATCCTGCTGGTCCAGGTCGCGGACGGCGACCGCGCTGACGGACGGTACGAAGCAGACGGCCCGGTGGGTCAGGTCGACGGACTCACCGATGCCGGAGAGTACTTCGCCAACGATGCCGAACGATTCGAGCGTGCCGCCGGGTGCCCCGTCCAGCTCGGGGAAGCCGGGCGTGGTGATGGTGTGCGGCCCGCCGAGGACACCGTTCAGTACGGCCACTTCCGCCTTCTCGCCCTGCTGCTGGGCGAGGAAGTACGTGCCGTCGAGGACCGGGCCGGCGCAGCTCAGCGCCTTGGCCCCGGCCCTCACACCGTTGCCCACGCCGTCACCGCGTCCGCTGGCCACGCCAAGCAGGCGCGGAATGCGGGGCCACCCGCCGACCTGCCTCAGCTGCTGGAGGAACTGCGTGCGCAGCGGGCTCTGTTCCGGGGCGGCGCCGATGTCTTCCGGGTGGCGCCAGAGCATCTGCTGGGCGGCGGGGCTGCTGATCTGCCGCAGGTAGGTGTCGTCGGTGTCGGCGAGGTAGCGCGCGAACGCCTGGAGACCGATCGGTACCCATGCCCCTCGGTGCGGGCTGTCGAACGATACGTAGACGCTGGTGTGGTGATCGATGCGCTGGTATTCCAGCTTCGCGAGCGCGTACCGGGCGGCGATGCCGCCCATGCTGAACCCGCCCACCATCAGCCGGGCGTCGCCCTGCTGCTCGGCGATGGTCCGCAGGATCGCGGCGCTCACCGTCTCGGCGTTGGTGAGGATCGAGTCGCTGCGCTCGGTGAACCCGACCAGCACCAGCGTCCGCCCCTGGGCCAGAAGCCCGCTGATGAACGGGAACTGGCCCCTGTCCAGTCCGTCCCAGAGCTGATCGAAGTCGCTCGGCCCAAGGTTGAACCCGTCGGCCAGGACGACGGGCCGCACCACCCCCTTCGCCCCTGCCCCGTAGTACACCCGGGCACTGCCGTGCGGCAGCTGCCACTCCTCGTCCCGCACCGGCGCCGGCGGGACCGCTGCCCCGGTCTGCGGGGTCACCAGTCCGATCGCCCCGGCGGCCTGCTTGGCTTTGTCGGTCCTGCTGTCGGCCACGACCAGTCCCTTCACCTCGTTACGAACAACCCTTCAAGGGACGTCCTCGACCGACACACCAACCACTAAGCGCCGATTACGCATACTTCGTCAGATTAGGTTCACTACTCCCATTTCGACCCGCAGAACCGAAGCGTGCGGTAGCCCCGCCGTCCGCGCCCGTTTCAGACCCACCTGCGTGAGATGATCCGCGCCTGAGCCGGGCCCGTTTCTCGTTGCGCTGTGTGCAGCCCCATCGCCGGGGCGACGGGGCTGCACGGGTTCTGGTGCGTAGTTCAGGTCAATGGACCGCGATGTAGAACCCGTTGGCCATCCCGCCGCCGGAGGGGTTGTAGGTGGCGACGGTGATGCCCTTCCCGCCCGCGCAGTTGGCCGGGATGACCCGGAGCGTGGAGCCCGCGGTGTCGCGGGGGGTGGCGGTGATGATGGCCCTGGACAGGTCGACGTCCTCGTTGCCGATCTCGACGCAGAAGACGTGCCCCGAGCCGGTCACCGAGCTGACGCCCTTGGAATGCACGACCGAGGCGTCGGCGTTGACCAGGGCGCCGGCCTGTACGTACGGGGCCTGGGAGCTGTCGGCGGCGGGAGCGGCGATGGCCACCCCTGCCAGCACTGTCGCCACCACTCCGATCCCCGCGCCGGTCAATGCAATGACACGGGTCTTCTTGCTCTTGAACATGCGTTTCCCTTCGCACGGATGCCGCCGCCTCCCTGGACCGCGACCCGAATAACGCTATTGACGCCTTCGCCCTCATAGCGGACTTCCTTTGTTAAACCACCGGCTGAGAGGGCGCTGGAAGCTCAGGGGGGAGGGAGTTCTTTCACCGGCGCACGCAGAAGCCCGACTCTGCCGTCCAACCTCGCCCGCGAAGAAGCGCCACGGGCAGATCCGAGCTGCGCTCCTGTCTCGCCGGTACCGGCGAGACAGGCTGACCTTGGCGCGCGTCCCTGCTGTGGCCAACCGACGCCGACTTCCGTACCTGTTCGCCTTCGGGGCTGCACTTGACGGCGCTCTTCACGACGTTGGAGATGGTTCCCCACGAGGTGGCCGAGACTGTCCGCACCCTCCTCGGTGCCGCCAGCAGCTCCGCCTCAGACTGCAGATCCACCACCACGACCATGTCAGCCACATTGCCGAGAGGCAGGCAACTCTGCAGCGGGGAGCCGCATCGCACGTCTGACCCGCATGGAAGGTCGGATCGCAGATCTTCTCGAAGAGCTTCCGGCTCAAAGCCCAAGTGGACGGGCGCCGTTCGGAACTGATGACCGCTCTGCGCAACCGCAATCAGTTCAACACGGACACCCCTCTTCCCAGTTCAGAGCTTCGGGAACTCAACTCTGCTACCTGGTACGTCCACGCGCGTGCGTACGTAGCCATGAAGTGGCCCGACGTCTCGGCCAAGCACCGTGCGGGCATCGCCGACGCTCTGGCCACAGTCACCCCCGCCCTCGTGAACGACAGCCGGGGCGCCCCCGCTCCCAACGTGCTCCGCCGGGCGCTCTACTCGTGGGCCTTCCGCCTGGCCAAGGACTCCACCGGTGTCTGGCAGTTCCGCACCGCGGTGGAGGAGCTCCTGAGGGTGTCGCGGCGGCGCTGACGTGGATCGAGCGGAAGTCGGTGAAGGTCGCAGAGCTCGACTCTGCTCCGTTGCTGCGCCTGGCGCTCACCGCGCTATCCCTCAAGACGGACGGGTCGAAGGCGGCGCCGAACACCGTCCGGCGGAAGCTACCGGTGTTCAGTAACGCCCTCCGGTACGCGGTGGAGTGCGAACTCCTGACCGCCGCCCCCCTGAGCGAGATCGACTGGAGCCCACCGGAGACGGACGACGAGGTGGACTTCCGCCTCGTGCCCGTCCTCAGTCTCGCCAGAAGGCTCATCGCCTCAGTCGGCATTCAGGTCAGGCGCGGCGAACACCTGGAAGCCTTCTTCGCCTGCATGTACTACGCGGCCATGCGCCCGGCCGAGGTCACCGATCTGCACCTCAAGGACTGCACCCTGCCCGCAGAAGGCTGGGGCGAGTTGCTGCTCTCCGGCAGCAAACCCCGTGTCGGCTCCGGGTGGACGGACACCGGTGAGTCCTTCGACACCAGAGGCTTGAATAAGCGCGCGAGGAAGACCACTCGCCCCCTGCCCATCCCGCCGGTCCTGGTGGCCACGCTGCGCGAGCACCTCAAGAAGCCCGGCGCCGCCAAGAACGGCCGGCTGTTCCGTGCCAGCCGTGGTGGCCACGTGCTGTCCAAGGAGTACGGCGAAATCCGGCAAGCCGCCCGTCGTGCCGTACTCGAAGAGTGGGAGGTCTCCACGCCGCTCGCTGAGTACCCCTACTTGCTACGTGCCGCGTGCGTTTCCCTGTGGCTGGCATCCGGGGTGGCGCCGGCAGAGGTCGCACGCCGGGCGGGCCACAGCATCGCGGTCCTCTTCCGCTTCTACGCCAGAGTCATCCACGGCAGCCAGAGCAAGACCAATGCTCAGATCGAGCAGGCTCTCAACGCTACCGACGACCAGGCCGAGGCCCCGATCCGACCCGAATCTGGAAGACAAATGGACCACTGACGCTGGTCAGAGGTGGGATACAGGCGGGACAGAACGAGACACACAAACGGAAAGGGTGCCTCCGATTCGAAGGCACCCCTTCTGACCTGCGCAAACCCAGACCTGCGCGGTGGGTGTGGGATTTGAACCCACGGTGACATCGCTGCCACGACGGTTTTCAAGACCTTTCGGCGGTTTGGCGCGTGACTCGCTCCCCCGCAGGTCAAACGGGTACGAGCACCCCGGCGGAGCCGTCTTCATCGTCGTCGTGCCCGCTACGTGCCCCCGGCCCGTGATCGTGCCCGCTCAGCCAGAAGTCGGCAGCCTCGGCGACCTGGTCGTCACGACCGGCGACCGGCCGGGCATAGTGCCGGGTCGTGACGCTGGCGTTCGAGTGGCCGAGCCGGTGAGCGGCGGTCATCACGCCGTACCGGTCGGCGACCCAAGTCCCGTGTGAGGCCCGGAGGTCGTGCGGAGTCACGTCGCTCAGCCCGGCCGCCAACACCGCAGGGTCGAAGTACGCCTTGCGCCACTGGTTGTAGCGCATGGGCTTCCCCGCAGGCGTGGTGAACAGGAGCGCATCGTCCCCGCCCGGCAGCGTCTCCAGGTACTTCGCGAGCCGCTTCACCAAGGACGGGCCGACGCGGATGAGCCTCTTCTGATGCGACTTGGGGGTGTCGAAGACCAACGTGCCGTTGGCCTCGGCAAGGTTCTCATCAACCAGGACCAAGCGGCCGAGCAGATCGATGTCCACGCGCCGAAGGGCGAACGCCTCGCCAACCCGCAGGCCCCCGTACGCGAGGAGTGCGATCAGCAGATCATGCGGCTTGGCAGCGCTCCGGACGATCCGAGAGGCTTCGAGCGGGGTCAGGATGTGCGGCTCGGTCTGAGGCATCCTCGGCAGCTTCACGCCCCGGCAGGGAGTCTGAGGGATCATGTCGTTGTCGACAGCCGACCGCATGATCTGCGACAGGACCCGGTACGCCTGCCTGATCCGAGACGCGCTAAGTCCCTTGGTCTTCATGCTGCCGACCCACTCCGCGACCGTGATCGGCCGAAGGCCGGACAGTTCCTTATCACCGAGCGCCGGAACGATCAGCGAGTTGATCAGGGACCGGTACGTCGCTTGCGTCTTGTGCTTGAGCTGCGGGGAGACAGCGGCGAGCCAGCGGGCCGACCATTCACGCACGGTCGTCTGTCCCTCGGCCGGATCGAGCCAGCGCCCCTCCTCGACCTCAATGCGCTTCTTCATAAGCCACCGGTCGGCATCCGTCGACGTGGCGAACGTCCGATCCGCAGGCCGCAGCACGCCATCAGGCCCCGGATACCGAGCCTGAAACCGGCCGGACGGCAGCTTGCGGACACGCCCGAAGTTCCGGCGGGACTTGCGCTTGCCAGCCATCAGGCAGCCCTCCTCAAGCTCATCGGCCGCAGAATGACCGGCTCCACGGTGTTGGCGGTCACGTACGCCTCTACGGCGCTCTCGGGGACACGGACATGACGCCCAACCTTCACGAAGGTGATGCGTCGTTCCTCGATCAGGCGCCGGGAGAAGCGGACGCCCGTGCCGAGTCGTTCAGCAACCTGATGCACCGTCAGCAGTCGGTCGGTCATGGTCACCACTCCCCCTCGTTGTCGGTCAGGTCTGCGCGTGCTTCGCGGGCGGTTTCCCGGCGTTGTTGGATGTCGCGGTGGATGTTGGCGGCGAGCCAAGACTCACCAGGTGTGTGTCCGTGTCCGGCGTAGGACCAGTGCGCGAGGGTGAGCGTCGTTCCCTCCGGGTGGTCGTCGGGGTCCGGCAGGCCGAGGGCTTCGCGTTGCTGGTGGGCGCGGTAGTCGGCCCGGACCTGCCGCAGAGCCCCGAGGGTGGTGGAGTAGCGGCGGGATTTGGTGGAGAAGTGGCCCCGGAAGCCGAGCATGTGAGCCCAGGCCAGCAAGCGCCGGTCCGGGTAGAGGGGGTGGAGGTCGAAGCACGCTTCGATCAGGCGCCGGGTGTGGTCGGGGATGTCGAGGAGGATCAGCGCTTCTCGGTTGCCGACGCGGCGGTCCACGGTGCCGGTCGTCTCAGCCGCCTTGGTGGCGTACTTGGCGACGTAGGAGGCGACAGCCTGCTCGGTGAGGTCTTCGCCGTTGCCGAAGGCACCGATGGGCTGGACGTCGAGCTGTGCCCCCCAGGCCAGCACACGGGCAGGCTGGTCCCCGGCCGGGGGCAGGCTGATCTCAGCACGGGAAGCCGCAGCACGCAGTGCGCTGGTGAGCAGGTCGAGCGTCGCCCAGGACGGCGGCGGGGAATCCGGGCCGTCTGGTCCGTCGAAGCGGATGACGGCGTGGAAGTGGATGGCGCCCCGCTTCTGGTACTCGGCGACCTTGCCGTAAGACACCCGGAGCTGTTCCTTGAGTTCGCGCTGGGTTATGCCGGCACGGGCGGCCAGCTCACGCGGGAGGTAGATGGTGACGTACCGCCACAGGTCCCCGGCGTGGTTGTTCCACAGCACCGACCCGGCGTAGTCGTACGTACCGGGGTCCAGCGCGGTGCCCAACTCGGGTGCTTCCTCGGGGTGTTGGGTGCCGCATCGGCAGGGGCGTGTGCCGGGGCGGTTGTGGACCGGGCCGAAGGACGGGGCGGTGAGGGTCGCGAACACGCGGGGGTGATCCCGCACGGTGTGCGGGGTGCCCTTGTTCGGGTCGCCGGTGAGTCCGGCGCGGATCAGGTGGTAGGTGTCCCCGGCGTAGGTCCAGGCGCAGGAGGGGCAGCGCGAGGCGCGGCGGTTGCCGCACGCGAGGCGGAGCATGCCGCCGGGCTCGTTGTCGGTCGTGTAGTGGTGCAGGAGGGTGCCGGTGGTGCGGTCGATGGTCTTGGTCGCGCCGGTGAGGCGGATCGGGTCGGAGCATCCTCCGGTGCGGCGGATCTGTTCCTGCCAGCGGTCGAAACCGGGAGCCCCGGCCACCCGCAGCAGATCGCTGAGGGTGGCCGGGTCCAGGCCCGCCGCGAGGGCGGTGGTGTTCATCAGCGGCCACGCCCCTTGTCGTGGGCGGGGCCGTGGTTGGCGGTGTAGCCCTCCACCAGGGCACGGACCTGGGTGTCACCGGTCGCGGTGGCCGAAGCACCGCAGTGGCACACGGCCGAGGCGTGGGCGGGAGCGGACGGAGAGGGCTTGCTGACGTGCAGGCCGGGGCTGCCCGGGCTCGGGGTCAGGTCACTCACGGCAGTCACTTCCCGGCCTGGGCGAGGGCGGCGGGGGTGCGGTGGCCGGTGCCGTTACAGGCGCGGCAGGTGACCATGAGGGTTTGACGCTGGCCGGTCGTGCTGCGCTGGCCGGTGGTGATGGCGACGGTCGGGAAGCCGTCGCAGTCCGGGCAGATGGGCCGGGGGCGGGTGTGCTGAGGCATGATGGGATCTCCCTTTCGGGTCTGTTGGGCCTGGATGGGGTGGGCGCCCGGAGCGGCGGAAACTTGGCGGTTGAGGCCGCTCCGGGGGCTACTTGCTGCGGCGCGTGGGGCTCTTGAGGGCCAGGCCGATACCGCCGGTGGCGGAGAGCACGGCGAGTGAGGCGACAGCGGCCACGTGGATGGTCACGGCGATCATGAGGACGACGAGGGCGACACCGCCGGTGATCGTGAGCGTGAGCAGGATGGGACCGGCGTAGGAGCGCGGCGCTTCCTGGATGATCACGACCTTGCGCAGATCGGTACCGGGCGGCATCTGCCGGTAGAGGTCGGCGGGGATGTGACCGGCGCGGAACTGCTCATCGGGCAGGTGCATGACAGCTCCTCTCAGGGGTTGCAGCGGTGGGTTTTGGCGGCGAGTTCGGCGGCGGAGCGGTTGAGGTAGTCGGCGGAGAAGTCGCAGCCGGGGGCGGTGCAGGCGGCGGCGTGCTTGTCGCGGCCACGGGCGTCGTTGTGGGTGCCGACCTGGACGGGGCCGATACGGATCACGTCCCTGAAGCGCTTCGGGCGGGCCATGGCGGTCAGCCGTTCCGGCCGGTGAAGTCGTCGGCGTGGTCGGTGAGCCACTGCTGGATCTCGGGGTGCTCGTCGTCGGTGGCCCGGTTGATCGCGGCTTCAGCGGTGGCCGCTCCTTCGACCAGGCGGTTGCTGCGGGTGAGTTCGGCGGACCGCTTCAGGGCGGACTCGATAGACGGACGCATGATGAATCTCCTTCTCTGTCAGGCGAGTTGGGCGCTGATGGCGTTGGCGAGTGGTGCGGGGACGCCGAGACGGGTGCGCAGGGTGTCGGCGTCGATGCGGGTACCGGTGGTGGCGTGGTGGGTGTCGGCGAGCTTCCGGGCGTGATCGAGCAGCGCCGGAGGAACCGCCACAGCCGGAGCCGGGTCGGGTGCGGGCGGGAGTTCCGGGGCCGGATCGGGGACGCGGTCGACGCTGATTTCGGGCGCCGGGGTGGGCTCCGGATCAGGGACCACGGCCGGGACCGGGGCGGGCTCGGAATCGGCCGGCACGGCTTCCGGCGTGGTGGGTGCGTGGGCGAGGAGGGTGCCGCCGAGGAACGCGAGGGCGGGCCATCCGGCGACGGTGATGCGCAGCCAGTCGGGCACGTCGTTGAGGTCGAGGAGTCCGGCGGTGGCGATGTTGGCGCCGAGTGAGGCGGTCAGTGCAATGACGAACCAGACCCAGGCGGCGCGGTTGTCGGCGGTGGTGCGCATCCGGCGCCAGGCGGCGACGAGCAGGAGATCCACGCTCACCGGGTAGGCCCACGCCTTCCAACCGTCTTGTCCGGCGGCGGCGGCGAGGTCATGCAGGTGCGCGAAGGACAGGGCACCGGCGATCACGGCCTGAACCAGCACGGCGTCAAAGCGGATGGTGCGGAACATGAGGGGTCACCTCCTTTCGAGAGGAGAGAAGGGGCGGGGGTCAGGAGTCGGCGGTGCCGGTGCCGAAGCAGGTCAGGCAGATGCCGTCCTGCTGGCCGACCGGGCGACGCTTGCGGCCGACGCGGACCGTGATCGCGACCTGTCCCGTTCCCTTGCAGGGCTCGCACGGGGGCGGCGTGGCCGGTGCGGTCTTCCTCGCGGTGCCGGTGGTGGTCTTCCGTGCCATGACGAGTTCTCCGTTTCGGGTTCGGGCATGGGCGGGGTAGGGAGCTGGCGTGAGGCGGTCACGCCGACCGTGATGGGGCGGGGTGTTACTCGGTGACCGGCACCGGGGCGGCGAGCGGCGGCGTACCGGCGGGGGCCGGGGAATCGGCCAGCATGGCGGGGCGGTACGGGGCCAGGAACGGCAGGCGCGGGGTCAGGTGCGCGTACTCGCGGCAGACGTCGGCGGCTTCGGTGGCGGTCATCTCGGGGGTGCGGATGCGGGACCAGCCGCCGGAGGTGTCACCGGCCACCGCGACGCCGGGGCGGTCCGGCGGGATCAGCGTCACGGCGGCGACCGCGTCGGGTGCGATGTCGCCAAGGCCCATGTCAGCGGTCTGCTTGTCGTTGACGCGGTGGACCACCCGGCCGGTGAGCTGGGCACGGAGCATGGTCGCGCCCTTGCCTAGCTCGGAGCCGAAGCGCTGCCCGCAGACCTCCAGATAGATCCCGACCGCGCGGGCCATCTGCGCGAGCCGGACCATGCGCATCACCATGCCGTCCCGGCGTTCTTCGTCCTTCTTGGCCGAGGTGAGGAACAGCTCAGCGACCTCGTCCACCAGGACCACCAGCGGAACCGGCCGCACCTTCTTCGGCAGCTCCCACAGGTCCGAGACCTGATACTTAGCCAGCAGCTCGAACCGGTCCTCCATCTCCTTCACTAGGGCTTCGAGGAGTCCGGACGCCTCATCGGGGGTCGTGGCCAGAGCGGACAGCCGGGGCGCGAAGCGGCCCTGCTCCACACCGCGCTTGCAGTCGATCCCGATCAGCCCAACCGGCAGTTTCGCCAGCCCCGCGATCAGGTTGCGCTGGAACATCGACTTGCCCGACTGGTTCGAACCCAGCGTCAGGCCGTGCGGTGCCTTGCGGTAGTCCCGGACGAACACGGTCCCGTCCTCCCGCAGAGCCACCGGAACCACCAGCCCGTCAGAGGAGCCACGGCGTGAACGGCGCGGCATGCGTACCCGCTTGAGCACGTCGTAGCCGGTCATCCGCAGTTCCACCACACCGGGCTTGGTCTCCACCACGTTGACGGAGTGGACTCCCCACGCGTGCCGCAGGCGCTCGGAGGCGGCGGCCACGTCGGCAGGCTCCAGACCGGCGGGAAGCCGCAGCGATACCCGCAGACCGGTCGACGCACCCCGGACCCGGCGGATCTTCGGCGGAACCGGCTGAACCTCCTGGCGGGCCACCTTGCGCACCATGAATGCCCGCAGCCGCGACGGCTGGACCGTCAGACCGCACACATCCATCGTGGACCGGTAGGTCACCGTGAACCGGCCCCAGGTGACGGGGAGTCCGACCAGCGACCAGTACACCCGAGGCGCACGGCCCTTCGCGTAGCCGAGACCACCACCGACACCCGCCAGGGGCGCGGCGATCTCCAGCACGGTCGACAGCTCTGACATGATCAGGCCCCCAGCGCGGTAACCGCGACCGCACGGAAGCTGATCCCGTGCCGCGACTGCCCGTTGAACGTGTTCTCCCAGTCACGCGCCTTCAGGCCGGTCACCGCCACCGGGGTACCCGGCGCCAGACCCTCCGGGAGACCCGTCTCCGGAACCGTCACCTGGTAGAGGTTTCCCTCCCCGTCGTCCGAGATCAGCAGACCCACCGTCGACAGGCCCGCACCGGTCTCCCGGTCCATAGCCCGCTCCCCGGTCTGCTTGCTCACCAGCTTCGGAACCGGCGCCGTCGCCACGAACACCACAGCAGTCGAAACATCAATCTTGAAAGACGGCATGTGCATCTCCTGTAGAAGAGGTGATCTTCTGCACTCATGTACATGAGTGATAGTTAGAAGAGTGCAGCACTCCTGTACATGAGTCAACCCGCCGCGAGAAAAAACTTGCGGCGAGGGCTAGATCTGACGTGCCGTCAGTCTTCTGCGCGGAAGCGGTAATCGAGAACGAACTGGTCAGCGGCCATGATCGTGTCGCACACCTCAACGACGCGTCCGGACTCCACTGCCGCATTTCGCACAAGATGGATCACAGGAGACCCAGGACTCAAGGCAAGTGCGGACGACTCAGCCTTGGTAGCCAGTCGCGCCCGTACGGTCTCGGTGAACTCTGCGAGAGTGTGTCCGCGATCTTCGAGCCGAGCATAGATCCCGCCCCCGCCAGGGTTCTCGGCGAACATCTCCGGAATGTCCTTCACGACATCCCAGGGGAGATATGAGGTGGCCTCTTCGGTGGGGACGCCGTCCCGGAAGTACCGGCGCTTGCGCGCGAGGACCTGAGCGCCAACGGGCACATCCAGCCGCTTTGCGATCTCTTCTGGTGCTTCAACGGGACCGATGAACAGGACGTTCACGGAAGGCTTACCCCCGGATTGCTCCGTCTCAGCGAGGTAGGCAGCCTTGCCCGCCTTCCGATGGGACCGGCGGAAGCGGTCTGAAGACTTGCGCTGCACGGGAGGCCGGGAGCGGACGAACGAGCCTCGCCCATGGTGCGTCTCGATCAGTTGGCTCGTGCGCAGCTCCGCGACTGCCTTGCGTACGGTTCCCGAGGCCACGCCGTAGCGCTCCATAAGATCCGTTTCACTTGGCACAGGGCGTCCAGCCGCCAGAACTCCCGACCGGATCTGTGCCGCAAGGTCGTCTGCGATCTGGAGATACTTCGCCTTGCCCGAAGAGGCCACGTCACTACTCGCCATAGTCCTTCTCAGTCTCCTATTCTCATGTACATGAGTAACAGCCGCCAGGAGACCCCGTCAACGCCGCTTCACTCCGTGTCCGTAGCGGGTGTGGTGGTACGTGAAGACGGGCGCGTCCTGACGATCCAGCGAGCCGACAACGGAACGTGGGAGCCGCCGGGCGGTGTGCTCGAACTGTCGGAGGCGCCCGAAGACGGTGTACGGCGTGAGATCTACGAAGAGACCGGGATCAAAGTCCAGGTGGAGCGGCTGACTGGCGTCTACAAGAACACGACCCGGGGCGTCGTGGCACTGGTCTTCCGTTGCCACGCCGAAGGGGGCCAAGAGCAGGTCTCCGACGAGTCCACGGCCGTCGAGTGGTGGACCCCCGCAGAGGTAACTACCCGCATGCGCGAGGTCTTCGCGGTACGCGTCACCGATGCCCTACGAGACGACGCTCCTCATGTGCGTTCCCACGACGGCCGCAAGGTCATTGCCAGCGCATGAGGCATCCCGAGCTGTTACAGGTTTCTCTACCTCATCAAGCCCCACCCTGCGGGTGGGGAGGAGGGAAGACTCCGGGAGGTCCCGCGCGGGTGGGCCGTTGATTCAGGACCATCGGAGCCCGGCGCGTTGCGGACGGTCAACACGGGCCCGTGGATCGTGGGGGGCGAATCGGCCGGCACGGCACCCAGGCACCGTGGGGAAGGTCGACGGGGGAAGCCGCAGGGCGCCTTCGGCCGCTGGATCCCAGGTTGGCCGGGGCTCTTGCCCCTTCGGGCATCCGGCACGCAGGCCACGTCTTCTTGCAGAAGCCGCCGCTACGGAAGACACCCAGTCGGCCCGTACTCGGGCCGCTTGGGGCTCGGGGCTGGGCGCCGCTCCTGCCTTCGGCCCGCTCCGCCCGCCCCGGCCCCGCGCCGCGATGCGACACGAGGTATCCCGCTTCACGCTTCGCCTGTAAACCGCCGCACCGGACTCTGAGAGCGGGACCCCACCACCACACGACCCGCAGCCTGCACACCCAGGCCCACCGAACCACCCCAGGGCAGCAGGAACACACGGCCAGGCGCACACAGCAGGGGCGCGGAACCCTGCCCGGCGAGAACCCGAAGACGGCAGGGAAGCGAAGAGGGAGAGGGTGAAGGGAGGTACGGGGCGAGGGCCAGAACGGGCAGGCACAGGGCGGGGCGGTCGGCTCCACGGCTTTAGGCAGCCACCATGGGGCGAGCCTCGAAGATCGGGACCCCCATCGGGCTATTGCGGGCAGGTCCAGGGACTGCCCGATTCGCGGCAAGCGTACGGGCCCCGATCTCTCGCCCCATGGCAGCACCCGCCCAAAGCCGCTCCACCGACCTCATGCCGTGCCCCACCTGTGCCCGATCGACCGGGAACTGACGGGGAACCACGGTGGTTGACGGACAACGCTCACAGGAACGGCCCCCGACCGATTCACCTGGTCAGGGGCCGTTCATCTGCGGTGGGTGTGGGATTTGAACCCACGGTGACATCGCTGCCACGACGGTTTTCAAGACCGTTCCCTTAGGCCGCTCGGGCAACCCACCCACGCCCCGCCCACCAGCGGCGGAGCGGGTACAGCCTACCGGCTGTGGTCGGTCCCCCGTGGCGTTGGTCCGTCCCTGGTCCGTGGGCTCCAGAAACGGTCCGTGGCCGAGGCCCGACCAGGGTCCCACGCAGGGGCGCCGCGCCGCCATCCAGTAGCGGCGAGCCGGTCAGCCGCTCGCCTGGTTGCCCTCACGTCGAGCGGCCGGCAGCAAGAGATCCCGCTCGGGATGCTTCTCACCCGTCACGCTTCCGAGCACACCGAGATCGGTACGAGCGGCTTCGTGGAAGTCGTTGATGGCTCGGAAGGCGCCACGGTGAAGCTCCCGCCACTCCTCAAGGGTCCCGGAGGTCTGCCCGGTCGCCTGCCAGTCGATAGCCCGTACAGCAGCACTCAGGTCGTGAGCGGCCTCCACGACGTCATCACCGCCGAGCAACAAGATCTGCTCAAACGACCGCCCTCGCTGCCACTCAGCCTCGGCCATCTCCGCGACCATCTCCGCGTCGGGCCGCTCGCTCCGCCTGATGCCTTCCCTGTGCTCGTACAGGTGCACGGCGAGGAAGATGCCAGCCCGTACCCGGTCCACGTACCCGGCGTACGCGTCGAGCTTCCGGTCGTCCCACCGCGTCAACAGCTCACGTCGGTGTCGACTGCGCTCCATCACGTAGTTGGTCAGATGCGTCGTCAACGCACCGAGCAACACCGCGGCGACAGTGACAAGTTGCTCGCCGGTCCCCAACCCATCCCCCAGAGGCAGAGTCATCTACATCTCTAGAGGATCTTAGAAGCACGTCACTCGACCGGGCAGGCGATTACTGGCTTTGTTCACGAGAACGGGCTCTGGCACAACTTTTGTGGGGGCATCAGCAGTGGCAGTGCACCCGTACCAATGGACTGTTTCCGCCCCCGCTCTTATGGGATAGCAGGAAGCCAGTCAGTGCGGAGGCGAACCTCGGTTGGTACTGGGGAACCGACTGCCTGAAGGAGTCCGGCTGGAGCAGGGCCAGTTGTTTGGTTGAAGTGCACGTTGCCGCCAGAGAACCTCGCGGCGTCGAAGTCCACGTCGCCGCCGGAGAACCTCGCGCGATCGAAGTGCACGGCGCCGCCGGAGAAGTTCACGGCGATGAAGTGCACGTTGCCGCCGGAGAACGTCGCACCGATGAAGTGCACGTCGCTGCCGGAGAAGGTCGAGCCAAGGAAGTCCAGATTGCTGCCGGAGAACGTCGCGCGGCTGAAGCGCACGCTGCCACCGGAAAACATCGAACCGAGAAAGATCACGCGCCCGCCGGAGAACGTCGCACCGATGAAGTCCACGTGGCTGCCGGAGAACGCCGCCCCGCTGAAGTGCACGTGGCTGTCGGAGAACGTCGCGCGGCTGAAGAGCACGCTGCCGCCGGAGAACCTCGCACCGGCGAAGCTCACTTCGCCGCCGGAGAACACCGCCTCGGTAAAGTCCATGGGACCGTCGATGGTGACCCCGGTGAGATCAAGGTTGCATCCCTGCCACGAGCGGTGAGTGCCCTTGGGGATGCGGTAGTGCTCCCCGATTAGGCGCAAGATCGTGTGCCGGACCTCGCGCAGTGCGCGATACCGATCCTTCTTGTCTTGATGCGTATCGCGGCGTTCTTCGGCGGGTGAAGTCCCGTCGGGCAAGGGATCGGGCAGGTCGCCGGGGTCAGGGGTGTGGGGCAGGCGGAGATAGGCGCACAGGACGTCGATGCAGGTCTGCCGCAGGTTGTCGTCGGGGGCGTCGTCGGCGAGGCCGGCCAGTGCGTGGACGCCGCCGAGCCGGACTGCGGGTGAGTCGGAGCCCAGTTGCTCGACGGCCTGAGTGAAGCGCTCGGTGTGCAGCCGGGTGGCTTCGCGGTGGGCGCCGGCCTCATCGACGCGCTGGCGGCGGTAGGCGACGACCAGGGCGACAAGCGCGCCCGCCCCGGCGACCACCCCGAAGGAGAGTTTCACCAGATCGAAGAGCGTCTTCGCGTCGAGCTTCGCGGTCTTGTCGATCTCCTGGAAGTCCAGCAGCGCCACCAAACTGAGGAAGACGCCGCCCGCGACCAAGACCGCGACGGCGAAGGTGAGGGTCAGCGCCCGGCCGACCTTCCAAAGCCGTAACTCCCGGTCATTCGGGGCGGATCGCGGTTTTTGATTGGCTGCCATGACGATGAAGACAAGACGCGGAAGTCAGTGGTTGCAACCAGTTCGCTGAGTGCGGGGTTCGGCCTGCATGCGGGCTTCGGCGTGGACCAGAAGACGGCCGCGCGGCTTCAGCCTCCAGGGCTGTCCCCTGCGGGGGCATGGAGCCGTTTCTCAGGCACGGCAGTTGAACCGGGGGACCCATCCTCGCGGGCGCGGGGGGCAAAGGGTAGTCACGTGACTACCCTCGTCGCTCCAGGACCATCGCCGCGCATGCGGGGGATGGTCGCCGCAGCCTGACCTGGGACGTAGTTCCTCAGCGGTCTGCCAGACTCGCAGCCAGGCCCGCGCGTCGCTGTCACCAAATATGGTTCGCCTAGGGCTCGGCGGAGGGGCAATCGATGAGCAGCGGTAGAACAGACATGCTGGTCAGTCTGGGCCGTGGGTACCTCCGTCACGCCCCGTCCTGGCTGGGTATGAAGTCGATCGCTGCGGCATACCTGAACTCTCGTCTCCGGGACAGTGCTCGGCAAAGGATCGTGTATTCGCGCTTCAGGGCTCGATTCGTCGTAGACACTCAGGACCTGATCCAGCGCTACATCTACATGTTCGGTGTATGGGAGCCGCACATGACGCGGTGGCTCCGAACTCGACTGCTGCCCGGCGACACGTTCATCGACGTAGGCGCGAACATCGGGTACTACACCGTCCTCGCCTCCAGGCTCGTCGGTGGGGCCGGGCGGGTGGTGGCTGTCGAGGCTTCGCCCGACTTCCATCAGCGGCTCTTGGAGCAGGTGCGGCTTAACCGGCGGGACAACGTTCGTGCGGTCAAAGGGGCCGTCTCCGACGAGCGGAAGAACCTCACGTTCGTACTCGCCAGCTCGGCCAACATGGGCGCCAACAGCATCGTTCCGTACGACGGATCGGCAGAGTCCTCGTTCGAAGTTGAGGCGTTTCCGCTTGTTGAGTTGCTTGATCCGGTGGAGATCAGCACTGCTCGGGTGATCAAGATTGACGTCGAAGGCGCCGAGGGGTCAGTCGTGCGCGGCATGATCCCCATGCTCGACAAGCTGCGGCCCGACTGCGAGATCACCGTTGAAGTGACTCCCGACCGTATGGCCCAGCTCGGGTACTCCGCCGAGGAGTTGATGCAGACCATGCGGAAGCATGGGTTCCATGCCTACCGGCTCGTCAACGAATACACGCCGGAGAGCTACGTGGCTGCGCTGCACGGGAAGCGAGCGATCCCCGTTCGCTGGCGGGGGGCGGTTGTCGAAGAGAGTGATCTGATCTTCTCGCGCGTCGACGCCGAAGCCCTGCCCTGATACGAAACCGGCCCGGCTCCCTCAAATCGAGGAAGCCGGACCGCGCCCATCGGTACGGGCACTACGACCAGCGGATGGGGTCCCGCTTTCCGCCGGCGCACACCGGGCACGGCACCCGGTACGTACGGCGGCACGTTCGGCAGCCCCGAAACCCGCAGCAGTCCGGGCACCAGATGGCTCCGCGACCCGCGCAGCATCCGCAGTACGTCACGGCCCTCGCACCCGTCTTCGACGTCATGAGGTCGGACTCACCCGAAGGCTTCCGCCGGCAAACGCGGGTCGTCCCCCTCGTCGCCCTCCTCGTCTTCGTACGGCATCGACAGCCGGGCGCCCCTGCTCGCCGCCACCCTCAGCACGTCGCCCAGGGCCTCGGTCACCCGCGCAAGAGCGAACCGGAGTTCACGAGTGCCTACCTGCGGATCGGCCAATACCGCCTTGGCGCCACCCAGTACTTCGACGCCCCTACCCGTCTGCGCCGCCTCCACGTCGTCCGCGAGCCGGGAGAGAACTCCCCCATCGGTGTCGGAGCTGAGGAAGCACGGCTTTCCCTCAGAGGTCGTCCACGGCAGCAGGCGCAGAGCGTTCGTGTGTGCAGTCATCCAGCCGTCTCCATTTCTTCAGTCGCGGAAGCTGCGGATCGAGTGGTGAAGAGAACTTCGATGCGGTCGCCGGGCAGCACCAGGAGCGCGCCTTCAACGACACGGCCACGGGCATCGGTTGAGGTGCGCTCCACCGCGAGTACCGGTGTCCGGGTGCTGATGTTGAGCGTGTGCGCCTCATCTGCCGTCGGAAATCGGGCGATGACTCGCTCGGTGGTCGTCACCACCTCTACCCCGTCCCCCGACAGCAGTTCGCGCACACTGTCGCCCCACGGAGATCCGTCCGCCTCGGGCACGCCGAGGCTCGCCACGGCGTGCGGCACGTAGATACGGGTCAGGCTCCGCGGCGACGCGCACTGACGACTGACGAAGACGAACTCCGTCAACGGGCTGCCGACCCGCACGTCCAGGTGTGAGGCGAGACGCCCGTCAGCCTCAACCATCGTGATGTCGAGACTGACATCGCTGACGTTGTCCGTCCCCAGGTTGAGCGCCGCCTGGCCATCAGACAGACGCCTGTCACTCGCGTACGCGATCCGCTGCCCCGGCCGGCGGACGAAGTTACCGATGCCGTGCCGCTTCTCGATCAAGCCCTCACTCTGGAGAAGTTCGAGTGACATGCGCAGAGTTGGCGTACTGACGCGGTAGCGGGCGGCCAGTTCCGCCTCTGCGGGCATCCGCTCCCCCATCGGCCAGGTACCGGCCGTGATCAGGCGCCGGAGGTCGTCCGCGATCCGCTCGTAACGGTTAGCCATGTGCTTCTCCCCGGCTGGAGTTGTCAGCGGCTCCGTCTCGGGCCTGATGGCAGGAGCACTCGCACGTCTCGTAGACGAGCGGCGGAGCGACCGGCGGCCCCATCGGCACCGACTCATCGCACCCGGCGTGCGCGCCCATACGGCAGGTGAGCGAGTTGTACGGTGCCGCGACCGGACCCGATGATCGGTAGTGATTCGGCGACATCAGTTCGCCTCCGGTGCGTCGAAGTACGGGCGAATCAGCAGTGTGCGAGGCCCCGAGGCGCACCACTCCCGGACCCGTTCTTCGTGAGCCAGAAGGTACGGGCGAACAAGGGCGTGGTCCTCGGCGCGCAGCGGTTTCGCGTGTTTTGGGTACCAAAGAGGGCGCCCCACCAGCAGCGCCGGAGTTGAAGCGAAGGCTTCGTACGTGCGCGCCCCGGACCTGCGCCGATGCCGGCCTATCGACGGAGCGAGGAGAGGAGGCACTAACTGCCGTCTGGTCCATGCGGCAACGCGGCGGATATGGTCGAACACACTGATCAGCTCCCTAAAGCTGAAGGCCATGCCCTCGGACGGCGTAGACCGTCGCGGGGGCTTCCTTGCCGAAAGCGGCCCACACCCGGCGACCGTTCGCGCTGGTGACGAGCCCGAAGCAATCGGCCTCTTCCAGCGCTGCCAGCACCTCGCGCCACGTCTCGACGTCGACCACGCCCGGTAACTCCGTCTCGATGTACGTGAGGTCGGCGTGATCCGTCGTATGCGGCGCGAGCCCGGCGGCGGAGAGACGCGCAGCCACGCGGCCAGCACGAATTGCAGGTGCGGACACAAATCCTCCGTCGCCACACAGTCACTATAGGTGAAGTTGGTTAACTAGATTAGAGCTAGTGGACTAGATTTTCCATATGCGAGAGCAACCGCCCTACCTCCGGATCGCCGACGTGATCAGGCAGCGCATTGCTGACCAGGAGTGGACTCCGGGAGACCGGCTTCCGTCGCGCGCTCAACTCGCGCAGGAATGCGGCGTGGGCGAGAACGTCATTCGCCGTGCGCAGGAGCTGCTGATCTCGCTCGGAGTCCTGGAAGGGCGCGCCGGATCGGGCACGTACGTCGCGGCGCCGCGCGAGCGGCTGCGCATGGTGCGTTCGCAGTACCGCGAGCAGCGTGGCGGATCGCCCTTCCGCGCCGACATGTCGTCGCTCGGCAAGCGGGGAACGTGGGAGAGCCGTACAGAGGCGAAGGTTCCCGCTCCCGCGGACATCGCCGAACGCCTCGGTATCGCCGAGGGAGATCTCTGCGTACGGACGGCGTACGAGTTCCTGGTCGACGGCAAGCCGGCCCAGACGTCAACCAGTTGGGAGCCGTACGAGATCACGTCGGGCACCCTTGTCGTACTGCCCGAGGGCGGACCCCACGCGGGCAAGGGCGTGGTCGACCGCATGGCGGAGATCGGCATCACGGTCAGCCACGTGGTGGAGCAGCCGGAGCCGGGCCAAGCGGACGCCGAGGAGGCAACGCTGCTGGGCGTACCGCGTGGCGCACTCGTGACCCGCATCCGGCGGACGTACTACAGCGACGAGTCGCGCCCGGTGGAGACGGCGGACATCGTCGTCCCGGCCGCGAGCTGCGAAATCGTCTACGAAATTCCTCTCAACTAGTGATCCTTCGGGATCTCGCAATCTTGTGAATGAGCGTCCGACAAGGACTCCAACAAGGACTGACTCTCATTGCTGTACTATTCGAGTGGCTTGGTATCTCGTATCAACTAGAACCAAATCGGCCTTACAGACCACGCAAGAAAGTCGCCCCAGGTCAGCTCCGGGCAAGGGCCCAGCCTGGCTGCAACCAGGCTGGGCCCTCTCCTGCGGAGCGGTGGGTGAGTCTGGCCGTCTACCAATCGGCCAGACTCACCGTCCCACCTGCTCCACGAGGGCAACCATCGCCACTAGAAGGCTGAGCGCGGACAAGATCACTTGCACGCGGTCGCGGTGAAGCCACTTCCTCAGCGCCTTCTTGAACGATCGGCTCTCCATTGCCGCCCCCTCTTGTAGAACTCCCCTTGCGGGTGCGGGGAGCCTTCGGTCGGTTGACCGAGACCTCGGGGAGGAGCGCGAGCAGCGGGTAAAGCGTAGCGCGCCAACGAACCGTCAGGTGGAGAACCTGCACCCCCGGACCCCGCCATTAGTTGTCGGCACTATTAATGCGCACTCTAATTGCGGGAGATTTAGTGATTCGGGAGGCAGTTTTCTGTCTGCCCCCTCCGGAGAGGCCGTCAGACGGCCGCACAGCGCTTGAGCGCACCCATTCAAGCGCGGCCGAACTCGCGATCACGCCATCCATGTGCGTGACGCAGATCACATACCTCGCCGCTGACGGGGCAGCGCCGATGACACAACCAAACGACACCCCCAAGCTGCGTCCCAAAGTCGGACTGTCCGGCGCCTTTCCCGGTGATCAACCAGCAGGCATATGACGAGAGACGCGCATCAGGCACCAGCCGGCGTGACCGGGTACCGCCACCGCAGATACGCCAGCGCCCGCGCCCGTGCCTCCACGATCGCCATCCGTGCGTCCCGCTCCGCCGGATCGATGTGGGCGGCCTGGCCTGTCGCCTGGCCCGGCCACTTGCGGTACAAGAGGCCGACCTCGCTCGTGAACCAACCGCGACTGACGGAGTCCAGCGCGAGCAGCAGGCCCGTGTCCTCCGAGGCCGGCAGCGCCATCCAGCCGCCCAGCGCGAGCACCAGGTCGCGGCGGGCGAAGAGGGTTGCCGGGTGGACCGGGGCGCGGAAGTCGTGGGCCGACCAGTAGTCGAGTACGGCGCCGCGTTCCAACGGGCCGTTGTCCGGGTCGCCTTCGAAGCCGACCGTGGAGCCGTCCGGCATCAGGTCCAGGACGCGCGATGTCGCCCATCCGAGCGCGGCATCACCTTCGAGCGCGGCCAGGTCGCGGGCCAGCGCGCCGTCCGGCAACTGGTCGTCGGCGTCGAGGACTTTGACGTACTCGCCGTCCGCACGCGCGAGAGCCAAGGTCCGGGCAGTACCCGGACCGCCGTGGCGCCCCTGCTTGAAGACCACACGCGGATCGTCCGGGACGTGCGGCGCGACATCGTCGCTCCGGCCGTCCTCCTGGACGAGCCACTGCCACTCCCACCCCTCGGGCAACTCCTGTGCACGCAGCGACTTGTACGCCTCCGGCAAGAGGTGGGCCGAGGGGCCATGTACGGCGGTGATGACGGTGATGAGCCGACGCACGGCGCTCACCACCTTTCCAGGGGAGTGGTGAAGAGCATTTCGGTGCGGTCGCCGGGGAGCGTCACGTCGGACATCTCCACGGCGCGGCCCTCGATGTCGTACGACGTCTTGCGCAGCAGCAACACCGAGGTGCCCGGCGGAAGTTCGAGTTCTTCCGCTTCCTCCGGCGTCGGTGGACGGGCGGTGACGCGTTCTTCTATGCGGCCGAGTTCGATGCCGACCGAATGGAGCTGGCTCTGAGTGCCGCCCGGCCAGGGCTCGTTGGCCGCGTCCAGTAGATCCGGGTTGGCTTCCACCAGCGAGCGGACGAGGTAGGAGGTCACCAGGGTGAATGGGGCGTTCTCCGCGTCGTACCGCGTACGGAAGGTGCGCTCGATGAACGCGGTCCCCTCAGGCACGTCGAAGACATCCGCGAGATCCGGGCCGGCCTTGATCTCCCGATAGGCCGCGTGGAAGACGAGATCGTTCACCGTCAGGCCGGTGTCGTGCTCCGTCGAGCCCGTCTTCAGCCGCTCGCCCTCGGGGTCACGCGCCCGGTCCTTCTCCCACTGGTGCCGCTCGTTCGTGCGCAGCACGGTCGTGCGGGGCTTGCGGACGAAGTTTCCGCGGCCGTGCAGCTTCTCGATCAGCCCCTCGTCCTGGAGCAGCCGGAGCGCGTCACGGATCGTCGGCACGCTCCGCCGGTGGTCCTCCGCGAGCTTCGTCTCCGACGGCAGGCGGTCTCCGGGCCGCAGCTCACCTGCGCGGATGGACTGGCGGAGTTCGTCCGCGATTCGTTCGTACGCCTTGGCCATGAGTTCTCACCGTCCTGTCTAGCTCTGACGGCGCCAGCATACGACTCATAAAGAGGTCTTGACGACCAGAGGAGAGGTGAGTCATAGTCCCCAGTAACTCCTAAAGAGGTCTTGAGGAGAAGATCTCTTGATGAGTTACCGCTGCTTCGCGACGTCGTGAAGCAGTCCGAAGGAAGCGACTACTTCCCGAAGGGGGACCGATGCACCTCGCGCTTGGTGATGTCGTCCGGGATCGGACCGACATGGCTCTCGGCACTGTGGTCGGCGTGGCCACGCAGGCGGGTGTCAGCAGTCTCAGCCGCGTTGCCGTTCACGTCCCGGGCGGCTCGGTCCGTCTCAGCGATCCGTACGACCTGGAGATCGTGGCCCGCCACGCCAGGCCGGCGACCGCCCGCCACGGTCTGGCCGCCCTGGTCGTCCTCGCAGTCGCCGCACTCGCCGCGGTCCTCGGCTGCCTGTACGCGCGTACGGCGGGCGCCGACTGGCTGCTGATGTTCCTGGCCGGTCTGGGCGCATTCGCCGCGGTGACCGCGACGTACCACTTGGGCGTCCGTCTGACCGGCCCCAGGCGCTTCCGCGTCTGAGCACTCCTCCACCCCATCCGGACTCAGGAGCGATTCCGATGCGCACGACGTACGCCGGTAGTCAGACAGTCGTCAGCGTCCTCGAAGCCTTCGAGGCACGCGAGTTGAACGAGGTGAGCAACGACCTGGCCGGACCGTTCTTCGAGGACTTCCGAGAGCTGTTCCTCGGTCCGGCCGACGAGTCCGCCGAGGCGAGCGCTGTTCGTCGGGAGGCGGCTCGCGCCGTCCTGGCGGAACTGCTGGCCGAAAGCCGGGATGACGAGATCTCCATGCTCAACGCGGTTTACGCGGTACAGCTCAGCAGCCTCGCGCCGCTGCGACACCTCACCGAGTTCGCGCTGGTGGGGAGGGTTGCCGCGTGAGCAGCACGCAAGCGGCCCAGTCCCCTCCCCCTCCACTCAGCCGGACAGAAAGGGCGCTGCTCGGCGTCGTCATCCCGGCCGGCGCCGGAGTGGGCGGCCTCGGACTCGTCGCCTCCTTCGACTCGGTCTCGTCCGCCGCTGCTCGTTGGGGATTCGGCAAGCCCTGGATGCTGCCGATCGGCATCGACCTCGCCATCCCCGTCTTCACCGCGGCCAACCTGATGCTGATCCGGCTCGGCATGCCGCTCGCGTGGGTGCGGTTCGTGCCGTGGGCGCTGACGCTCGTGACCTGCTGGTTGAACATCGCGGCAGGAGAGTCGGTCTCGGCGAAGATCGCCCATGGAGCGATGCCGCTGCTGTGGGTCGTGCTCAGCGAGATCGCCGCTCACGTCTACGCCGTGCGTATCGGCGTGGCGACCGGCGCCAGGATGGAACGCATCCGCCGCTCACGGTGGCTGTTCGCTCCTCTCACCACGCTGATGCTGTGGCGCCGGATGGTGCTGTGGGAGACGACCGACTATCGCGAAGCGCTGGACCTGGAGAAGAACCGACTCTTGGTACGCGCCGAGCTGCGCGAGACCTACGGCCGCGCCTGGCGACGCAAAGCGCCGTCCCGCGATCTCGTGTTGCTCAGGCTGGGCGAGCTGACGCCCGACCCTCCGTCGGAGCCCGACATCCGCCCCGAGCCCGAAGCGGAACCGAAGCCGCCCAAGCGCCGGAAGTCCGGAGCAGGTGTCTACCGGCCGCGCATGACGTGGGAAGTCGCGATCACCAAAGCCCGTAAGGCGACAGCGGATTGGCCGTACGAAGCGCTGGACGCGGACCCCATCCGTAAAGCCGTCGGGTGCAGTCAGGAGCGCTCCCGCCAGTTGCGGGACGTGCTCCGGGCCGAACGCGACCCCCAGCCGGCGCGGGACGCATCGCCTGCCGCGGTGTGAGCCATCTCGACATCCCCAGCACCTCTGAACCGAGGCCCGGCCGCTGCTTTGGCGGGTAGGGCCGGGCCTCGGGCTCCCTCCCAACCGGAAGGAAATCTCAGTGAAGCACGAGGACAACAACGAGAACGACCGAGAGCCCGACCACGAGCGCGATCTCTTCGCTCGGCTGGAGAAGGAACTGGGCACCGGCTCCGGCGAGCGGCAGCCGACCAGCACCCAGCTCACCGAGTCGACCCAGTCGGCCGACTCTAAAGACCCTGGCGACACGGTCACGGTCGACCGCCCCGGCGGACCCTCCGGCCCCGGACTCACGGAGCGGATTCGTGGCGCGAAGCGTCGCGCGGTCATCCCCGCGTGGGCGAAGTCGCGGGCCGAGTTCCGAACCGCTGGCGGGGGAGTCGCCGCGTACGCCTGGCACGTCACCGCGTACCACTGCGTCCGAACCCCCTGGTACACGCTGCGACTTGGCCTCCGCTCGCCGGTCGGCGCCGCGCGGTTCATCGGTGACGCGATGCGGTGGATGACGGACGCCGAGGGCGAGCCCCTGCGCCAGTCCGCCGCGACGAGCGGCGACGTCGACCGTTACCTGAAGCTCTCCCGGCAGCGCGACCGCCGGGTGCGGTGGCGCGCGGTCGTCATGGTCGCCGCGTCGATCGTGGGGCTGTCCGCGAGCCTGGCCCTGTACGTCCTCGCGCCTGGTTCGCTGCTCGCGCTCTGCGGCGCGCTCATGACGTTGACGCTCGGACGCCTTGGCCAGCCGGCCGACGATCCGGTTATTCATCGCGCCGTCGAGATCCCCAAAGCAACCAAGCTCACCAGCGACATCGTGTTGCGCGCCCTCGGCTCGCTCGGCATCCCCGCCATCAACCAAGCCCAGTCCAAGGGCGGTCCGGGCTTCGCGTTCACCGCACCCATCACTCGCGACGGCCCCGGATGGCTGGCTGAGGGCGATCTTCCGTACGGCGTGACCGTCACGGACGTGGTCGACCGGCGCGACAAGTTGGCGTCCGGGCTGCGGCGACCGCTCGGCTGCGTCTGGCCGGAAGCCGTGCCCGACGAGCACACCGGGCGGCTTCGCCTGTGGGTCGGGGATCAGGACATGTCGCTGACCAAACAAGACCCGTGGCCGCTCGCGAAGTCCGGCAGCACCGACCTGTTCAAGCCGGTCGTCTGGGGCACGGATCAGCGCGGCCGGTGGGTCGGCGTCACCCTCATGTTCATAGCCGGCGTCATCGGCGCCATCCCGCGCATGGGCAAGACGTTCCTCCTGCGCCTGCTGCTGCTCGTCGCCGCCCTGGACCCGCGCGCCGAGCTGCACACGTACGACCTCAAGGGCACGGGCGACCTGGACGCGGTTGGCGACCGTGTCGCGTACCGGCATCGGGCGGGTGAGGAGGACGCGGACATCGAGTACGCCATCGCCGATCTGCGTGAACTGCAAGGCGAGTTGCGTCGGCGCGCGAAGGTGATCCGCTCGCTGCCTCGGGACATCTGCCCGGAGTCGAAGGTGACCACAGAGCTTGCATCGAAGCGGTCGCTCGGTCTTCACCCGATCGTGGTGGGGGTCGACGAGTGCCAGGTGTGGTTCGAACACCCCACGTATGGAGGGGAGTTCAAGGACATCTGCACGGACCTGGTGAAGCGCGGGCCGGCGACCGGAATCGTTCTGCTGCTGGCCACACAGCGGCCGGACAAGGACAGCATCCCGACCTCGATCAGCGCCAACGCGTCCGCCCGCTGGTGCCTGAAGGTCATGGGCCAGGTCGAGAACGACATGGTGCTCGGCACCGGCGCGTACAAGCGGGGCGTGCGGGCCAGCATGTTCGCGTGGGGTGACAAGGGCATCTCGTACTTCCTCGGTGAGGGCGCGGACGCCCGTATCGTCCGTTCGGCCTTCATCGACGCGGTGGAGGCGGACCGCATCGCGCTCCGCGCCCGCTCCTTGCGCGAGCGCGCTGGCATCCTCGCCGGGCACGCGCTCGGCGAGCAGCCGGAGAACGGTCCCGCCAGCGCCTCGTACGACTTGCTGGCCGATCTCCGCGCAGCCGTCCCCGCCGACAAGTCGAAGCTCTGGAACGAAGCAGTCGTGCCGCGTCTCGCCGAGCTGCGGCCGGAGGTGTACGGCGATTGGGTGCCCGAACAGCTGACGGCCGCGCTCAAGCCGTACGGCATCCGCACCGTGCAGGTGTGGGGCACGACCGAGGACGGCAAGGGGGCCAACCGGCGCGGGATCAGGCGCTCTGACGTCCTCAAGGCGCTTGCGGATCGTGACGGAACGGCCGACGCCGCATAGCTGTCGGACTGCGCTGGACCTAGCGGGCAGCCCCGCTAGGTCTAGCACCCCCGCTAGCGCCCAATACCTGCTCTGAACTGGTCACTAGCTTCTAGCGGCCATCCTCGCGCACGCCCTGATTCCTGCCCTGGGAGGGGTTGTCATGCCTTCTCTGCTCACCGCTATGCCGCTCCTGATACTCCTCACGCTCTGCTACGCGACGCTCTGCGCGGCGAGCCCGTTCGGCGCCTGCCGCAAGTGCGAAGGCTGGGGCCACAAGATCCGGCAGACGCGCACCGGACGGCTCAAGAGGGGCCGGGAGTGCCGCCGTTGTCGCGGGTACGGCCGGCGCCTGCGCATCGGGCGCCGCCTCTACAACACCGCGTCGCGCATGCGCCACGAAGGCACCCGCTGACCCGTTTCCTTTCGCCTTTCGCCCTTCGCTCTCAAGGAGGCCTTGCTCATGGTCCTGACCATTTCCGCACTCGCCCTGCTCGGGCTCTTCCTGGTCCTGCTCCTGCGCTTCAAGTCCCTCGGCATCGGCGCGGCCCTCGTCGCGGTGCTCTTCGGCTTCTACCTCGCCCGGACCGGTGCCGCCGACTCCGTCGACCAGATCATGACCGCGCTCAGCGACGCCATCCGCGACTTCGCCAACTGACTCCCCCCTGCTTCACCGACCCACCCGGAGAACGTCTGATGTCCAACCCCACCACCGCATGGTTCGACACCCTCACTGCGAGCGTGCAGGCCCTTGGCGCCGCCTCCCGTGAGTACCGCATGGCGGAGCGGGCCGCGCACAACGCGCTGTGGAACACCGACCCGACCCGCCTTCTCCCGGTCAACGGCGCGGTCAGCGTCCCCCGACGGGACTCAGTCCGTCCGCATCACGACGCACTGCACCAACTCCGGTCACTGCACACCGAGATGCTTCAGCGCACGAAGACGCTCTACGAGAACACCGCCGTGGCGTACGCCCACGGCGCCGCCGCCGCGCTGCATTCGGTGCTCCTCGGCGAACGCCCGCACTATGTCGAGCTGAGGCGTCGCGGCGGTTGCTACGTACGGCCCACGGGCGCGCTGCCTGACCTGCGGCCCCTGCTCAACGAGTGGGCAGGAAACAGCCGGCTCGCCACACTGCGCGAGCAGGTGATCGAGCGGGAGCACGCCCGCGCGGTGGTCGAGGACTTCGAGTTCTTCGCGGACCTGGCGGGCTGCGTGATCCCCGAGTGGTCGCGCGCTTCCGAACAGGCGGCAGACCTGGCGGACAGGGCGCACGCATACGGCGAGACGGCCGAGAGCGCCCTGTACTTCGTGCTGCTCACGGGCCGGACCCCTCGGGATCCCGAGGACGGGCGCTGATGAACCAGTCAACTGCTCCTACTGAGTTCAGGGCGCAAATGACCCAGACGCGGAACGGCCGCTACTGGGAAATCTACGTCGTGCTCCACGGCGTGCCCCACTGGCCGGACGTACAGCTGCCCGCGTCCGCCGGCATCCCGACCGTTGCGGTCCGTATGGCAGCTCTGAGGGAACTCGGCTATGCGCCCAAAGCTACGCATGGGCGCTGGGACTGGATCGAGTTCAACACCATCGGCGACAGAGTAGATCTCACCGCGTTGGTGATCGTGGTTCCCCTGGACCCGCGAGGGGCCGCACAGTGACCAACGAACCTCGAGACCAGGTGAGCAGTTCTCCGCACGAGGGGTACGCCAGCGACGACGCCGCACCGCCGAACGACCAGGCCGCGGAGCAAGCGGCGCTCGGCGCCATGCTGCTGTCGAGCGACGCGATCACCGAAGTCACCGCGACGCTCGCGCTGTCCGACTACTACCGGCCTGCGCACGCGACCATCCATTCAACGATCATCGCGATGCATTCCGCCGGGCTACCGGTCGACCCGATCACCGTCGCGGCGCGCCTCCGCGAAGCCGGAGATCTCAACCGCGTCGGCGGAGCGAGCTACCTGCACACGCTCGTTCAGGCCACGCCCACAGCGGCGAACGGCTCGTACTACGCCGAGATCATCGCCGACATGGCCAAGCAGCGCCGCCTCATCGAAACCGGCGTCCGCCTGATCACCCACGGCCGCGAGGGCGGCACCGGCGCCGAGCAGATCGCCGCTCGGGCCACCGCCGAACTCGCCACTCTCGTTGGCGCCGAGCGGTGGCCCGACCCGATCCCACTCGGCACGCACGCGGGGCTGCCCGTCTTCCCGGTCAGCGCGCTGACGCCGTGGGTCGCCGAACACGTCAGCGCCGTCGCCGAGTTCACCCAGACCCCGCCAGACCTCGCGGCCACCATGGCACTCGCCGCCCTGGCCACCGCTGCCGGCGGACGCGTACAGGTCGAGATCCGCCCCGGCTGGCGAGAGCAGTCCAACCTCTACTTGGTCTGCGCGATGCCGCCCGCCTCGCGCAAGTCGGACGTCTTCGCCGCGATGACCGAGCCCATTTACGACGTCGAGCGGCAGCTGCAGGAGGAGTCGCGCGCCCGGATCGTCGAAGCGGAGACCGAGAAGGAAGCGGCGCTTGCCGAGGCCGAGGCACTGATGGCCAAGGCCCGGAAGCCAGGCAACAGCGTCGACCGTACGGCGCTGGTCGCCGAGGCGTCCGCCGCCAAGCTGCTCGCCGAGGGAATCCACGTACCTCCCCGGCCACGCCTGACGGTCTCGGGCGACATCACCCCCGAACCGCTCGCTCAGCAACTCGCCGTGCACCGCTGCCTCGCCGCGCTCTCTCCCGAGGGCGACCTCTTCGACATCATCGCGGGGCGCTACAGCGCGAAGCCGAACCTCGGCGTCTTCCTGCAAGCCCACAAGGGAGAGCGGCTACAGACCGACCGCATCACACGCGAACAGCCCAGCGTCGACAAGCCCGCGCTCACCATCGGCATCACACCGCAGCCGGCCGTACTGCAAGACCTCGCCAGCACCCCCGGTGCACGTGACCGCGGCCTCCTCGCCCGTTTCCTCTACGCCCTCCCGCCCTCAAACCTCGGCTACCGCAAGACCCGCACCACACCCGTACCGCGCCCGGTCGCCCAGACGTACCACGCCCGTCTGACTCAACTCCTGCACATGCTCTACGCCCTGCCCGAACCGGTCACCGTCCCGCTCACGCCTGCGGCGGACAGGGCAGTGGAAGGGCTACAGGACACGATCGAAGCTTCACTCCGCCCTGATCAGCCACTCGCCCACCTCCCGGACTGGGCCGGCAAGCTCGTCGGGCACACGGCCCGCGTCGCGCTCCTGCTCCACCTCGCCGACCGGGCAACGAGCGACCGATGGGACCACCCGGTCGAAGACACCACGATCCACCGAGCAGCCGAGATCACCGCCTACTTCACACACCACGCGTTGGCTGTCTTCGATCTGATCGCCTCCGATCCCGCCAACGACGCCGCACACACCATCCTCGAATGGCTGCGTCGCCCCAAGATGGACGGCAGTTGGCGCACGGCGATCAAGCGCCGTGACGCGGTCGCGGCTTCCCGCCGCTTCCGCACGGTCGCCCAGGTCGAACCTGCCCTCGCCCTACTCGAATCCCACGGCTATCTCCGTGCAGACATCCCGCCCAGGACTGGCCGCGCGGGACAGCCGGCGTCGGCGACGTACCGCGTGCACCCCTCGCTGCGGGAGGGCGGTACCGATGCGAGCTGATCGTCAGCAACGTCAGCGCAATCCCTCTACCTGCGAGAACGCCAGCCAACACGACGTCAGCGCGCGTCAGCACGATCAGCGCGCCGCGGTCGTAGTGCTGACGCTGCTGACATCCGCTGACACCCGCCCACTCAGCAACTCCGCAGGTCGCCGGATTCCGCTGACGTTGCTGACGCTCCCGCTTCTCCCCATAGCTCGAAACAGCCGCCGTACCAAGGGGGACTGATCACTGTGCGCCGCGAACCTCACCTCAAGCTCTGCGACCTCCTGGACGAACTCGACATGTCCCGAGCCGCCTTCTACCGCATGCGCTCCCGCGGCCAGGCACCCAAGTGCATCAGGCTCCCCAACGGCCAACTCCGCTTCCGCCGCTCCGACCTCGAAGCCTGGCTCAACGACCACGAGGAGGCGCACGCGTGCTGACCTACGACGTCGAGATCTGGAACATCCGCACCCGCAAGGACCGTCGCAAGCCCCACATGCTCCGCTGGCGGGTCGGTGCGAAGGAACACTCGAAGAGCTACCTCACCAAGGCGCAAGCCGAGGGACGACAGACCGAGCTGCGCGCCGCGCTGCGCAAGCGCGAGCAGTTTGATACGGAGAGCGGCCTTCCCGGTTCCGAGCTGCTGGCGCTGAACTCCCCCACTTGGTACGACCACTCCCGCGCGTACGTCCTGATGAAGTGGCCGAAGATCGCGGCCAAGCACCGAGCCAGCATCGCGGAATCTCTCGCCGCCATCACACCAGTTCTGGTCACCAGCACCAAGGGCGCCCCCACCCCGAAGCTCCTCCGTCACGCGCTCACAACATGGGCCTTTCGAATGGTCCAGAACGAACAAGGCGAGCTGGCCTCACTCGCGGACATCACACCTCTGCCGGCGGACGTGGAGACCGCGCTCGCCTGGCTGAAGAAGCACTCGATGAAGGTCGAGGAGGCCGCCCGTCCCGCGAACCTCCGCCGCGCCCTTGACTCCCTGTCGCTCAAGCTCAACGGCCAGCCAGCTTCGGACAACACGGTCAAGCGCAAGCGCGCCGTCCTGAGCAACTGCCTGCGCTACGCGGTCGAGAGGGACCACCTGACCACTCACCCCCTGTCCAAAGTGGACTGGGAACCCCCGCAGACGGACGACGAGATCGACTTCCGATACGTCCCCGGACCAAGGCAGGCCAAGGTCCTGATCGAGGCCGTACGAACCCAGGGCAGCCGCGGCGAACACCTTGAGGCATTCTTCGGCTGTATCTACTACGCGGGCATGCGCCCCTCGGAGATCGCCGCTCTCAAGCGCAAGGACTGCGTCCTGCCGGACGAGACAGACAGCTCGGCAACATCGTGGGGAGAACTCATCCTCGAAGAGAGCCGGCCCGAAGTGGGCGCTGGCTGGACCGACAACGGCGCCTCCTACGAACAACGCGGCCTGAAACGCCGCGCCCGCCGCGCCACCCGCTCCGTCCCAATCCCGCCCGTCCTCGTCCGCCTGCTACGAGTGCATCTCAGCACCCAGGGCACCACACCCGACGGCCGACTCTTCCGCGCCGTACGCGGTGGCCGCGTCCGCTCCACCGAATACTGCGAGGTCTGGGCACAAGCGCGCCGAAAGGCGCTCACGGCGGACGAGGCGAACACCCCACTCGCCGAAGTCCCCTACTCCCTCCGCCACGCGGGCATCTCCCTCTGGCTCAAGGCCGGCGTCGACCCTGTCGAGGTCGCCCGCCGAGCAGGGCACAGCCTGGCCGTGCTCTACCGCTTCTACGCGAAGATCCTCAGAGGCCAGAGAGGATCCAACCGCCTAATCGAGGCAGCGCTGAACGAGGCCGACGCCCCTCACGAGGATTGAGTTCCGACTCTCCGAAGCCCTGAGCTTGGGGATCACCGCTCCTTTCGGCACCGGTCAGCATCTGATCTGCGGGAACGGGCGCCCGCGCAAGCCGGTGGGGTCGATCTAGCGTCCGCTGTTGACTGCGGATTACCGCCCCGTCGGGCACGCAACGGGCACGGTCGCCTTTTGATCCGGACCTCAACTAAGGGCGGTCAAGCAGCGTGCTGAGCGACTCCAACAGCCGTGCTGGGCGCTGTCGTCGCGGTTCGCTCTGTGCTATCGCGTTTTCATCGTGGCTGGGGTCTGTTGGCGCGCGGGCCGACGGGATGCGTGACGCCGCAGTTCATCGTTGACCCTTGAGGGGAGCCCGCTGTCAGTGTCAGTGCCGTGATCTAGGGTCACGCTATGACTACTAGCGTTGCGGGGATCAGCCCCGGTGATGTCCGTACGCGCACCGAGATCCGTGCCGTGTTCGGGGGAAGCCCTCAGGGAGGCATCTGCCCCTCTGGGGACATGCACAGCGTGAGCCTTTACTCGGACCCGGACGTGGGCGAGCAAGCAGGCTACTACGACGGTTGGTTGGCCGAGGAGGACGAGCTCGGTCCGGTCTTCGAGTACACCGGTGCTGGGAAGTCTGGTGATCAGACCTTCGACGGCGTCGCGGGCGCCGGCAACAGGGCGATTGTCCGGCACGCGGAGCAAGACCGGGTGCTTCGTGTGTTCACGCGCGTGGGCAAGCTGCCCGGGAGCGATACGAAGACTCACCGGTACCTCGGGGCGTTCACTCTGGATGGTGTGCAGCCCTATGTGTGGCGCAGGGTTCATGGCGAGGACGGGAAAGAGCGCAACGTCATCGTCTTCCGCCTGCGCCCCGACGGTGCGGTTCAGCACGCCACGCAGGACGTGATCCCCGCCGCGGAGGAAACAACGGCAGAGTTCGTCCCGTTCCAGGGCATCGTCACCGCGTCGATGTTTCAGTCCGACCCGGCGTCAAGCGGTGCGTTGCCACTCCCCAAGCAGAGCGTGACCAAAGGCGGTTCCCCACATAAGCCGGCGCCCAACGCTGAGACGAGCGGGACGTTCGTGGTGCCGGAGAGCTTCAGTACCAAGTTGAGTCTCCGGGCGGCCACAGCCGCCACCATCGCCGTCCGTCACGAGGCGGAACTGACTCAGGCGTACAAGGCTCATCTGGATGCTGCCGGACACCAAACCGGCGCTTTCCAGATCAAGGTGAAGGGCCTCACCTCAACGCTCCGCACTGACCTGTACGACGCAACAAAACACGTGCTCTATGAGGCGAAGGGCTCGAACTCACGCGAGGACGTGCGGTCGGCTCTGGGGAAGATCCTGGACTGTAGCCGATACGTGAAATCGTCGGACCATGAGGGAGAGCCCAAGCGGGTCATCTTGCTGCCGGCCGCCCCCGACCCCGACATGTACACCCTGCTCGATCAGTATGACGTCGGCGTCGTGTACCGATCAGACAATGGTCATTTTGTCGGAGATTCGGTCCCTCTAGCGGGCTAATGAAGTGAGACTCTCTCTGTCGCCAATTTCAGAGGGCGACAGAGAGAGTAATTGACGAAACAACGTCCTAGATTGTCCAGTGTCTCGACGCGTTCCCCAATGGGGTGACTCCCGAATAGGGAACGAGGTCGAGTGGATTCATCCATGCATCGGAAAAGTGGATGTTGAGATGCAGCGCCAGCGCAAGAAGGATATCTTGCTCGGGAAGGGCGTCGATCTCAAAGAGAGATGCCCCGGCTACCGGCGATCGGTAGAGTGATCCATGTCGTGCGTCACCCCACTGCAAGTGGCCCTTGCCTGCGACCCACACACTGTCCGGCCACTCGATGGGATTGCGAGTGCGGCACCACTTCACGAGGTGCTCGCCGATGGTCTCCAAGTTGAGACTGTCGAACGCGACGATCATGCCCGATGTTGGGAAATGGTCGTGAGTCTTCCCATACGCCTTAGTAGAACGCGGGATCGTGCCAGGGATCGGCCGGTATGAAGTCTTCGGGATCCCTCGCAGCCGGCTGATCTTGTTGCAAGCATCAGCGAGTTGAGTCCCGTCCAGTTTCGTCTTCACCTCGACCATTCCATACACGCACTCGTTAGGGATGATCCGAAACCCGTTGAGGGTAGTGAATGGAGGTGTCCCGCGATCGATGAGCACGATGTCGCACTGTGGTGACACATCACCATTCGCGGCGATGATTTCCGCATTGTGCACTGCCTCAACATGTGCCGGCAGATATCCAGAGAGAAATTCCTGAATTATTACCTCACGTGACGTCCCGGCTTCCCCGTTATGGTTGAAATTTTTCGACTGCTCAAAGTCGGCGTGCATCTTCTTTGCTACTGAGCCGAGGATTTTCCCTAGCTTCTCTGCCGTCATGCGTAGATCGTAGTAGAGACAGGGGGAGCACCCGCCAGCTCACAGCCCCACCCCTAAAGACAACGGACGCACGGTCCGTCGAGAGCTCTCCACACAGTGCATCCCCGCGGTCTGGCTTGCGCGCCAGTTCGTGCAGCCACATCCGCTTGTGGCACCGACCCACGCCCCTGGCTCAACTCTCCGGTCATGGCACGGCGACAAGGTGGCCGCGTGGCAGGTGCGACCGCTCAGGACTTGTCAACTTCCGCTTCATTGGAACAACTTGTCGATCGAGTACGGTCCAGACGACGGCGCCAGTTACTGAGCTGTTGCCGTCGGTGGAAGCCCTTCCACGGCACGGGGCGGCCCAGAAAGGCGCTCTTTGTCGAGTCGGGGGCCAGCTACCGTTGCCAAGCACATTGCTGGGCTGCGGGAGTGAGGAACTGTGGGCAATTATGATCTTGTGGACCTGTTTGCCGGCGTGGGAGGGATGGACCTCGCCGCTCATAGGCTGGGTGTGCGTGGAGTCGGCATCGAATGGGATGCTAGTCCCTGTGCCACACGTCGGGCTGCAGGGCTGGCGACCGTAGAAGATGACGTCCGCAGACTCTCGCCAGCGGATTTTCCATCTGCCAGAATTCTGGTTGGCGGCCCGCCATGCCAAACATTCGCCGTTGCAGGCAACGGCGTGGGCAGGAGCACACTCCAGAACGTTCTGCGCTTGGTCCGGTGTATGGGGGCCCGTGAGGACATCGCTGCATCGTTGGCTGGCCTAGGTGATGAGCGCACGGGTTTGGTCCTGGAGCCACTGCGCTGGGCACTCGCTGCGGTGGACAGTGGCCGCCCCTACGAAGTGATCGTTCTGGAACAGGTACCGACTGTCCTGCCCATCTGGCAGGCGGTGGGCGAAGCTCTCTCAAGTGAGGGCTACTCAGTCGCCAGCGGCATTTTGCATGCAGAAGAATTCGGAGTGCCTCAGACACGCCGACGCGCGATATTGGTCGCCCGCCGCGATGGGGCGGTAACCCTCCCGCCCACCACTCACCGGCCATATCGGAAGATTCTGCCCCGTACAGTGGGTGAGCTCTCTCTGTTGCCTTGCAATGCTATGGGCGACACCTTGGACCGCCCCGAACCCTTCATCGTGGTTTCTGACTATGGCTCTGGGGGAGACCCAAAGGCCCGAGGCCGGCGCAATTCCGCCGATCCTGCCTTCACCATCACCAGCAAAATAGCCCGTAATAGGGTGATGGCCCAAGATGGTACCCCCCTACCTCGCCTGACTTCAGCCGAGGCCGGTCAGCTTCAGAGCTTTCCGCGTGACTATCCGTGGGCGGGCAAAAATATCCCCCAGCAGATCGGCAACGCCATCCCGCCGCTCCTGGCTACTCATGTCCTCGCCACCGCATTGGGGCGAGAGCACCCGCCAGTGGACGCTCAGACCGCGAACAGTGCAGGCATTATTTCGGCACGAGGTATCCCGTAACTCTGCAAATGTTACAGACTTGGCCTCATCGACTACTGGGGTTCAGACCCGAGGAACCACGCACTACGAGTTGCCAGATCTTGGACGGGGGTCATCCACAGGGCCCACCGTGCGGCTCCATCGCATGGTCAGAGGGTTTGCCCGCCGTACCTCCGCGGACGTTGGTGGACCGCCCCTGGGGCGGGACGATTGAGGCCGAAAGTGAGACCACGACCTCTTCGTCCCGAAGCAACTTGGGTGGGGGTGGCGCCTTGGGCCGATGTGCCTCTCACCTGCGCTGAGGGTCCGCAGGCGTCCGTGCGCGTCCGTCGTTGTTTGTCGGCGTTGTCACGCAGTTAGACACGCACTCGATCTTGTTCCCAGTGCGCAGCATTAGCGCGACTCGACTCGGGTCCATGGACAGACCACCTGTTCACGTCACCCCCGCCGGCGCACGATTCATCAGTTTGCCTGTGGTGCACACGGCTCCGGAGGCCACTTCTGCTCGCCGTTCCTTTCCTGGTCAGCGAACTGCAGGCGGACGTTGCGGGCCGCCTCGTCCACAACTAGTCCACGAATCCGGAGGTCGGCTGGGTTTCGTGCACATCCAGGGTCAGGACGCCGTGCAGCAGGCGGAGTCTGGCGCGAAGTAGATGTTCTTCTCGCCCCACGCGCAGGCTTCGTCGGTGGCTGGGCGCTGGCGCTCAGCAGTTGCTCGAACAATTGCTCGAAGCTCTGGGCCTTATCGCGTTGGTCGATAGGGGGAGTGCCGTGGCGAACGATGGGCGTCCGCGGTACCGCGAGTGCCGTGTTGGACCGGAGGAGCATGTTGCCTAGGGCATATGTTTTTCAGCCATCTTGTGGGTGCCGTGCCGGACGATAACGGGTGCGTTCTGCCAAGCGATACTCCGTCTCGGGCCCGACACTCCAGACTCTGGCTGTGGAGAAGACGAATTTCGCGCCCTTTTGACGTGGTACGTGCGGGTGTTGCACCCGCCTATAGCGGGCTTGACCTGCGATGACGCCGCGAATGCCTACTGGGCGCTTGAACCCCAGTAGATGACTGAGGGCTGGTGGCTTATGACGAGCAAGCAGCGGGTTTCGCGAGACCGGGGAGCTGGAGGTAGACCTTTTTTGGTGTTGGTTTCGATCCCCCGCACCTGAAACTCGAAGGCCGCGCGAAGCAAATGAGCCACTGGCAGTCGGTCACACGTCTTTCGACATAAGTGCGACCTGGTCAGCGGGGCGTGAGTCTCATACTCTACCCCTCTACCCCTCTGCCCGGATTGCTTGATCGTGGGCAGGGGGCATTGAGTAGCCGGAGACTGCGAACAGTTGAGCGACTGGGGGGTCGTAGTGGATCAAGAAGAGGTGCCTGAAGGAGCTGCAGCCGGCGGGCGCATCGAAATCGATGTGGCTGACTTCGTTGAGACTTCCTCTGAGCGGAGCGAGTCGATTGCCGTAAGAATCTCGCTAGGTATCATTCAACGCTTCTCTGAAGGTCTCTACAGCTCGCCGAACAAGGCGTTTGAAGAGCTCGTATCGAATTCCTACGACGCGGGTGCACGTCAGGTCTGGGTTTACATGCCATCGGATCTTGAGCCTCACGACTCCACCCTGATGGTCGTGGATGACGGCGAGTCGATGGACCTCGACGGTTTGCAGCAGCTTTGGGATATTGGGAACTCGCGAAAGCGGACGCAAGGCCATGTGCGAGGCCGGAAGCCGATCGGAAAGTTCGGCATTGGAAAGCTCGCCACCTATGTCCTTGCCGAAGAGTTGACGTACATCTCTTGCCAAGACGGCCGATACCTAGCCCTGACTATGGATTATCGTCAGGTTCAGGGAGAGATGAACGACCCACAGTCCTTGCGGCTCATGGTGGCTGAACTGACTAAGGACGAAGCTGAGCAGTCGCTACGGGCTGCACTCAGAAATATGTACATGGGTGAAAGCTCTCTCGTTCTAGCTAAGCTGTTCGAGGGTGAAGAAAAGCCGCGCAGTTGGACGGCGGCAATCATGACGAATCTTAAGGAACCAGCCAGGCACATCCAGATGGGGAGGCTGCGCTGGATTCTTTCCACGGCCTTGCCGCTGAATCCGGGGTTTCAGCTTTGGCTAAATGATGGCCCCATCGCGCCATCTAAGGCGTCAGGAAAAACGCATTGGACTTTCACGATTGGTAAATCGGAAGAGGAGCTTAGGGACGGGAAAAGTAAGATCGATGGCTCGCCTGGCACGGTTGAGACCGCCGATGGAGTTAAGTCTGCATTCCGTCTCCCGCTTGCCGGGACGGTTTGGGGTACTGCGCGGCTCTTTGAAGATTCCCTTCAGAAGGGGAGGAGTACCTTCCTCGCGCGGAGTCATGGTTTCTTTGTGCGTGTTCGAGGTCGCCTCATCAACCTGGATGAATCCAGTTTTAATGTCGGGCCGGAGCTCCATCATGGAACCTTAACTAGGTTCCACATGGAGATTAACGCGGACGATTTGGACAGGCTTGTCGCAAGCCCTCGCGAAAGTCTGCAGGATTCCCTAGAGCTTCGCGAACTTCGCGTATACATGCTTGCGATTTTCAATCGCGCTCGAAAGATACTGTTGCAGGCAGACGCACAGGATCAGATGCCCTACATCACGAAGCAAGGGAGAATTTCAGACCCCTCACCGGTGCTTACGCAGGCACCACTGCGGCGGGCTCTGGACAAGGTCGTTGCCGGGGACGAGCCCGCCCGCGAATCCATGGGTATGAGCCGTAGTGAAGTGGCTCAGACCAGCGGTGTTCTCGCAAGTGAGGAAGACGTCCTCGAACAAGTCCTCATGGAGCCCTACGGTGAGGACGCGCGGTTGGTTCGGTACGACCCGGACCGAAAAGCCGCTGTATTGAACGAAGATCATCCCTTTATCAGCAACTACATCGGTGAGAAAGGCTTGCGGGAGCCGCTCAAGTTGCTGGCCCTAACAGAACTTCTTACCCAAGCGTACATGCTTGATGAGAATATCTCGTCGGAAATCGTGGCACGGGTAATGGCTAAACGGGATGCATTCCTTCGAGATCTCGTTAAACGGCATCCGCGGTCGGCGCTCTTGGTGGCAAAGCAGTTGCTGGACGCGAGTAACCAAGAAAAGGAACTCGAGGACGCAGTCGCAGACGCGCTCACGCTGCTCGGGTTTACGGTTCAACGGATTGGTGGCAACGGATCCGTCGACGGAATTGCCACTGCGCATCTCGGCAGAAGAAACGGATCTGAAAACGAGAGTTATGCTCTGACGTATGATGCGAAGTCGAGTGGCAGGGAAGCCCGAAAGATTCTGGATAGCAGGGCAGTGGCAGTGCAAGATAGCCTATTTCCTGCACAGCGAGATGGAAGCAGTGCGCCTCGCATTCAAGCTGGAACTGCTCGTACGTCAATTCTGAGGGTTCACCGCGAGCGAGCAAAGGAAAAGCACAACCTGAAAGTCGACCCCAAGTACACGCTACTTGTGGCTCCTGGATTTCAGGGCGACGGCGTCGATGAGAGTCTCATAAAAGCCATCTGTCACAATGACGGAATTACGCCTGTAACCGTCGAAGATCTGTCTCACCTGGTAAAGCTCTTTCCCATTCGAGGCGTCTCTCCTTTGACTCTCAAAGAGCTGTTTGAATGCCGTAGTCCCGAAGAGAGTCGGCAGTTCGTCGAACGACTTGAGAAGGCGGAGCCCCCGCAAGCGCCACCCATTGATGAAATCGTGAGCCTCCTGGTTCAGTATGCGATCAGGAGAAATCCAATCACGATCAAGGATCTCATTACGGGTCTATTTGAGCGGTCGAACTTTGAGTATGAGCCGCATGAAGATGAACTGGCGGCGGTGATTAGAGGGCTGGCAGCATTGGCCCCGAATAGTATTTACTACGACGGGACTTTCGTTGCTTTGAACTCGACGCCGGACGCTCTGTATCGAGAATGGGGGGCTTCGCTCGAAAGCTATCCTTCCGGCGTGTCGGAGTCGTACAGGATGACTGTTCCGAGCTCATTGCGTAGAGTAATTCAGGAAGGCAACTAAAGTGGCTCGTGCTGCAGTTCATCCGTTCCCAGCTCGTATGGCCCCCGAGCTGAGCGAGAAGTTTCTAGACGAATTGCCGCGTTCATCGGTTGTGTTGGACCCTATGATGGGATCCGGGAGCTTCCCGCTTGCCGCGGCAGCGAGAGGGCACGTAGCTGTCGGGTGTGATACCGACCCGCTGGCCGTTCTGATTTCTCAGACGGCTGCAGGGGGTTTCGATGTCAAGCAACTTCTTGATTCATGCGACTCGATCGTTTCCGAGGCTACTGCTCACCGTAAGGTCGTAGCGTCTGACGATCCGGAAACATTGGAGTTCATCAATTTCTGGTTCGATCCGGAGACCAGGGATGGACTCGCGGCCTTAGCGGCGGGCATTGCGCAAGCTCCCTCTGCCATTCAGGCACCGCTCTGGTGCGCATTTTCCCGCCTAATCATTACGAAGGATGCGGGAGCCTCAAAGGCAAGAGACGTTTCTCATTCCCGCCCGCACCGTGTTAGGGATGCAGCGAGTTTTGACGTACTACAGAAGTTTCCGGAATCTGTCCAAACTGTCATCCGTAGATCGCCACACATCGGCGGTTCCGGTAAATTCATTCCGTTCCGGGCCGATGGCAGGCTGATCCCTCTTGGGACACAACAAGTAGACGCGGTTATGACGAGTCCACCGTATTTGGTGGCGATCGACTACCTTCGAGGGCATCGATTGAGTTTGGTCTGGATGGGCTACACGATCCGATACTTGCGCTCGCTCAGATCGGAGAATATTGGGAGCCAGTGTGGCGGTCCTGCTACCGAAGAGGTTGATCGAATTCGCCATCTAGCGGTTAGTGGAGTTCTTGCGGATCGCGAGGTCCGTTTGGTTAACCGATATATTGCTGATGTACTCCAGTTGAGCTCCGAGATTAGTCGAGTTTTGAAGCCTGAAGGCTTGGCAACCTTTGTTATTGCGGATGCCCGGCTTAAAGGTTCGAGCGTATCTGTCGAAAAGATCGTGGCCGAGACGTGCAATGTCATGGGCCTGGAACTGACAGATCGACTTTGTCGAGAGATCCCATCCAACCGTCGATACCTCCCTCCCCCACGGTCTGGAACTGGGGCAATGGACTTGCGCATGAGGGAAGAGGTTATCTTGCGCTTCAGTCGATAGGGAGAGATCCGCGGCTCAAGAGCATGAGTGACCTCTAGCTCTCATCCCCTCTGCCGTCGACCCACACACCGTGGAGCGGGCGTGGTTCAGGGCGTCAAGGTGGGGCGCGCCACTGTACGAACGACCTTGACGCTCTGGGCCGCGACTGCTCGGCTTTGCCTGGGTCGACGGCAGACAGGATGAGAACACCCCACGCGCGCGCCACACTCGGCCAGCACCCGCGAACGGCACCCCCGCCATCTCGGAGCCTGAGCGCCCCCGCCGGAGGCATGTTCTGACCGGGGCGCTCCGTATCCGGGTCTCTACTCATAGGCCGTTGCTTGCTGCGGCCCCAGGGGCCAGCCCGCGCTCGCGCGGGCGCTTGAAAGCGTGAGGAAGGTTGTTACTCAGCCGAGATCGTCTTGATGGTTCTCGAACCTCGTGATTTTGGTCCGTGGTTGGTCCGTGCGGGCTGATTCACAGGGGGACAGCAGCGGCACAAGGTGAGACAGCACGTGCGGAGACGGGCGCCGGATGTGTTCGGTGCCCCGCCTCATCTGCGCTTATGGGGAGCTGGGCCAACTCCAACGAGCCCTCGGCCGCAGGGTGTTTGGGGCCGCTTCGGGTTTCAAGACCGTTCCCTTAGGCCACTCGGGCAACCCACCCACGCCCCGCCCGACCAGCGGCGGAGCGGGTACAGCCTACCGGTTGCGGCTTCGCCGTGCTCATTCCTGGGCAGGGGGTGGCCGCTGCCCCCCCCGTCGACCTGGCTGCGCGCTGGCCGATGCCACGTCGCTCAGACGCTACGAGTCACCATCGGTCGGGGCGGTCGGCAGGAGCAGGTCTGTGGGTGGCGCTCGGGGCGGCGTCGTCGGGCCCTGAAGTCGGGGTCGTAGCAGCGTAGTTGGGGTTGGTTCAGAGATGGTGCGGTACCGTCGATCGACCAACTGTCGTGGTTCGGTTTCCGAAGGAGTGCCAGGCGTGGTCGTCACATTCGCTTCCGCGGGGCTCCAGCGCGTCGACGAGACGACATGGCTGCATTCCGCCCATGGGGACCGCGTCTCGCTGACAGTGAAGAACTCGCCGCTGACCGAGACCGCCTGGCTGGAGGACGTGCCTGCCATGCGGCGCAACCTCGCCGCCTCGTACGCGGGGATGGGGTGTCTCATCGAGGCCGAGGCCGTGGTGCTCGGTGGTGTTCGCGGCGTCGCTCAGGTGGTGAAAGTACCGCTGCCGAACGCCCCCACCGGGCAGCTCTTCATGGCGATGATCTTCCTGGCGAAGGCCGATTCCCACGCCATGATCGGCTACTTCGCCGAGGAGCGCGGGATCACCGGAGTGCGCGAAGCGGTGATCCTCGCCAGAAGCGGTGCCGCGGGACGAGAAGGCTGGGTCCTGCCGCACCCGTACGCACCCGAGGTCCAGGGCGCCTTGCCGTACCACCGCGGCGACGACCCCACGTGGGACGCGCAGTTCCCCGACCATCCACTCACGCGGGTGCGGGCCTGGGTGCGATCGGTTACGGCCACAGCGACCGTTGACCCCGCGTTCGCTGCTCTTCCTGACTTCATACCCAGCCGCGCAACCTTCCAGGGCCGGAAGGCCGAGGAGGGAAATCCCACCGTGTTGTTGCAGAAGGGCGCCAATACACCGGTGCCGAGTGCCAGGGTCCGGGTGGAGCTGGGTTGGCAAGGAGGGCCGGGGACGCCTGACGTGGACGTGTCGGCGTTGTTGCTGGCGACGGCCGGCAAGGTCCGGTCGGACGACGACTTCGTGTTCTACAACCAGCCTGTGCATCGCAGTGGTGCCGTACGTCTCGAAGGCAAGCGCCAGGACCGAACGGGCCCGATCGAGACAATCGCGGTCCAACTGTCCTCGGTCGAGCAGGAGATCGGGACCGTGGTGATCGCGGCTTCCACCGATGGCACGTTCGGTCAGGTGCGCGGTCTGTTCGTGCGCGTGCTGGACGCGGAGAGCGGTGTCGAGACCGCGCGGTTCGACGCTACGAGTGCCACCACGGAGACGGCCTTCGTGCTTGGCGAGTTGTATCGGCGCAGCGGGGCGTGGAAGTTCCGGGCCGTCGGCCAGGGATACTCCTCCGGCCTGGCCGGGCTCGCCACCGACTTCGGTATCACTGTCGACTAGCCGGCCTCGCCCGCGCCACCCCGCCTCCCGCACCCGTCCAGCCCGTCCAGCCCGTCCAGCCCGTCCAGCTGTCGAAGATCACGCTGACCAAGGCAGCGCCCGCCGTGTCGCTGACCAAGCAGGGCGCCACCTCAGGAGCCATGCGGACCAATCTCTCCTGGAGCGCCCGCAAGCCGTCCCGTGGCTGGATGAAGAAGGGAAAGAACGCCGTCCGGCTGGAGGACATCGACCTGGACCTCTCCTGTCTGTGGGAGCTGCAGAACGGAATGACGGGGATCGCCCACCCGGTTGAGAACCAGTTCGGCTCGTTCGACCAGCCGCCCTACATCCGGCTGGACCAGGACGACAGGACCGGCTCCAGCGAGGCGTCGAGCTTCGCCGGCTTGGACGGGGTCGCCACGCTGTATCCGCCGGCCGGTCCACCGATCGAGGTGCGCCTGGACGAGTGCACCGTTCCTTCGACGGTCGCGGCGATCGCACTCATCGAGAACGTGAACGGCGAACTGATCGTCCGGCGCGAGGCGAAGTACGTCCTGGTGCCGCCCGGGGTGTTCAAGCAGCAGGCCATGGATATCGAGTACGGCTGGGGCATGACCTGGCACGCGGCAGGTAAAGACTGACACCACCGCAGACCGACCCGCCTATTGACGCCCCCTCAGCCGCACGTGCAGCATTGATGGAACGTGTACGTTCGTGTTACTTACTGTGCGGGAATGTTCTTCCGAGACCGGTGTTCGTGCTGCTGATCCCCATACGCGGAGCTGCCGACGATGAACGCTCGAATGCTCAGATTCCACGCAAAGGCCGTAGCCGCGCTGCTCGCCGGCTGTCTGGTCGCCACGTTCTCGCCCGGCGCCGCCGTCGCGGTGCCCGACCGGCCGGGCGCCGGAGGCGGTGCGGGCAATCCGTTCGTCGACGGCTGGTACGCCGATCCGGACATCGCCGTGTACGACGACACGTACTGGGTGTATCCCACCACGTCGAAGGCGTACGAGGAGCAGACCTACCTCGACGCCTTCTCCTCAAAGGACATGGTCAACTGGACCAAGCACAGCAACGTGCTGACGACGGACGCCATCTCCTGGGCCGAGTACGCCGTGTGGGCGCCCGCGCCGGTCGAGCGTGACGGCAAGTACTACCTGTTCTTCGCCGCCAACGACATCCAGAACAACTCCAGTCTCGGCGGTATCGGCGTCGCGGTGGCCGACAAGCCGGAGGGCCCGTACTCCGACGCCCTCGGCCGGCCGTTGATCGGGCAGTTCCACAACGGCGCGCAGCCCATCGACCAGGACGTCTTCATCGACGACGACGGTCAGGCCTATATGTACTACGGGGGTTGGGGGCACGCCAACGTCGTCAAGCTCAACGACGACATGACCAGCCTCGGCACCTTCGACGACGGCAGTACGTACAAGGAGATCACGCCCGCGGACTATGTCGAGGGCTCGCAGATGTTCAAGCGCGACGGCAAGTACTACCTGATGTGGTCCGAGGGAGGCTGGACCGGCCCGGACTACTCGGTCTCGTACGCCATGTCCGACTCACCGACCGGCCCCTTCGCGAAGATCGAAAAGGTACTCGCCCAAGACCCCGCCGTGGCCAAGGGCTCCGGCCACAACTCTGTGGTCAACGTGCCCGGCACGGACATCTGGTACATCGTCTACCACCGCAGGCCGCTCAGCGAGACCGCCGGAAACAACCGTCAACTCGCCTACGACCGCATGTACTTCAACGCTGACGGCACCATCCGGCGCGTGGCGATGGAGGTCAAGGACAACTTCGCCGACGGCAACGCCCTGGGCTGGAAAACGTACGGCGGGTCGTGGTCGGCCAGTGACGGACGCTATCGAGCAGGCGCCTCGGCGGGCGGCAAGGCATTGCTCGACACGAACTTCGGCGACTTCACCTATGACGCCGACGTCAAAGTCACATCGGGCAACGGCAACACCAACGGCGACGCGGGCCTGATCTTCCGCGCCACGCGCCCGTCCGTCGGCGTGGACGGCTACTCCGGTTACTACGCGGGCATCAGCCCGACCGGCAAGGTGGTACTCGGCCGGGCGAACGACTCCTGGACGCAGTTGGGCTCCGCCCAGCTGTCCCGCCCCGCCGGCCCGTCCCACCACGTAAGGATCTCGGCCGTCGGCTCCGCGATCAAGGTGTACGTCGACGACATGGCCACGCCCAAGATCTCGGTGACCGACAGTACGTACGGCAGCGGAGCCACCGGGGTACGGGTCTTCAACACCGCCGCGGCCTTCGACAACATCTCCGTCGACAAGGCCGGTTGAGCCGGCCAGCGGTTCCGGGTCACGTAGACCAGCAGTACGAGGTCACCTGGGTCGGCGGGGGGGGTGAGGCCTCCGGCCCGCTGCCCGGTGTGGCTTCCGGGGCACCCGGCGGGGGTGGGTCATGATCGGCGTTGGTCGGTCGCAAGGGAGATTGCCGTGGACATCCTGCTGGTCGCGAGTGCCTTCAACAGCCTGACCCAGCGCGTCTTCGCCGAGCTGGGCGACCGCGGGCACTCCGTCGGCGTCGAACTGGCCCTGGGGGACGAGCCATTGCGGGAGGCCGTACGCCGTACCGCACCCGATCTGATCGTCGCGCCCATGCTCAAGACCGCGATCCCGGCCGATATCTGGTCCAGCCATATCTGTCTGATCGTCCATCCCGGACCGGTCGGCGACCGCGGGCCGTCCTCCTTGGACTGGGCCGTGCACACCGGCGCCACCGAATGGGGTGTGACCGTCCTGCAAGCCTCGGCGGAGATGGACGGCGGGGACGTCTGGGCCTCCGTCCGGTGCCCGGTGCCGGCCGTCGGGAAGAGCGACCTCTACCGCAACGAGGTCGCCGACGCCGCCCTGGAAGCGGTGCTGCTCGCCGTGGAGCGCTTCGCCTCCGGGACCTACGTCCCGCAGCCGCAGGACACCACCGGTCCGGGCGAAAGGGTGTGCGTGCGGCCGTACTTCGACCAGAACATGCGGCGCGTCGACTGGGCGTCCGACCCGACCGAGACCGTGCTGCGCAAGCTGCGCGGGGCGGATTCGCAGCCCGGTGTCCTGGACTCACTCCTCGAAGAGGAGTGGTACCTGCACGGCGGCCACGCCGAGGACACGCTGCGTGGCCGACCCGGAACGCTGCTGGCCACCAGGTCCGGTGCCGTCTGCCGGGCGACCGTGGACGGCGCGGTGTGGATTCCCGAGTTGCGCCCCCGGCGCACGCCGGGCGGTCCGGCCACGTTCAAGCTGCCGGCGACTCTGGCGCTCGGGGACCGGATGCCGGCGCTTCCCGAAATCGCCGCGCCCTGGGAGCTGCCCGCCGGGCGGCGTACATGGAGTGACATCCGCTACCGCGAGGACGGTCCCGTCGGCTTCCTGTCGTTCGCGTTCGCCGGCGGGGCGATGAGTACGGCGCAGTGCCGGCGCCTGCTCACGGCGTACGAGTTCGCCTGTTCACGGCCGACCACGGTGCTGGTACTCGGCGGGAGCCGCGACTTCTTCTCCAACGGCATCCATCTGAACGTCATCGAGGCAGCCGCCGACCCCGCGCGGGAGTCCTGGGCCAACATCAACGCCATGGACGACCTCGTGGAGGCCCTGCTGACCACGACCGACCGGATGCTCGTGAGCGCGCTGGGCGGCAACGCCGCGGCGGGCGGCGCCATGCTGGCCCTGGCCGCGGACGAGGTCTGGTGCCGGAGCGGGGCCGTACTCAATCCGCACTACCGGCTGATGGGGCTGTACGGGTCGGAGTACTGGACCTACACGCTGCCTCGCAGGGTGGGCGCCGAGGAGGCGGAGCGCCTGACGCGCCGCGCCCTCCCGGTGACGGCTGCCCGCGCGCGCGAGATCGGGCTGGTGGACGTCGTCGTCGACTGCACGCCGCAGGACTTCGGTGCCGCGGTCGCACGCCGCGCGGCGCGTCTCGCGTCGGCACCGGCGACGGGACAGCGCATCGGCGAGAAGAAGGCGGCGCGCGAACGCGACGAGGCCGTCGCGCCGCTGAGCGCGTACCGGGAAAGGGAACTGGCCGAGATGCACGGCACGTTCTTCGATCCGGGCGCGCCGTACCACGCGCTGCGGGCCGCCTTCGTAAGGAAGACGAAGCCTTCGGCGACGCCGGAGCATCTCAACGGCGCAGTGGTCGACCGTCGCGAGTGAGGGTCACAGCAGTCGTTCGAAGCAGAGCGAACTGTCCGAGTCCGCGTAGTGACCGAAGCCGCGAAGAATGCTTGTTTCGGACGCGTGACGGGTGACGGGTGACGGGTGAAGCCGGCGCCCGGCCGGAATATCTGTCTCTCCGACCTGTCGATCGCGGGCCGTCCCGTTCGCCGTTGTCAGTGAGGCCGCCGCCGGCAGGTGCGGCACCAGGGCAGATATATACGAGCGAAGGAAACGCGCATGCGAAAGCTGATGGTGACCACATTCGTCTCCCTCGACGGGGTCATGCAGGCGCCCGGTGGCGCTGACGAGGATCGGGACGGCGGGTTCGAGCACGGGGGATGGTCCGTGCCGCACTTCGGCGCCGATCTCATCGAGCGGATGACGGAGGTGGTCAACCGCGCCGACGCGCTGCTCGTGGGACGCAGGACCTACGACATCTTCGCCGCCAACTGGCCGCTCGCCGAGGCGGACGACCCGATCGGGGCGAAGATGAACAGCGTGCGCAAGTACGTCGCGTCGCGGACTCTGGACACCGTTTCATGGCAGAACTCGACGCTGCTGATGGGCGACGTCGCCGAGGCGGTCGCCGGGCTCAAGCGGGACGGCGGCGCCGGTGCGGGGGAGGGTGGGGGTGACGGTGAGATCCAGGTGCACGGCAGCAGTGATCTGATCCAGACGCTGATCGAGCACGACCTCGTGGACGAGTTCCATGTGCTGGTCTTCCCGGTGCTCGTCGGCTCCGGCAAGCGGCTCTTCGGGAAAGGCACCATCCCGGCCGGGCTGAAGCTCGTCGACACGGCGAAGTCCGACAGCGGCGTCGTCATCAGTACATATGCGCGCGCCGGCAAGGTCGAGTACGGGGCCATGGGGCCGGAGACCGGCAACTGGTAGACAGGACATGGGCGGAACGGAGACCGGGCGACGGAGAGCCGGAAACGGAGAGCGAGCGCCATGCCGCAGTACGCGATTCTGATCTACGAGAAGGAGACGCCGGGCGGAGTCGCCGACATCCCGCCCGACGTCATGGAAGCCAACATGCGCGTCGGTGAGCAGATCGAGGCGATGGGCGCACGTGTGGTCCACGAGCAGGGGCTCGAACCCAGCCGGGCCACCCGGACGATCCACAAGGACGGGCTGGTCACGGACGGGCCGTTCATCGAGAGCAAGGAAGTGATCGCCGGGTTCTTCGTGGTCGAGACGGCGGACCTCGAAACGGCGGTCGCCATCGGCAAGTTGCTCCCGATCATGGATGGCGCCGTCGAAGTACGGCCCCTGCTCCCCGCTGAGCTTCCCGTCGAGTGACGACGGCAGCTGACGCCGGGCACGTCCGGGACGCTGTCGCGGACGCGCACCGTCGCGAGTGGGCCTCGGTGCTCGCCGCGACGGTACGCGTCACCCGCGACCTCGACCTGGCGGAGGAGTGCGTCCAGGACGCGTACGCCGCCGCCCTCGTCGACTGGGCGCGCGGCGGCGTACCGGACAGGCCCGGCGCCTGGCTGACGACGGCCGCCCGGCACAACGCCCTCGACGCGCTGCGCCGCGCCAAGACCCTCCGGTCGAAGCTGCACCTGCTGATCGAGCCGGAGCCAGAACCAGAGCCGGAGTCGAACACACCGGACACGGACACCGGGCCCGAAACCGCGTCCGCTCCCGACGACCGGCTCCGTCTCGTCCTCCTCTGCTGCCACCCCGCGCTCGCCCCCGCCGCCCAGATCGCCCTCACCCTGCGCCTCGTCTGCGGCGTGCCGACCCCCGACATCGCGAAGGCGTTCCTCGTCCCGGAACCCACCATGGCGGCCCGCATCACCCGCGCCAAGAAGAAGATCGTCGCCGCCCGCATCCCCTTCCGCATGCCCGCCCCCGACGAGCTGCCCCACCGCCTCGACTCCGCCCTCACCACCATCCATCTGCTCTTCACCACCGGCCACACCGCACCCGCGGGGCCCGCGCTGACCAATGACGACCTCGCCGGGCGCGCGCTCGACCTGGCCCGGATGCTGCACGGCCTGCTGCCGGACGAGCGTGAGGTACGGGGGCTCCTGGCGCTGCTCCTGGCCAACCACGCCCGCCGGGCCACCCGTACGACCGAGGACGGCCGCCCCTCGCTGCTGGCGGAGCAGGACCGTACGGCCTGGGACCGGGAGGCCATCGCCGAGGCGCACGAGCTGGTCCTCGGCGCGCTCCGGGGCGGCGGCCCCGGCCGGTACGCCCTCCAGGCCGCCATCGCCGCGCTGCACGCCTCGGCGCCGACGTACGCCGAGACGGACTGGGAGCAGATCCTGGTGCTGTACGACGCGCTGCTGGCGACCTGGTCGTCGCCGGTGGTCGCGCTCAACCGGGCGGTCGCGCTGGCCATGGTCGACGGCCCGGCGCCCGCGCTGGCCGAGGTCGAGGCGCTCGAACAGGACGGGCGCCTCGCCCGCTACCGCTATCTGCCCGCCGTCAAGGCCGATCTGCTGCGCCGCCTGGGGCGGGCCGAGGACGCCGCCGTCGCGTATGAGCAGGCCGTCGCGCTGTCCGACAACGACGCCGAACGTGCCTTCCTCGCCGACCGCCTCACGGAAAGCCGTGCCGCTGACGGTGGGGTTACGTGTGCGGCTGACCGTGGGGCTACCCGTCCGCCTACCCGTGATTCGTGAACTCCGCAGTCCCCAGCGTCGTGAACCACGTGCGGATCTTCGCCACATCGTCCGTCGTCGCCAGCGAGAGCAGCAGCAGTATGCGGGCCTTCTGCGGGCTGAGATCCGCCGCCCCGACCACCGCGCCGCCGCTCTCCTTGTCGTAGACGGCGCCGTTGCCCGTACGCGTGGTGGACGCGAACACCACACCCTGCTTGGTCGCGTCCGTGCGCGCCGCCGACATCGCCGACGAGATGCCGCCCGCGCCCGTACCGGCCGTGACGACACCGTCCGCGCCCGCGTCGGCGAACGCCTTCACCGCCTCGCCGCCCGCGCCCTGGTAGCTGTACGCGATCTCGACCTTCGGCAGGCTCTTCTCCGGGATCCGGGCGACGTCGAAGGGCGTACTCCAGCTCGCCTTGCCGCACTTCTCGACGCGCGCGGGCGCCCTGTTGATCCGGACACGCTCCTGGTCCACGACCCCGAGCACCCCGCTCGCGCCGCTGTTGAAGGTGTCCATGCGCAGCGCGTCCGTCTTGCGCACCTCGCGCGCCGCCTGGATCTCGTCGTTGAGCATGATGACGCTGCCGAAGCAGGTCGTCTTACGGCTGGCGGCGAGCTGGATCGCGTTGTAGAGGTTCGCGGGGCCGTCCGTACCGAGGACGGTCCACGGACGCATCGCGCCGGTGAGGATCACCGGCTTGTCACTGCGGACCGTCAGATCGAGCCAGTAGGCGAACTCCTCCATCGTGTCCGTGCCGGTGGTGACGACGGCCGCGTCATTCGTACGGAGGGCCGTGTCGACCGCGAGGGTCAACTCGCGGAAGTCGGCTATGGAGTAGCTGCCCGAGCCCTTGTTGCCGAACTGCACGGTGGAGACGTCGGCGATCCCGTTCACCTCCGGCTCCAGGTCACCCACGAGCTCGGCGATGGGGATCTTGCCGGACTGGTAGTCCTGGAAGTCCACCCTGCTCTCGCTCACACCGGCGATCGTTCCGCCGGTGCCGATGACCGCCACCTTGGGGCGCTTGACCGGGGACTTCTGCTGCTCGGCGGCCGTGGCCGTGCCGGCGGTCAGCGCGACGACCGCCGTCAGCAACGCGGTTCGACGCAGGATTCCTCGCATGCCGTACCTCTCCCATCCCAGACGGACTGATCACGCCAGATCTGGAAGAAAGGTGACCGAGGCATATTTCACGGTACGGCGGTGGCGGTTAATTCAGCGTTTCGCCGACGTCCCACGGACACGGGGAGGAGGGGGCGCCGACTACGGCGCCCCCTCCTCCCCGCGTCCGTCTCTTACTGCGAATCACCCTTGCGCTCGCCCAACGTGACCTCGACCTGCGTCTCCTTGCCGTCACGCGTGTATGTGATCTTGATCTTGTCGCCCGGCCGGTGCGTCCAGATCTCGCTGATCAGCGTCGGGCCGCTGTCGATCGGCACGTCGTTGAACTTCGTGATGACGTCACCCTGCTTCAGCCCCGCCTTCGCGGCGGGCCCGTCCGGTGTCACCGCGGACGTGCCGCCCGTGCCGTCGCCCGAGATCGTCGCTCCGTCGCCGCCCTCCGTCATGGAGACCGTCGCACCGATGACCGGGTAGACGGGCTGGCCGGTCTTGATCAGCTCGCCGGCGACGGTCTTCGCCTGGTTGATCGGGATGGCGAAGCCGAGGCCGACCGAGCCCGCCTGGCCGCCACCGCCACCGCCGCCACCGCCCGAGGGCTGGATGGCCGAGTTCATGCCGATGACCGCGCCCCGCGCGTCCAGCAGCGGACCGCCGGAGTTGCCGGGGTTGATGGAGGCGTCCGTCTGGAGGGCGCTCATGTACGAGTTCTTGTCGCTGGTGCCGTCCCCGGAGGCCACCGGGCGGTTCTTGGCGCTGATGATGCCCGTCGTGACGGTGTTGGAGAGCCCGTACGGCGCACCGATCGCGATCGTCGAGTCGCCGACCGCCACCTGGTCCGAATTGCCCAGGGCCAGCGGCTTCAGTCCCGACGGCGGGTTCTTCAGCTTCACCACGGCGACGTCGTAGCCCTCCGCGCGGCCGACGACCTCGGCCTCGTACTCCTTGCCGTTGGAGAATGTCGCCGTCAGGCCTCCGCCGTCGGCGGCCGACGCGACCACGTGGTTGTTCGTGAGGATGTGGCCCTGCTTGTCGTAGATGAAGCCGGTGCCCGTGCCGCCGTCGCCGCCCTGGGCCTGCGCCGTGATCGTGACGACGCTCGGGAGGGCCTTGCCGGCCACCGCCGCCGTGCTGCCCGCGTCGCGTTTGAGGGCCGGGGCGTCGGCCGCGGAGACCGTGGTCGAGCCGCCACTGACACTGCCGTCGTCGTTACGGTCCGCCGCCCAGTAACCGATCCCGCCGCCGACCACACCGGCGACCAGCGCCGCGGCGAGCACCGCCGCGATCAGCCCGCCGGGGCGCTTGCGGGGCTGCGGGCCGGACGCGGGCGGCTCGCCCCATCCGCCACCACCGCCTCCGTAATGAGGCTGGGACGGCGGGGGCGGGGGCGGGGCCCATCCCGGATCGGGGGCGGAGCCGCGCGACCCCGTCGAACTGGGCAGATACGCCGGTACGGCTCCGGGCAGCTGGGTCGTGGGCTCGGATCCCTGACCGGGCTCACTGGACCGGCCGGGCTGCTCGGGGTAGCGCTGCCGGTCGTGGTCCAGCTGGTCCTGTCGGCCTTGGTCCTGCCGGTCGTGGCCGGACTCCCCCTGAGCGGACGGCGGTGTGCCCTCGGGAGCGGCAACCGGCACGGGAGGTACGGACGGGGCGGACGGGACCGCTGTGCCCTCGTTCTCGGTGCTCACAGTCTTTTACTCCTCGGTTCCACATCAGTCTTCGGCAAGAGTTCCGCTGTTTTCCGCCGCGTTCAGGTGTCGGCACATGCCCTTCAGCATGTACATGTCTCTCGTACGTCTCTGCCCTCAGCTTTTCTCACAGCACGTCAGGCCACGGTAAGCAGGACCTGTGCGTCTCCCCGCCATCCTTTATTACGGGGCAAACAGGACGCATCCGCAGCAGACCCCCGAAGGGGTGCCGCCCGACGCTTACCCCGTCTCGGTGACACCATGGCGGGGTGACCCAAGCACGGCAGCACAGCATCCAGGTCGTCGCCCACCGAGGAGCCTCCGAGGACGCCCCTGAACACACTCTGGCCGCCTACAAGAAGGCCATCGAGGACGGTGCCGACGCACTGGAATGCGACGTACGGCTGACCGCGGACGGGCACCTCGTGTGCGTACACGACCGCCGCGTGAACCGCACCTCCAACGGACGCGGCGCCGTCTCCGCCCTGGAGCTGGCCGATCTGGCCACCCTCGACTTCGGCTCGTGGATGGAGACCATGGACAGCGAGGAGAGCCCCGACTGGAAGGACCGCTCCCTCACCTCCGTACTGACGCTTGAGCGCCTGCTGGAACTCGTCGCCGACACCGACCGGCGCATCGAACTCGCCATCGAGACCAAACATCCCACCCGCTGGGCCGGACAGGTGGAGGAGCGGCTGCTGCACATGCTGGCGCGCTTCGGACTCGACGGCCCGGCGCCGGACAGGTCGCCCGACGGGCCGCCCGAGGGGTCTCCCGTACGCATCATGAGCTTCTCGGCCCGGTCGCTGCACCGCATCGCCGACGCGGCGCCGCATCTGCCGACCGTCTATCTGATGCAGTTCGTCTCGCCCCGGCTGCGCGACGGACGGCTGCCGGCGGGCGCCCGGATCGCCGGGCCCGGCATCCGGATCGTGCGCAACCAGCCGGGATATGTGGAACGGCTTCACAGAGCGGGCCACCGTGTCCATGTCTGGACCGTGAATGAACCGGAAGACGTCGCACTCTGCGCCGACCTCGGAGTGGAGGCAATCATTACCAACCGCCCCAAACAGGTGCTGTCCCAACTGGGACGCCTTGCCTGACTTGTCGGGGATTCGGGTGCACGGACTGTGACGTGGAGTGCACCGGCGCGTTCGGTACGTGTTCGACCCTGTTGAGTGCGTCACTGACCTTCCCTTGGCCGGTTTCCGGTCCAGGCCATTGGGGCATTCACACCGTGGCGTGGGGCAAAGGAGGTCTCGGGGGTGGCAGTCGTGGTGGCACAGGAAGTGCCCACGTCGTCGAGCATGGTCGTTCCCCATGGCCCTGCGGGCGTGGGACAGGCAAGGCATCGGATGCGCGAGCAGCTGCGCGGCCGAGGGATGTCGGACACCGTCGTCGACGATGCCGTACTGATCCTCTCCGAACTGCTCAGCAACGCCTGCCGGCACGGCAGGCCGCTGGGACGGGGAGAGATCGGCGACGGGGACGTACGCGCCGCCTGGGCGGTCGACGGAGCGGGCGGGCTGACCGTCGAGGTGACGGACGGCGGCGGCCCCACCCGACCTGTTCCGGCCACACCCTCGGTCACCGCGCGCGGCGGTCGCGGGCTGAACATCATCACCTCGCTCGCCCAGGACTGGGGCGTACGGGACAGCTCGTCCGGCGAGGTCACGGTGTGGGTGCTCGTCACCGAAGGACACCGCCATGAGGATTTCTCTACGCGCGTCGCTGTCCCGGAGCTGGACTTCACCGACCCCTTCGACGCGACCGACGAACCGAGCTGACCCGAGCGGACTTGAGCAGACTTGGCCGGACCTGAGCCGACGGGCACCCCGGAGCCGTACCCGACCCCGCGCGCGACACGAGCCCACCCGCCCTGCCCCGATGGGGCGTTGCGCCCACGGTGACACGCGGTACGGCTAGGCTCGCGCCGACACCGCACTGCCGCTATCGGGAGAAGCCCACCATGGCCAAGAAGCGCCCCCAGACCAAGGCCGCGCAGGCTCAGTCCGCGAAAGCTCAGCTCACGGACGGGCCGATTCCGGTCGTGGGCGCCCGTGAGCCCTGCCCCTGCGGCTCGGGCCGCCGCTACAAGGCCTGCCACGGCCGGGCCGCCGCACAGGCCGTCACCGAGCTGGTCCAGCGCCCCTTCGACGGGCTCTCCGGCGAGTGCGACTGGATCGCGCTGCGCGAGCTGGTCCCCGCCGCGACCGCCGAGCTGACCCTCAAGGGCGGCCTCCCGGACGGCGTACCGTCCGTGACCCTCGCGACCGTCCTGCCGATGGCCTGGCCCGCGCTGCGCCGCGACGACGGCTCCGTGCTGCTCGCGCTCCAGAACGACACCTCGTCCGGCGACCTCAGCCGCGACCTCGCGGACACGCTCCAGCGGGCACTGACCGCCGAGCCCGGCAACCCGGTCGCCGCGCACCGCGTACCAGCCGACGGACCGCGGCTTCAGGACCTGCTCGACCCGCAGGCGGACTTCGCGCCGGTCGTCCACCCCGGCTTCGAGTTCTGGGTGCCGGACGCCGAGAACGCGACCCCCGAGGTGAGCGCGTCGCTGGAGCGCGCCAACGCCGCCGCGATCCCGACGGTGAAGCTCACCGGCACGGACGCCGCGTACTGGTGCGAGACGCCCGACAAGAACCATCTGCGCTGGGTCATGCCGCACCCCGAGGAGAAGCTGCTCGACGCTCTCGCCCGGCTGCACGCCGCCGGCACGTCGAGCCTCGGCGGGGGAACGCGGCTGGTCGGTTCCTTCCGGGCGCACGGGCTGACGGTCCCGGTCTGGGATCTGCCGAGTGCGATGCACGCCGAGGACTGCGAAAAGCCCGCGGCGGAGCTCCAGGAGCGGCTGACGGCCGCCCTCGCGGTGGACGCGCCGCTGACCGGGGACGAGCGGCGGGCGCGCGGCGGACTCACCAACCGCCAGGTGACCCTCAGCTGAGGCTCAAGTAATTCGTCGCCCACGGTGACAGTCGTCACAACGGCCCGTACCGGCAAGTAATTTCTTGTCCGAATACATCAGATCGAATTTGCCAACCGCCGATCTCTTGTTACCGTTCTAGAAGCCCGGTCGCTGGTGCATCCCCCGTCGCCAGCGACCGGGCGTCTTCGTTCCCCGGCGCTGTTCCTGCAATTTCCGGAGTGGAGACTGCAGAGTTGTCGCGCCCGTCACACAGCCTCTCGGCCGTCGCTTCCGCGAACCGTACGGGCCTCTCAACTGGGCGACGGAGCAGTCGAGTTGCTGCCGGATCTGAGCAACAGCGACTCGGTCCCCGCACCACTCGCGGCGAACTCCGCCATCGCCCAGTAGCGCGCGGGCTTTCCGGCTGTGCGTTCACGCGGAGTTTCACAAGAACCCGGCTCGTCGCCGTCTACGACCGTGCGGTGGGACCGCACGGTCCGCCCGCCGGGCCCCATCAGGCTGAGCACGGAACTCAATTCCTCACCGGGCGCATTCCGGTAGTACGTACGGCCCCAGGTGTCCCCGTTCTCGGTGAGAACACAGGTCTGGGCCTCGATCCCGTCACACGATGTGAGCGCGGGGCCGCGGCGCGCCGTGGCGCCGCCCGCGGGGCCACCTGCCGCTGCCGGGGAGATCTTGACCGTCGGGCGACGATATCGGCGGAATCAGGCCACTCGGCGCGCCGCACGTCTGTTTCCCGTACAACTCGGGCGACCTCGCACCCGTACGGGTGACAGCCGCCACGAGATCCGGGCCGCACCTCACTGGGGCGGCCCGGCGGACGGGTGCGCACCGCGCACCCGGGTGTTCAGTACGCGAGCCTGCTGCCGCCGTCCGGCGCGCTCGTGCTCGCCTCGACCAGCGCGTCCACGACCGCCTCCACGTCCGGCAGCCACGGCGACGCCGAGCCGGGCAGGGGCGCCCGCTCCCAGCGGACCTGACCACCGACCGCCTCGGACGGCGGGAGCACCAGATAGCCGCCCTCGCCGTGGAAGCGGAGCGAACTGGGCACCCAGTCCTTGGCGAAGAGCAGCTCACCGAGCCGCTCCAGGGTGTACGGCGCCACCAACAGCGACCAGCGCGTGGGGGTCGCCACGACCGGGCCGAGGCGCATCCCCATCTTGTCGAGTGCCACCAGCGCACGCTCCCCGGCGGCTGCGGGCAGACTCACCGCGCAGGGCGCCGTGCCTCCGGTGGCCATCACGATCGGGGCCGTGGGCCGGTTGGTCCACCACCAGCGCACCATGCGCTCGTCGGTCGTCGCGGCCAGCAGGCCGGGATCGAAGGGGTGCGCACCGGGTACGGCGCACTCGGGATCCGGGCAGGCGCAGCCGCGGCCACGGTCTCCCCGGCCGCCGGCCGTCTTCAGGCCGGCTCCGGGAAGTACGGGCCACTGCCATGCCGTGGCGCACGTCAGCGCCGCTTCGAGTGGGGCAGGCATCCCCTTGCGCCTGAACAGGAGCCTGCGTCGCCTTCCGAGGATCTCGCGCATGAGCGCTCGTTCCTTTCCGTTGAACGCCGAGGTCCACATGCCACACCGGTCAAATCTGTGTGCATGGCTTCACTGTGCGTATCGCTGTGCGTGCAGTCGACGCATGTCGTCGACGCTCCGCCGCCCCTTTGGACGGGGCACAGTCGGACTTCGCCAACTTGCGGCTGGGCTCACCGCTCCTGGGCCGAACGCGGTCTGTCTTGGTTAACGCGTGGCGACGGGTGGCGCACTCAATGATCTGTCGTCCCGCTTTGACAGCCCCCGTCACTGTGGGGTGGCGCGCGGGCTACGGCGATTAAGACGCCGAAGCCGTCTGTCAGGTTCCGGGGCCGTCCCAACTGCCCCTGTCCGTCATCGTTTACGTACCCATCACGTGCGGGATGACGCTCCTCCTCGATGTCGCCTGCGCTTCACCGGGGAGACCCCTGTCGAGTTCCCTCAGTCGATCGCAGAATACTGCGCTGGGGTCATTTTCTCGCCAAGTTCAACCCTCGCACAGACACCAGTGGTTCCGCCAGGAGGATGCTGGACATCGGCTCAGTCGTGCGTGTACATGTGGATGCACTGATAGTGGCGCCGAATCACCTGGTGGTTCGCGATGCTATTGCGCGAAACGCACCAGTCAGAAAGCCGGTTGCCATGAGCGCTCCGCACATGCCGAAAGTGGCTGGAATCGATTCAGCAGTTCCGGCTCCCGTGCACACTGTCCCGCCCGTCGACGAGTCCGCCGGCGCACCCGTGGTCCTGATCCAGGACCGGCTGGCCGGCTGGGTCTCCGATCTGACCACCCTCCACGAACTCACCGAACGCCTGGTCAAGACGGGTTCGGTGGCTGCCGCGCTCAACGAGGTCGTACGGGCGGGAGCCGCCCTCGTCGGTGCCTCGCGCGGCCTGGTCGTCCTCGAACCGGAGCCCCGCGCGGACGGACACATCCCCCGCACCACGGTCGGCCTCGGATTCAGCCACGCGGACCTCGGCCAGCTGGAGACCGTACCGCGCGGCTCGACCTCCTACGGAAGACTCCTCGACGACACCGCGGACCCCGCGACGGCGGCCGAGTCCGTCGGCGACGTGCTCGGCGACCCGGATCTCGACCCGCTGCACCGAGACGTGGCCCTCCGGCTCGGCTACAGCGCCACATACGCGGTCTCGCTCGCCGCCGAGACGGCGGGCCGGATCGGCGCCGCGGTCTGGTTTTACGACGAACCCGCCGAACCGGTGGAAAGACAGCGCCATCTGGTGGGTCTCTACGCCCGGTACGCCGCGGAGCACCTGGCGCGCCTCCTGGAGCTGGAGACCGCCCGCGCGCGCGAGGCCACGATCGCCGACGAGCTGCTGCCCAGCCGGCTCCCCCGAGTGCCCGGCGTACATCTCGCCGTGCGGCACCGTGCGAGCGGGCACGACGGCGGCGACTGGTACGACGCGCTGCCGCTGCCCGAGGGCGCGCTCGGGCTGGCCGTGGGCTCGGTGAGCGGATCGGGCCCGAGCGCCCTGGCCGCCATGGGACGGCTGCGCGCCTCCCTGCGGGCGTACGCGGTGATGGAGGGCGAGGACCCCGTCGCCGTACTGTCCGACCTCGAACTGCTGCTGCGGCTGACCGAACCGGCGCGTACCGCCACCGCGCTCTTCGCCTACGCCGAACCGGCGCTGCGCAAGATCGTGCTCGCCGGGGCCGGGCACGCGCCGCCGCTGATCGTGGGGGAGCGGCGTACGGAGTTCGTCGAGACGACGCTGTCGGCGCCGCTGGGGATGCTGTCCTGCTGGGAGGCGCCGAGCGTGGAGCTGTCGCCCGCGCCAGGAGAAACGGTGCTGCTGTACACCGACGGGCTGCTGCGGCGCACCGGCGACCCGATGGACCGGGCCTTCGCGCGGCTGCACGCCGCCGCCGCGAGCGTGCCCAGGAGCCTGCGGGACGATCCGGGGGCGATCGCCGACCATGTGCTGCGGCTGGTCCTGCCCGAAGGGCTCGACGTGCCCGCTCCCGTCCCCGGCACGGGCACCGCGTGGAGCGCGGAGGACGTCGTGATCCTCGCCGCCCGCTTCGACTGAACCGGCCCTTCCGCTCTCCGGCCAAGTTGTCCACAGGCCCCCTGGTCAGTCCCCCGTACACACATACGATGGTGCCGGGACCCGAAAGGTCCAATGTCGTACAGAGGAGGCAGACCGTGGCCGAGGAGCTCATCCCGGAAAAGCCGGAGACCCCGGAATCGCTGGGAAATCAGGACACCGTGCTCGATGACGCCGACGCGGCGTCGGCCGAGAAGCCCATCAAGAAGCGCAAGAACGGCCTGTACGCGAGCGTGTCCGACGAGCTGGCCGAGAACATGAAGTCGGGCTGGGCCGACACCGAGCTCCACGACCTGGAGCCCATCGCGCAGGCGTCGCACACCGCGGCCCGCCGTGCCGCGCTGTCCGCGCGATTCCCGGGCGACCGCCTGGTGATCCCCGCGGGTGGCCTGAAGACCCGGTCGAACGACACCGAGTACAGCTTCCGTCCCGCCACGGAGTACGCGTACCTCACCGGTGACCACACGGAGGACGGCGTCCTCGTGCTGGAGCCGACGCCCGGCGGCGACGGCCACCGGGCGACGATCTATCTCACGCCGCGCTCCAACAGGGAGAACGGCGAATTCTGGCTGGACGGCCGCCAGGGCGAGCTGTGGGTCGGCCGCCGGCACTCGCTCGCCGAGGCCGAGCAGCTGCTGGGCCTGCCCGCGAAGGACGTCCGGGAGCTGGCCCAGGTGCTGCGGGAGGCGACGGGCCCGGTGCGGGCCGTGCGCGGGCACGACGCGTCCATCGAGGCCGCGCTGGCCGACAAGGTCACGGCGGAGCGCGACACCGAGCTGCGCGTCTATCTGTCCGAGGCACGCGCGGTGAAGGACGACTTCGAGATCGGCGAGCTCCAGAAGGCCGTCGACTCCACCGTCCGCGGCTTCGAGGACGTCGTACGGATCCTTGACAAGGCGGAGGCGACCAGCGAGCGCTACATCGAGGGAACGTTCTTCCTGCGCGCCCGCGTCGAGGGCAACGACATCGGCTACGGCTCGATCTGCGCCGCGGGCCCGCACGCCACCACCCTGCACTGGGTGCGCAACGACGGGGACGTGCGCTCCGGCGATCTGCTCCTGCTCGACGCCGGCGTGGAGACCCACACGCTCTACACCGCCGACGTCACCCGCACCCTGCCGATCAACGGCCGGTTCGACGCGTTGCAGCGCAAGATCTACGACGCGGTGTACGAGTCGCAGGAGGCCGGTATCGCGGCGGTGCGGCCGGGCGCGAAGTACCGCGACTTCCACGACGCGTCGCAGCGCGTGCTCGCCGAGAGGCTCGTCGAGTGGGGCCTGCTGGACGGGCCGGTCGAGCGGGTCCTGGAGCTGGGTCTCCAGCGCCGCTGGACGCTGCACGGCACGGGACACATGCTCGGCCTGGACGTCCACGACTGCGCCGCCGCGCGGACGGAGGCGTACGTGGACGGGACGCTGGAGCCCGGTATGTGCCTGACCGTCGAGCCGGGGCTGTACTTCCAGGCGGACGACCTCACGGTGCCGGAGGAGTACCGGGGCATCGGGGTCCGCATCGAGGACGACATCCTGGTCACGGAGGACGGCAACCGGAATCTGTCGGCCGGGCTGCCGCGTACGTCCGCCGACGTGGAGGCGTGGATGGCGGCCACCAAGCAGGGCTGAGCCGGACAGTCGTCGGCCCGGTCGCGCGTGACGCGCGGCCGGGTTGTCGTTTTCGCAGGCGCCGCTCAGGAGCGGTCAGACCCCCGCGGCCGTGCCGCCCAGCGCCACCAGCGGGGTCTCCTCGCGCCACTTCAGGATCTTGTCGAAGCTGATCACCGCGCCCCGCCCCGGCCGGTTCCGGCAGTGGACATGGTCGGCCAGCTGCTCGATCAGCGACAGCCCCCGCCCGTCCTCGGCGGTGAAGGCGGCGAGAGTGGGCCGCTGGACGACCCTCCGGGAGGGGAATCCCGGCCCGGAGTCGGACACTTCGATACGGCACTTCTCGCCGTCCAGATACGCGGTCACCCGGTATGCCTCCGACGCCTGGGACGGTGCGCCGGCCCCGTTGTCACCGCCGTGCTCGACGGCGTTCGCGCAGGCTTCGGTCAGTGCGACGGACAGGTCGAAGGAAATGTCGGGGTCGACGCCCGCGGTCTCCATCGTGCCCATCAGGAGACGGCGTGCGAGCGGGACGCTCGCGGCTTCGCGCCGCAAATGGAGGGACCACCAGATGCTCATGCTCCAGCCTCCTGGCCACAGCTCGACATACCGATACGTATTGCCCTCGTAGGGGACTCGTAAGCACTTCGTCCGCGTGAAAGAACTCATTCGGCGGATGCGCATGACTCGTCCACCGTTGTATGGGGACAGAGGGTGATCTTCCGGACCTGCCGTACGAAGCCGCCGACCGCAGTGCGATGATGACCCGGCCATGCCGGATCGTGTCGCACACACCGGGGCCGGTCTGCGGCTCCTGAGGGCCGCGGTGTTCACCGCGGTCTGTGTCGTGCTGTCCGCGACAGGACATGTGATCGCGGCCTGTGAGGCGGTCCCCTGGTGGACGCTCGTCATCGGTTTCGCCGGTGTGTTCGCCGTGGCCGCGCCACTCGCGGGACGCGCCCGTTCGCTGCCCGCCATAGCGCTCGCGCTGACGGGTGGACAGCTCGCGCTGCACGCCCTGTTCGGGATGAGCCAGCACCACCTCGCCGTACGCCCCGGCGCCGACGACGTACTGGTCCGCATGGCGGCGAAGCTGATCTGCGGCGCCGGTCCGGCGTCGCTGAGCCCCGGCGACGCGCGCCGCATCGTGAGGGACGCCGGGATCGACCCCGCCACCGTCGGCGGCGGGCTCGCACAGGGCGGTCACCTGCACGGCACGGCGACCGCGGCGGCCGCACAGGCGGGGGCCGGTGGGACCGGCGGGGTGGGCGGCGCCGCGGGGCTGCTGCCCGAACTGCCCAGCCTGCCCATGTTCCTCGCGCACCTGCTGGCCGCCCTCGCGACCGGCTGGCTGATGCGCCGAGGCGACCTCGCGCTCGCCCGCCTCGCCACGATCTCGTCGCAGGGCCACGGCCTCGGCGACGCCGTCGCCGACAACGCGCGGCTGCGGGCGCTGCGGGCCGCCCTCGGTCTCGTACGGGCCCTGCGCTCGGGGCTGCCGGTCACGCCCGCACCCGGACCGCTCGCGCGGCCGGCCCCGCGGCGCGACGCTCCGCGGTGGAACACGGAGGAGACACTTCAGCATTCGGTGATCAGGCGCGGCCCGCCGGCCGTACTCACTCTCGCCGCCTGACGCGACGCCACACCCCGTACGTAGTACGGAGGGCGGTGACGTCGCGATGCCGACGCGTATCCGCGTACGGCTCACCGTCTCCCACACCGTGGAGTGTCTCCTGTCATGAACGCTTCTCGTACGAACACGTCTCGTCGCGGTGTCTCGCGGCCGTCCACCGCCGGTCGTACGCGCACCGCGCGGCGCGCGGCGGTCGTCGGCGGCGTCGCCGCGTCCGCCGTCGTACTGCTCGCGGGTCCCGCTCTCGCGCACGTCGGCGTGCAACCGGTCGGCGAAGCCGCCAAGGGCGGTTACGCGACCGTCAACTTCAAGGTGCCGAACGAGCGCGACGACGCCTCCACCGTCAAGCTCGAAGTGAACTTCCCGACCGAGCACCCGCTGGCTTCGGTGGCACCGCAGGCCGTGCCCGGCTGGAAGATCGCCGTCACCAAGAGCAAGCTCGCCAAGCCGATCGAGATGCACGGCAAGCAGATCACCGAAGCCGTATCGAAGGTCACCTGGACTGCCACGGGCGACGGCGTCGAGCCCGGCTACTTCCAGCAGTTCCCGCTCTCCATCGGCCAGCTGCCCGAGAACGCCGACCAGTTGGTGTTCAAGACCCTCCAGACGTACGACGACAAGGACGTCGTGCGCTGGATCGACGCGCCGACCGAAGGCGCCGAGCCCGAGAGCCCCGCGCCGGTGCTGACCCTGACCGCCCCCTCCGAGACCCACCACGGCGCGGCCGGCGACGACACGGCGGACAAGGCGGACAAGGCGAGCGACGACGCCAAGGGCGGCGCCGACCACGCCTCGGACGAGGGCGAGGGCGGAAACACCGAGAACGCCGCCTCGTCCGACAGCAGCGACGGCACGGCCCGCGCCCTCGGCATCGCCGGCATCCTCGTCGGCGCCGCCGGTGTGGCGTTCGGCGTCCTGGCCGGACGCCGCCGCACCCCTTCCACTTCCACCGGCACGCCCGCCGGCCCGGCCGACCCCACCAGCTGATCATCGGGCGCGGGGCCGCCGAAGGCCCCGCGCCCGGAAGCCCGTACTCCACCAATGGGAACTACCTCCATGCGTAAGAACACCGTGCTCACCGCCGTCGCACTCACGGCGGTCGCGGCACTCACCCTGTCCGCCTGCGGAAGCGGCGACGACGACGCGTCGAAGCCCGTGGCCGATGTCTCCGCCCAGCCCAAGACCCAAGCGGCGACCGTGCTCGACAAGCCCTTCGAGAAGCCGGATCTCGTCCTCAAGGACACCGAGGGCAAGACGTACGACTTCCGTGAGGAGACCAAGGGCAAGCCGACGCTCGTCTACTTCGGCTACACGCACTGCCCCGACGTCTGCCCACTGACGATGAGCAACATCGCCATCGCCAGGAAGGCGCTCCCCAAGGCCGACCAGGACAAGCTCCGGGTCGTGTTCGTCACCACCGACCCGGAGCGGGACACCTCCGCGGAACTCGCCAAGTGGCTGCCGAGCGCGGGCGATCCGTCCTTCGTCGGCCTCACCGGCGACTTCCCGACCATCCAGGCCGGCGCGCGCCAGCTCGGTATCGGCATCGAGCCGGCGACGAAGGAGAAGGACGGCACCGTCGTCTCCATGCACGGGGCCCAGGTCATCGCGTTCTCGCCGAAGACGGACGGCGGTTACGTCCTGTACGGCGAGGACACGACGGCCGACGACTACACCAAGGACCTGCCGAAACTCGTCAAGGGCGAGGCACCGTGAGGGGCGGGACGGGTCTGGTGTCGCTCGTTTCGAAAGTGTCGGTGATGGCGACGGTGTCGCTGCTGTCGCTCGCGGGGTGTTCGTCGGCGGACGCCACCGCTGACGAGCCTCAGTTGAAGGTCACCGGGGCCTTCATGCCGCAGCCCGTCAGCGACATGGCGTCCGGCTTCCTCACGGTCGCCAACAGCGGCGGCGCGGCGGACAAGCTCACGTCCGTCACCAGCGACATCTCGGACGACGTCACGATCCACGAGACCAAGGACCAGAAGATGCGGCAGGTGAAGTCCTTCGACATCCCGGCCGGCGGCGAGCTGACCCTGGCCCGCGGCGGCAGCCATCTGATGTTCATGGGCCTGAAGGGGAAGCCGGCATTGGGCCAACGGATCTCCGTGGAACTGCACTTCGAGAAGACCGACCCGATCAAGGTCGACCTTCCCGTGAAGGAGACCACCTACAACCCCACGCAGCGATGAGGGACTGACTCACCATGACGGCCACCGCCCCCCGCTTCGGCACCCGGCCCCTACGGCCGCTCCTCATACGGTCGCTGCTCGTCGCGGCCGTACTGATCGTCGGGCTCCTCGGCGCGCTCTCCGGTACGGCGTCCGCGCACGCGGCGCTGACCAGCAGCAACCCGAAGGACGGGGCGGTGGTCGACGTCGCCCCGCGCGACGTCACCCTCACCTTCTCCGAACAGATCGCCATGGGCGACGACTCGATCCGGGTTCTCGACCCCAGCAGCAAGCGTGTCGACGTCGCGAAGATGCGCGATCTGAGCCAGGGCGGCACCGTCCGCTACGCCGTCGATCTGAAGCCCGGACTGCCGGACGGCACGTACACCGTCGCCTGGCAGGCGGTCTCGGCCGACAGCCATCCGGTGTCCGGCGCGTTCACCTTCTCGATCGGGGCGCCGTCGCAGACCACGGCCACCCTGCCCGACCAGGCGGCCGGGGGCGGACTGGTCGGCACGCTGTACGACGCCGCGCGCTACCTCTCGTACGCCGGGTTCGTCCTGCTCGTCGGCGGGGCGGCGTTCGTCCTCGCCTGCTGGCAGCGCGGCGCGTCCGTACGGCCGTTGCAACGGCTCGTCGTCGGCGGCTGGGTCACCCTGACCGCGTCGACGCTCGTCCTCCTACTACTGCGGACTCCTTACACCGGCTCCGGCAAGCTCGGCGACGCGTTCGACCTCGGCGGGCTGTCGGACGTGCTGGACACCAAGACGGGAGCCGCGCTCGTCTCGCGGCTGCTGCTGCTCGGCGCGGCGGCGCTTTTCATCGCCGTGCTGTTCGGCGCGTACGCGAGGCGCGTCACAGAAGCGGAATCCGAAACGGACGACGGGGGTACGGGGAACGCGGCCTCCGAGGCGGGGAAGGCAAAGGCGGACCTCACCTTCGGGCTGAGCCTGGGCGGCGCCGTCGTCTCCGCCGGAATCGCCGGGACGTGGGCCTTGTCCGAGCATGCGTCGACCGGGATCCAGACCGGCATCGCCATGCCGCTCGACGTCCTGCATCTGCTGGCCGTCGCCACCTGGCTCGGCGGCCTCGCGTCGCTGCTGGCCGCGCTCCACCGGACACCGGACATCGAACGCGCCGCGGTGCGGCGCTTCTCCCGGATCGCCTTCATCAGCGTCGTCGTCCTGGCCATGACCGGGCTCTACCAGTCGTGGCGGCAGGTCGGCTCCTGGTCGGCGCTGACCGACACGTCGTACGGGCAACTCCTGCTGGTCAAGGTCGCGTTGATCGCCGTCCTGCTCGGTGCCGCCTGGATCTCGCGGCGCTGGACGGGGCTGCTGGGCGAGCATGCGACGACGGAGGCGGCGGATGCCGAAGCCGAGACGGAAGCACTGGCTGAGGACGGTCCCGAGACCGAGACCGATCCCGAGCGCGCCGCCCAACTCGCCCGCCAGCAGACCGCGTTGGCCACCGCCCGCAAGAAGCGGAACCGGGACGCCGACACCGAGCGGTCCGGGCTGCGCCGCTCCGTACTGACCGAGGCGTGCGTGGCCCTCGTGGTACTCGCCGTCACGACCGCCCTGACGGGCACCGAGCCGGGCCGTACACAGGAGCAGGAGGCCGGCCGTACGGGCACCGAGGCCGCCGCTCCCGCACCCGCCCGCCCCATCAGCCTCACCGAGCCCTTCGACACCGGCGGTACGAAGGGCAAGGGCACCATGCGGCTCACCCTCGAACCCGCCCGCCCCGGCAGCAACGTCATGCATGTCTGGATCGACAGCCCGGACGGCAAGCCGATGGACGTGCCCGAGGTGAAGGTCGCGTACACCCTGAAGTCCGAACAGATCGGCCCGCTCCCGGTCGTTCCCGAGCGCCTGGCTCCGGGACACTGGAGCGCGGGCAACGTACAGATCCCGATGCCCGGCGAGTGGTCTCTGCAAGTGACCGTGCGGACCTCGGACATCGACCAGACCACCATCGAGAAGAACGTGAAGATCGGCTGACCCCGTGAGCGACACCCGTACGACGACCACCGACACCCACAGCTCCGGCAGCGACGGCCCCGGCGCCGAAGGCCACGACGCCGCCCCCGTGATCTCTCGGCGGCGGCTGATCGGCACCGCGGGCGCGGCGGGCGCCGCCGGCCTCGTCGCCGGCGCGGCCGGCGGGAGCGCCACGTACGCCGCCACCCGCCCCGACGCACCGACCGCGCTCGCCACGGTCGGCTCGGCCACCGTCGCCTTCCACGGCGCGCACCAGGCCGGCATCACCACCCCGCTCCAGGCCCGCGGCCATCTGGTGGCACTCGACCTCGCGCCGGGCGCCGGCCGCAAGGAGGCCGCCGCGCTGCTGCGCCGCTGGTCGGAGACCGCCCGGCGGCTCATGGCGGGCGAACCGGCCGGGGAGCGGGACACCGGCATCGCGCTCGACGCCGGGCCCTCCGCGCTGACGGTCACCTTCGGCTTCGGCCGCACCTTCTTCGACCGTACGAAGCTGGCCGCGCGCCGCCCGTCCGCGCTCGACCCGCTGCCGGCCTTCTCCTCGGACCAGCTCGACGCCCGTCGCAGCGACGGCGATCTCTGGGTGCAGATCGGCTCGGACGACTCGCTCGTCGCCTTCCACGCGCTGCGCGCCCTTCTTAAGGAGGCGGGCGACGCGGCGCACGTGCGGTGGCAGATGAACGGCTTCAACCGTTCACCCGGCGCCACCGCCCGCCCGATGACGGCCCGCAATCTGATGGGCCAGGTCGACGGCACCAACAACCCCAAGCCGACGGAGCCCGACTTCGACCGGCGGATCTTCGTCCCGGCGAAGCCGCCGGCCGGGACACCCGACTGGATGGCGGGCGGCTCGTACGCCGTCGTACGCCGGATCCGGATGCTGCTCGACGACTGGGACGCGCTCCCGGTCGACCGCCAGGAACTCGTCATCGGCCGCCGCAAGTCCGACGGTGCCCCGCTCACCGGCGGCACGGAGACGACCGCGCTCGACCTCGACAAGGCCGACCCGGACGGCAGGCTCGTCATCCCGGACAACGCCCACGCCCGGATCTCGGCGCCGGAGCAGAACGGCGGGGCGGCGATGCTGCGCCGCCCGTTCTCCTTCCACGACGGGATCGCGGCAGACGGCACCCCCGACGCGGGCCTGCTGTTCATCTGCTGGCAGGCCGATCCGCTGAGGGGCTTCGTGCCGGTGCAGCGCAAGCTCGACCGGGGTGACGCGCTGTCGGCGTTCGTCCGCCACGAGGCGAGCGGCCTGTACGCGGTGCCGGGGGGACCGCGCGAGGGCGAGTACGTCGGCCAGCGACTGCTGGAGTCCTGAGCAGCGGTCCTGGGCGGGAGGCTTGAGTGGGAGGCTTGAGTGGAAGTCCTGAGCTGTCCGCCGGTCGGACTAAAGTGACCACATGTCGGCCACGCGCTATACGTACCTCGGCCCCGAGGGCACCTTCACCGAAGCCGCCCTCCGTACCCTTCCGGAAGCCGCCACACGGGAGCTGATCCCGATGGTCTCGGTGCCCGCGGCCCTCGATGCCGTACGGCACGGGGACGCCGCCGCGGCCCTCGTACCGATCGAGAACTCGGTGGAGGGCGGCGTCACCGCGACCCTCGACGAACTCGCGTCGGGCGAACCGCTGATGATCTACCGCGAGGTGGTGCTGCCGATCGCCTTCGCGCTTCTCGTCAGGCCGGGGACGGCGCTGTCCGACGTCAAGACGGTGACCGGTCATCCGGTGGCACAGCCGCAGGTGCGCAACTGGCTGCGGACCCACCTCCCGAACGCGCTGTGGGAGTCGGCCGCGTCGAACGCGGACGGTGCGCGGCTGGTCCAGGAGGGCCGGTTCGACGCCGCTTTCGCGGGTGAGTTCGCGGCGGCGACGTACGGGCTCGAAGCCCTGGTCACCGAGATCCACGACGCGGAGAACGCGGAGACGCGCTTCGTCCTGGTGGGCAGGCCCGCGCGGCCGTCCGCGCCGACCGGCGCGGACAAGACGTCGGTCGTGGTCTGGCTCGGCGAGGACCACCCCGGCGCGCTGCTCGAACTGCTCCAGGAATTCGCCGTACGCGGGGTCAACCTGATGCTCATCCAGTCGCGGCCGACGGGAGCGGGCATCGGTAACTACTGCTTCGCCGTGGACGCCGAGGGTCATATCGCGGACCGGCGCGTGGGCGAGGCGCTGATGGGGTTGAAGCGGATCAGCCCGAAGGTGCGGTTCCTGGGTTCGTATCCGCGGGCCGGTGTGGCTCCGGAGGACGTACAGGAACTGCGCGCGGGGACATCGGACGGGGAGTTCATGGACGCCGCCGACTGGCTGGCCCGTAGCCAGGACGGCCGGATCTGAGCCGACCGGGCGGTGGGGCGGTCCGTTGTCCCCAAAGTTATCCACAGGCTGACGGGTCGCCCTGGGGACAAGTCGACAGTGTCGGCAGGCATGGTCGACAAATCGGCTCAGTCGCCGCACTTCCTTCCACAGGACCCTTGGTGGCCTGTGTCACCTCAATTCCATTGATCAACTCGTTAGAGGGATCAAATCCCACCCAAGGAGTGCGTGAAACCGGTTCAAGAGGGGATTCCTTCCGCCCCTCCAGGGGCTTTCACCATGAAGCCGCTCGCGATCCACAGATTCCCCACACACCCTGTGGATAACTTTCCGGGCCGGTGCGCCTCTGTGGACAACGGCGCCCCAAGTGCCGTGCGCCGCAAGGAATATGAGTCAACAGAACATCACCGGTGCCCCTTTCCGGGGAATTGGCCATCTTCCATTGACGTAAGCGCCCCTCCCTTTTCATGCTTTCCCCACTCTCCTCAATTGCGGCAATTCAGACAAAGTGCCACACGTTGAAATATGGGGTGGGGTGGCACAAGCACGCACCGGTAGCCTGGTGGGGTGATTGACCTTCGCCTGCTCCGAGACGACCCCGACCGTGTCCGCGCCTCGCAGCGCGCCCGTGGAGAGGACGTCGGCGTCGTCGACGCCCTGCTCTCCGCCGACGAGCGGCGCAGGGCGTCCGGCGTCCGCTTCGACGAGCTGCGTTCCGAGCAGAAGGCGCTCGGCAAACTCGTACCCAAAGCGACCGGCGACGAGAAGACCGAGTTGCTGGCCCGTACGCGCGAGCTGTCCGCGGCCGTGAAGGCCGCCGACGCGGCGCAGCACGAGGCCGACGAGGAGGCTAGGCGGCTGCTCCTCCAACTGGGCAACATCGTGCACCCGGACGTCCCCGTGGGCGGCGAGGAGGACTTCGTCGTCCTGGAGACGGTCGGCACCCCGCGCGACTTCGCCGCCGAAGGCTTCGAGCCCAAGGACCATCTGGAGCTGGGCGAGACACTCGGTGCCATCGACATGGAGCGCGGCGCGAAGGTCTCCGGCTCGCGCTTCTACTACCTGACGGGGATCGGCGCCCTGCTCGAACTCGCCCTGGTGAACGCGGCGATCGCGCAGGCCACCGAGGCCGGCTTCGTCCCGATGATGACCCCCGCGCTGGTGCGCCCGCGCGCGATGGAGGGCACGGGCTTCCTCGGCCAGGCCGCCGAGAACGTGTACCACCTGGAGAAGGACGACTACTACCTGGTCGGTACGTCGGAGGTGCCGCTCGCGGCGTACCACATGGACGAGATCATCGACGCCGAGAAGCTGCCCCTCCGGTACGCGGGCTTCTCGCCGTGCTTCCGCCGCGAGGCCGGCACGTACGGCAAGGACACCCGAGGCATCTTCCGGGTGCACCAGTTTGACAAGGTCGAGATGTTCTCGTACGTCGACCCGGCGGACGCCGAGGCCGAGCACGCGCGGCTGCTGGAGTGGGAGAAGCAGTGGCTCACCGGCCTCGGGCTGCCCTTCCAGGTGATCGACGTGGCCACGGGCGACCTGGGGTCCTCGGCCTCGCGCAAGTTCGACTGCGAGGCGTGGATCCCGACGCAGGGCAAGTACCGCGAGCTGACGTCCGCGTCCAACTGTGACGGTTTCCAGGCCCGTCGGCTCTCCGTACGGATGCGTGCGGCGGCGGACGGCAAGCAGCAGGTGAAGCCGCTCGCGACGCTGAACGGCACGCTCTGCGCCGTCACGCGCACGATCGTGGCGCTGCTGGAGAACCACCAGCTGGCCGACGGTTCGGTGTGGGTGCCGGAGGTGCTTCGTCCGTATCTGGGCGGGCGCGAGACGCTGGAGCCGATCGCCAAGTGAGCAGTTCCGCGTCGGCGTTCCCGTACAAGCTCGTCGCGACCGACCTCGACGGCACGCTGCTGCGCGAGGACCAGACGGTCTCCGCGCGTACGCGTGACGCGCTCGCCGCCGCCACGGCGGCGGGCGCTGCGCACATCATCGTCACCGGACGGGGTGTCCCGTGGACGCGGAACATCCTCGACGATCTCGGGTACGACGGATTGGCGGTCTGTGGCCAGGGTGCGCAGGTTTACCACGCCGGTGAGCACAGACTGCTGACGTCGGTGACGCTGGACCGGCAGGTGGCCGTTCTCGCGCTGTCGAAGATCGAGGCGGAGGTGGGCCCGCTGGCGCTGGCCGCGAGCCGTGACGGTCTCGGCGGCGACGTCCTCATCGGGCCGGGTTACCGGGTGCATGACGGCCCGCTGCCCGCGCTGTTCCTCGACGATCACGCCGAGATGTGGACCGAGCCGATCAACAAGGTCTACATCCAGCATCCGGAGCTGAGCGACGACGCGTTGGCGCGGGTCGGGCAGGAGACGGTCGGGGACATGGTGGCCGTGGTGATGGCGGGGCCGGGCGTCGTGGAGATCCTGCCGCTGGGTCTGACCAAGGCGACGGGGCTCTCGCTGGCCGCGCGGCGGCTCGGTGTGACGGCGGCCGACACGATCGCGTTCGGCGACATGCCCAACGACATACCGATGTTCGGCTGGGCGCGGCACGGCGTGGCGATGGCCAACGCGCACGAGGCGCTGAAGGCCGTGGCGGACGAGGTGACCGCGTCGAACGACGACGACGGCATCGCGGTGGTGCTGGAGAAGCTGCTTCAGCAGGGCTGAGGCACGTACGGACACCGAGTGGGGAGGGGGCGGTCCGCGCGCTGACGCGCGCGCTCGAAGCGACCGCCCCCTTGGGCGGGTCACCGTCGGCTGCACGGAGCGGAAGTGGTTACTCCGGTGCCGGTTCGGGACTGCCCTGTCGGGAGCTCGACGGACTCGAACTACCGGTCATCGCCGCGCTCCTCTCCCGGTCCAGTGGTACCTGACACGACCACTGTGCACCGGGGCGGGAGTCCGGCGCCACCGAGTTGTTCGTGACAGGTTCCAGAAATCCGTGTGCCGCCTCGCGTACGCCCGTGAAAGTGCCACGGACGGACGCGAGGCGGCGGGAGCGGTCAGCGGCGCTTACGGCCGCGGCGCAGATCCTTCAGCTGATGGACGACATCGTCCACCCTGGCATCCACGCGGTTGATGTCCTCGGACATCTGGCACAGCCGGTTGCTGATCGCCGCGACGACCTGGTTGGTGGCGTCGAGCCGCCGGTCCAGGCTGTCGAGCCGGTACGACATCCGGTTCAGCACCGGCCCCAGCTCCTGGAGCGCCACGCCGACCCCACCGAGGCAGGACTCCACGTCGGTGACGCGCCGGTCGAGCGACGCGTACCCCTCGCGCCAGCCTTCCTCGGCGTCGAGGAGGTACGTACGGACGCGTCGGGCGATGTCACTGTCGCGAAGAAGCATCGCGATGTTGAGGACGGCCCGGCGCGTGTAAAGCGTGAGGCCGGAGCGCCTCTGTGGATAACTTCCCTCGCTTCCGGATGAGAGTGACATGCTGTCACTCTGATATTCACGCAGGTCAGGACCGCGCAGGACCCGCATCCCATTCTCGGCCAGCTCCGCGCGGTGGCGCGCTGTCAACTGCCTGATGACGTCTGTGGATACTTCGAAGTAGCGCGCGACTCCGTCTGTCGTGTTGTGCGTGCCGTCCGGGAGCATGATCAAGGCCTTCACCTTGTCGAGCGCCTCGACGCGCCCCAGATGCTCGACGCGCATGGTGCGCGACTCAAGCAAGGCGACTTCCGATGGCATGGGTATGCCTTCCATTCGTGAACCGATGATGGTCGGCCCTCTCCCCGGGCTTCAGGGGCGGAGGTCGGCTCACGGTGGCTACTCACTCAATGACCGGTGCGGTTTTCGATCCGGCACCGGCAATCCCCAGTTTCACGAACGCTCGACGTCACGGACTCCAGTTGCCTCCACGCACACGGAACAACGAGCCGATAAACGTACAGTTACGCGGCGACCCCCACCCGGAGGGAGGGGGTCGCCGCGTCGCGCACACTCACGTACGGCGGTGGGAAACCCCCGCTCACTCCTCGCCGGCGAGCGTCAGCGTGCGCAGCTTCTGCCCCGCGTACCAGGTCGCGACGAGCGTCACGCCGACCAGCAGCACGACCGCCAGAGGCAGTCCGACGTCCGACGCGATCATGCCCTCGCCCGCGGTCTTCTCGGCGACCGCCAGGGCCCACTGCTGGACGCTGAGCGTCCGCGCGCCCGCCACCAGGCTGCCGAAGAGGGTCTCCCACACCAGTGCGTACACGAGGCCGATGACGACCGCGTGCCGGCTGACCGTGCCGAGCAGCAGGAACAGCGCGCTGTAGGCGATGGAGGCGACCAGCGCGGCGATCGTGTAGGACACCGCGATCTGCTGGCCGTTGCCGTTGAGGATGTATCCGGCGATGAAGGTCGGGACCGCGGAGAACACCATCGTCACGGAGATCGCGACGATCAGTTTGGTGAAGATGATCGACGGCCGTGTCACCGGCTTCGCCAGCAGGTAGACGATCGAACCGTCGTCGATCTCCGGGCCGATCGCACCCGTTCCCGCGATCACGCCGATCAGCGGGATCATGGTGGCGAGGGCGAAGCCGCCGAGGACGTCCGAGGCGATCTGGTCGTCCACGCCGTTGAAGGTCCGTACGGCCACGGCGATGAGGATCAGCAGGGCCGGCAGGACGAAGAGGACGGCGGCCCGGCGCCGGCCGAGCAAGGCCCGGTAGGTGAGCCGGGCGACTGTGGGGTGGTACATGGACGTCACAGCTCCTTGTCAAGGCCGCTCAGGCCGCTACGAGGTACGAGAAGACCGATTCGAGGGATTCGTCGGACGGCGAGACCGTGAGCAGCCGGATGGAGTGCTCGCGGGCGACCCTCGGCAGCAGTTCGGTGAAGCGCCCGAAGTCGACGGCCTGGATGTGCAGCGCGCCCTCGGTGACGTCGACCTCGATGCCCGCGGTGGACGGGTCGGCGATGAGCGCGGCGGCGAGGACGCGGTCGTCACTGGACCGTACGAGATAGCGGTGCGGCCGGTCGGTCATCAGTCGGCGGATCTTGCGGAAGTCGCCGGACGCGGCGTGCCGGCCGGCGACGATCACCTCGATGTGCGCGGCGAGCTGCTCGACCTCCTCAAGGATGTGCGAGGAGAACAGGACCGTACGGCCGGAGTCGCCCATCTTCCGCAGCAGGTCCATCAGTTGCATGCGCTGGCGCGGGTCCATGCCGTTGAAGGGCTCGTCGAGGAGCAGCACGGACGGTTCGTGGACGAGCGCGGACGCCATCTTCACGCGCTGGCGCATGCCCTTGCTGTACGTCGCGATCTTGCGGTCCTGCGCGTACTCCATCTCGACCGTGGCGAGCGCCTTCTGGGCCGCCTTCTTACCGAGGCCATGCAGTTCGGCGTTGGCGACGACGAATTCGAGCCCGGTGAGGAAGTCGTACATCCCCTCGCGTTCGGGGACGATGCCGATCTTGCGGTAGACGGACTCGTTGCGCCAGATCGCGTCGCCGTCGAGGGTGACGCTTCCGTTGGAGGGCGCCAGGAACCCGGCCATCATGTTGATGAGCGTGGACTTGCCCGCGCCGTTCGGTCCGAGCAGTCCGGTGACGCCGGGGCCGACGGTCATCGTCACGTCGTTGACGGCGACCACGTTGCCGAACCAGCGCGACGCGTGATCGATGTTGATGGTGGTCACAGCCCGACCTTCCGGTAACGGCGCATGAGGACGGCGTACGAGCCGAGGATGAGCGCGAGGACGACCAGCAGATAGATGACGCCGACACCGGCCGAGGGACCCGTCTCGCCGGGGAACGACGAGCTGGCGCCGAGGAACGCGGTCTGTACGCCGTCGATGAGCGTGATGGGTGAGAAGAGGCCGAGCCACTGGACGGCGCCGTCCGAGCCGGTCTCGGAGGCGATCGCCTGGACGGTGGAGACGGCGCCGTAGGTGATGGTCAGCGTGGCGATCACGGCGGCGACACCGAAGCCGCGACGCGGGGTGAGGGCGGCCATCACCAGGCCGAGTCCGCCGAAGAGCAGCGAGAGGAGTGCCACGGAGACGAGCCCCTGTCCGAAACCCTTGGTCTGTTCGACGAAGTCCATGGAAGCGAGTAGCGAGCCGATGTAGAGGATGAGGAGCGGTGCGGCGGTCAGGACGAAGAGGGCGGAGGCCATCGCGCCGTACTTGGCGACGACGTAGTCGAAGCGCTCGATGGGTCGCGAGAAGTACAGCGGCACCGTCTTGAACCGCAGGTCGCGGGAGACCGCCTGGGGCGCCTGGGCGGCCAGGAACAGCGCGATGATGGCCTGGGTGAAGATCGCGTACCGCGTGTAGTCCAGCGGCAGGGACTTGAGGTCGGTCGCGACGGCGACGGCGACGATGATCGCCGCGGGCACGCACATCACGGCGAACAGGATCATCGGCAGGATCTTGGACTTGCCGGACCGGCCGAGGCCGTAGGAGCCGCGCAGGGACTGCGAGTAGAGGGAGCGGCGGGCGTAGGCGCGGCCGAGCCTGGGGCCGTCGTAGTTGCGGTAGCCGATGTTGTGGATCTGGGTGAGATCAGTGCTCATCGCTGCCGCCTCCCTTCTGAAGTGCGAGTTCCTCGGTGCCGCTGGGTGCCGTGCCCGGCTGTCCCGGTACGCCCCGCGCGTCGGTGCCCGCCGACGCGGCGTCCTTGGCGCGGAATACCTCCGCGATGTGGTGGCGGCGCTGTTCCATCCGTACGAGGCCGAGCCCGAGGTCGGCGACGGTGTCGCGTACGACGTCGTACGTCTCCTCGCCCGTCGCCTCGATGAGCAGGATGTGGCCGGCGCCCGGCAGCCCGTCCTCCTCGCCCGCCTGGAGGGTGAGCCCGGCCGCGGTGAGGGCTTCGCGCAGGGCGCGGGTGCCGTCGGGGTGGCTGTCGGTGTCGGTGACCTCGACGGCGAGCGTCGCCGTCGTCTGCGTGAAGTCACTCGTGGAGCTGGAGCGCAGCAGCCTGCCGCCGTCGATGACGACGACGTGGTCACAGGTGCGTTCGAGCTCGCCGAGGAGGTGCGAGGTCACGAGGACGGAGATGCCGAAATCCGTGTACACGCGGCGGATCAGGTTGAGCATCTCGTCGCGGCCGACCGGGTCGAGGCCGTTCGTCGGCTCGTCGAGGAGGACGAGTTTGGGGTCGTGGACCAGCGCCTGCGCGAGCTTGACGCGCTGCTTCATGCCGGTCGAGTAGCCGCCGATGGGGCGGTACCGCTCCTCGTACAGGCCGACATGGCGCAGCGTGTCCGCGGTGCGTTCACGGGCGGCGGTCGGGGGGAGGCCGGACATGCGCGCCATGTGGACGACGAGTTCGGTCGCCGAGACGTCGGGCGGCAGGCAGTCGTGCTCGGGCATGTATCCGACGCTCTCGCGGATGGCGGCGCCACTGGTGGCGACGTCGAACCCGAGCACGGCGGCCCGGCCTTCCGTGGCGGGGGACAGACCCAGCAGGATCTTGATCATGGTGGACTTGCCGGCCCCGTTGGCACCCACCAGACCGGTCACACCCGGTCCGATGTCCAAGGAGAGCCGGTCAAGCGCGGTTACCCGGGGGAACCGCTTACTCAGGCCTTCGGTAGCGATCACAGTCACGTTGAAGACGGTAGTGGCGCGCACCACAGCGGACGTCAGCCCTGGCGGCTGTCTCGGGGTCCGTCTTGAGGTGTACGGACCCGTAAGGGCAGCGTCAAAAGTCAGTCCGAAGGTTCCGGGACCGGAGAGTTATCCACAGGCTTGACGGGGCCCTTGACGCAGCCGCCGGACATTGTCACATTCATCAGTGTCACGTTACGGACGCGTACCGCGATCGGACGGACACGGTACGACAGGCGCGGGCGCGCACGTGGGCAGGGGTACGGGCATGGGGTTCGAGCGCGGGCACGGAGGTGGGGGCATGGCTTCGGCGGTGACGGGTGAACAGGCCGCGGAGCTGCGGGGATTCAGATCCGCGCAGCGACTGGCGTACGAGTGCGCCGAAGCGGTCGCCGGGCGCCTGCGGCCGGGTGTCACGGAGCGCGAGGCCGCCCGGATGCAGCGCGACTGGCTGCGGGCGCGCGGGGTGCGCGACTGGTTCCATCTGCCCTTCGCCTGGTTCGGGGACCGTACGGCCTTCACGGGGTTCCGCATCCCGCTCCAGTTCTTCCCCACCAACCGCAGGCTGGCCGAGGGCATGCCGTTCATCCTCGACCTGGCGCCGGTCCACCGCGGGTTCCCGGCCGACGTCGGCTACTCGGGCTGTCTGGGCCCCAACCCGCTGCACGACAAGCTGCTCGCCGATCTCCGGGCCCACCGCGAACTGCTGCTGCGCGAGGTGCGTGAGCGGCGTCCGCTGCGGGAGATCTACGAGGACGTGGACCGGCTGATGGTCCGGCAGGGGTACGAGAACAGGCACCGGGCCTATCCGTTCGGAGTCATCGCCCACAAGGTCGACCGTGTGAAGGACCGGCGCTGGTCGCCGCATGTCCTCGGGTTCGGTACGCAGGCGCTCAAGGGCCTGGCGAGCGACGCGCTGCACGGGCACCGGGACGGCTGGTCGCCGCTGTGGAGCCCGTACAGATTCTCCGACCACCCGCCGAGACCGGGACTGTGGGCGGTCGAGCCGCACCTCGGGTTCCGGGGTACGGGCGCCAAGTTCGAGGAGATCCTGGTGGTCACCGACTCCGGGGACCCGGCCGAGAGCGCGTTCTGGCTGGATGACGATCTGCCGCATGTGCGGCGTTGGGCGGAGGGTGCGTGATGTCGCTTCAGTCAGTTCCGTCGCCGGCCGGGCCCGCCGGGGCACGCGAGCGCCGGGTGCGCACGGGCGGGATCGATCTGTGCGTGGCCGAGCTGGGTGATCCACGGGCGCCCACGGTCCTGCTCGTGCACGGTTATCCGGACAGCAAGGAGGTCTGGTCGCAGGTCGCGGAGCGGCTTGCCGAGCGGTTCCATGTGGTGCTGTACGACGTGCGGGGGCACGGCGGGTCGACGGCGCCGAAGCCGCTGCGCGGCGGCTTCACCCTGGAGAAGCTGACGGACGACTTCCTGGCGGTCGCCGACGCCGTGAGCCCGCACCGGCCGGTCCATCTGGTGGGGCACGACTGGGGGTCCGTCCAGGGCTGGGAGTTCGTGACCGTCCGTCGCACGTCGGGCCGTATCGCCTCCTTCACCTCGATGTCGGGGCCGTCGCTGGACCACTTCGGGCACTGGATCAAGCGGCGGATGACCCGGCCCACCCCGCGCGCGCTGGGCCAACTGCTCGGCCAGGGCGCCAAGTCCTGGTACGTGTACATGCTGCACACGCCGGTCCTGCCCGAACTGGCCTGGCGCGGCCCGCTCGGCAGGCAGTGGCCGAAGATCCTGGAGAGGTTCGAGAAGGTGCCGTCGGAGCGGGGCGGCGGATATCCGACCGCCTCGCTGCCGGACGACGCCGCGCACGGCGCCTGGCTCTACCGGGACAACGTCCGTGCCCGGCTGCGCAGACCGCGCGCCGACGCGCACGCGCACGCGCCCGTCCAGCTGATCACCCCGACCGGGGACGCCTTCCTCTCCGAGAGGCTTTACGACGACCTGGAGCGGTGGGTGCCGCAGTTGGTGCGGCGTACGCTCCCGGCCAAGCACTGGGTGCCGCGTACGCGACCGGATCAACTGGCCGGCTGGATCTCCGAGTTCGTCACGGCCCACGAGCCCGAACCGGAGAGCGGGGACGACGGCGCGGCGGCTGTCGGGACCGCCGGCAAGGCGCGTCGGGAGAGCCGGGCCCGCCGGGCTCGGGAGCTGGTGGCGCGCGGGCCGTACGGGGAGAGGTTCGGCGGGCAGCTCGTCCTGGTGACCGGCGCGGCGAGCGGCATCGGGCGGGCCACCGCGTTCGCGTTCGCCGAGTCGGGTGCGCGGGTGGTCGTGGTCGACCGCGACACCGAAGGGGCCGCCAGGACCGCCGAGATGGCGCGGCTGATCGGCGCTCCCCGCGCATGGGCCGAGACCGTCGACGTCAGCGACGAGGAGGCGATGGAGAAGCTGGCCGGGAAGGTCGCCGCCGAGTACGGCACGGTGGACGTCCTGGTGAACAACGCGGGGATCGGGCTCTCGGGGCCGTTCCTGGACACCACCAGCGAGGATTGGAGGAAGGTCCTGGACGTCAATCTGTGGGGCGTCATCCACGGCTGCCGGATATTCGGCGGGCAGATGGCGGCGCGCGGCCAGGGCGGCCATATCGTCAACACGGCCTCGGCGGCGGCCTATCAGCCCTCGCGTGCGCTGCCCGCCTACAGCACGTCCAAGGCGGCGGTGCTGATGCTCAGCGAATGCCTGCGCGCCGAGCTGGCCGGGCAGGGCATCGGGGTCAGCGCCATCTGCCCCGGCTTCGTGAACACCGGCATCACGGCCACCGCGCGGTTCACCGGAGTCTCGGCGGAGGAGGAGAAGCGACGGCGCAAGCGCGCCGTCCGGCTGTACGGGCTGCGCAACTACCCGCCGGAGAAGGTCGCCGAAGCGGTCCTGCGGGCCGTCGTCCGCAACGAGGCCGTCGTCCCGGTCACCCCGGAGGCACGCGGCGCCCGGCTGCTGTCCCGCTTCGCGCCCAGGACGCTGCGCGCGATCGCCCGTCTGGAGCCGCCGCTGTGACCGCGTACGGCGGGCGGGACGGCGAAAGCCCGGCCGAGAGCGGTGTGGTGGACGAGCCGTACGAGATCGCACCCCGGCGGGTGTCGTTCGACTGGCGCGAGACCCCGCTGCACTGGATACCGGACGAGCCCACCGCCACGCACGTCATCAACGTGCTGCACCTGCTGCTCCCCGCCGGCGAGCGCTGGTTCGTCAAGGTCTTCAAGGAAGCCCTGCCGCTGGTCGAGGACCCGGCGCTGCTCAAGGATGTCAAGGGTTTCATGGGGCAGGAGGCGACGCACAGCGTGCAGCACGCGTATGTGCTGAACCACCTGGCGGAGCAGCGGCTGGACACCGAGCCTTACACCCGGCACGTCGACTATCTCTTCGAGGTGCTGCTCGGCGAGAAGCCGCCGTTCGGGGTGCCGTGGCCGCCTCGGGACTGGCTGCGCTTCCGGCTGGGGATCGTCGCCGCGATCGAGCAGTTCACGGCGGTCCTCGGGGACTGGGTGCTGCGCGCCGACACGCTCGACCGGGCGGGAGCGGACGAGGTCATGCTCGACCTGCTGCGCTGGCACGGCGCCGAGGAGGTCGAACACCGGTCGGTGGCCTTCGACATGTACCAGCACTGCGGCGGCCCCGACCCGGTCTGCTACGCCCGCCGGCTGGAGACGATGGTCGTCGCCGCGCCGGTGATGCTCTGGTTCTGGGCGCGCGGGGCGGCGTATCTGATCCGGCACGACCCGCGGCTGGCGGGCCGGCTGCGCTACTCGCTGCGCGAGCACAACCGCGCCGTGGACAAGGGCCTGTTGCCCAGCTGGCGTGAGCTGGGCGCGGCGGTGCCCCGGTACTTCCGGCGGTCGTACCATCCCTCGCAGGAGGGTTCGCTCCGCAGGGCCGTCGACTATCTCGCGACCTCGCCCGCGGCCCGAGCGGCGGCCGGAGCGGTCGGCCGCGCCGCCCTGGGGTAGGTGGCACGTGCCGGGGCCGTGGGAGGAGTGAGCGTGTCGGAGACGCCGCGAACATCAGAGACCTCACAGACGCCGGGGACCGGGGCAGGCGGCCGGTACCGGATCGAGGACCTGGCCCACGCGAGCGGGGCCACGGTCCGCACCATCCGCGCCTACCAGGACCGCGGGCTGCTCCCCACCCCGGAGCGGCGGGGCCGGGCCAATGTGTACGGCGATACGCACCTGGCCCGGCTGCGACAGATCGCCGGCCTCCTCGAACGGGGCTACACGCTGGCCTCCATCAAGGAGTTGCTGGACGCGTGGGACGCCGGGCGCGGTCTGGGCGGGGTGCTCGGCCTGGTCACCGAGGTGCACGGCCCCTGGGCCGACGAGCGGGCCGCCCGGATCACCCGCGCCGAGCTGGACGAGCGGTTCGGCGGCTCCCCCGACGACGCGGCGCTCGCCGAGGCCGTGGAGCTGGGGGTGCTGGAGCGCGTCCCCGGCCGGGACGACGAGTTCCTCGTACCGAGCCCTCAAGAGCTGGCGGTGGCGGCCGAGTTGTACGCGGCCGGGGTTCCGCTGTCCGCGATCTCCGCCCATCTGCGGGAACTTCGCGGGCAGGTCGAGCACATCGCCGCGCGTTTCCTGGAGTTCACGACCGAGCACGTGTTCGCGCGGTATCTGGGCCACCACCCGCCGACGGAGGCGGATGCCGCCGATGCGGCGTCGCTCGTACGCCGCCTGCGTCCGCTCGCGCGCCAGACGGTCGACGCCGAACTGGCCCGCGCCATGAGGCTGTTCGCGACCCGGCATCTCCAGCGGCATCTGATGTCGGAGGACCTCGAGCGGGTGGGTTCCGAGACCCGTCAGGTGGCCCTGCCCGCCGGGACGATCGATGCGGTCCTGGGGCTGGTTGGCGAGGGGAGCGTGGCGGCGTTCATCGCGGCGGCCACCGAACGGGAGGTGCGGGCACGGATGTTGGACGGGCTCACCGCAACTCATGCACAGGGCAAACAACTTGACCAAATGGGTTAATCCGGGCGTCAGTTGTCCACAGATTCGCCAAATGACCTGTGGATAACCTGAGTTGACTGTGGATCAAACATTTCAGCACTGATCATTTTCGGATGGATCATGATCGGATCCAGATCCGATCCGGAGAGAAATGGGTGGCGTCGCCCGACGCCACCGGCCACGCTGGGTGAATGACCGGAACACATACACCGGGCGCGGGAACGCCCGACGAACGACGCGCCGTAAAGGTGTCGAAATACCTCTCGAAGCATCTGCGGCACCAGCCCGAGCGGATCGGCCTGACACTCGACCCGAACGGCTGGGTGGAGGTCGACGCGCTGCTCCGCGCCACGGCCGACCACCGCTTCCCCCTCACCCGCGCCGAGCTGGACCATGTCGTGGCCGTCAACGACAAGCGGCGCTTCACGATCGAAGGCGGCCGGATCCGCGCCAACCAGGGCCACACCGTCGAGGTCGACCTGGACCTGCCACCGGCCGAACCGCCCGCGTACCTCTACCACGGCACCGTGGCCCGCAGCCTCGACGCGATCCGCAACGAGGGCCTGCGGCCCATGAACCGCCACCACGTCCATCTCTCCCCCGACCGCGAGACGGCGACCCGCGTCGGCGCCCGCCGCGGCCGGCCCGTCGTCCTGTCCGTGGACGCGGCCGCGATGCACCGCGACGGCCATGTCTTCCGGGTGAGCGCCAACGGCGTCTGGCTCGCCGACGCCGTCCCGCCGAGCTACCTCCGCTTCAGCGGCTGAGCTGCGCGAGCCCGTCCGTCGCTATCCGCTCGAACAGCGCCTGATCCATCGCGAAGTCCGAGTCCGGGATCGGCGCGTGGACGACGATCTCCGTGATCCCGAGTTCGAAGTGCCGGCCCGCGAAGTCCACGAACGCGTCGAACGACTCCAGCGGGCTCCCTGGTGTGAAGCCGGTGAGCAGGATCTTCTCCAGACCGGCCGGGTCCCGGCCGGTCTCCGCGCACGCCGCGCCGAGCCGGTCGATCTGACCGCCGATCGCCTTCAGCGACTCCTCCGCCGTACCCGACTCGAACAGCTTCGGGTCCCCCGTCGTCACCCACGCCTGACCGTGCGCCGCGGCGAGCCTCAGCCCGCGCGGCCCCGTCGCGGCGACGGCGAACGGCAGCCGGGGACGCTGCACACACCCCGGAATGTCGCGGGCCTCGACCGCCGCGTAGTACGCCCCCTCCGCTGTCACCGCGTCCTGCGTCAGCAGCCGGTCGAGCAGGGCGACGAACTCGCCGAACCTGTCGGCCCGTTCCCGCGGCGACCAGGGCTCCTGCCCGAGCACCACGGCGTCGAAGCCGGTCCCGCCGGCTCCGATCCCGAGGGTCACCCGGCCGCCGGAGACGTCGTCCAGCGAGATCAGCTCCTTCGCGAGCGTCACCGGATGCCGGAAGTTCGGCGAGGTCACCAGCGTGCCCAGCCGCAGCCGGGTGGTGGCGCCGGCGGCGGCCGTCAGGGTCGGGATCGCGCCGAACCAGGGGCCGTCCCGGAAGGTGCGCCACGACAGGTGGTCGTAGGTGTACGCGGCGTGGAAGCCCAGCTCCTCGGCGCGCGACCACTCGTCGCGACCGCCCTCGTGCCAGCGGCGGACGGGAAGAATCACAGTGCTCAGACGCATGGCTCCGACCCTACGTCCCGCCGGTGGCTCCCCCGCGCGGGGCGAGACCCCGGCCGGCTCGCGGGTGCGCGGTCTCATCTGTGCGCCCCTCCGCACTCCCGTGCACACCTGTACGGGAGGATGGACGGGTGACCTCAGCTACCGACTCGCCGCTCCCCGCCCGCCCCCGGCTGATCGCCACCGATCTTGACGGAACGTTGCTGCGCGACGACAAGACCGTCTCCGACCGCACCATCGCCGCGCTCGCCGCCGCCGAGGATGCCGGCATCGAGGTCTTCTTCGTCACCGGGCGGCCGGCCCGCTGGATGGGGGTCGTCAGCGACCATGTGCACCGTCACGGCCTCGCCATCTGCGCCAACGGTGCCGTCGTCGTCGATCTCCACGGCGGTGGGGAGCTGGTCAAGGTCCGCGGCCTGGACCGGTCCGCCGCGCTCGACGTCGTGCAGGCACTGCGCGACGCGGCGCCCGGCACGGTCTTCGCCGTCGAGAAGACGACGAGCTTCGACTACGAGCCGGACTACCCGCCCTTCCTGGACGACCCCGGCGCGAGCGTCGCCACCGCCGAGAAGCTGCTTCAGGAAGCGCTGGACGGTGAAAACGATCCGGTCATCAAACTGCTGGCGCACCACCCGAGCCTGACCCCCGACGGTTTTCTGACCCTGGCCCGTACGGCCGCCGGGCACCTGGCCTCCTTCACCCGTTCCAGCCCCACCGCGCTGCTCGAAGTCAGCGGCCTCGGGGTGAGCAAGGCCAGTACGCTCGCGCTCTGCTGCGCCGAGCGCGGCATCTCCTCCGACGAGGTCGTCGCCTTCGGGGACATGCCGAACGACGTGGAGATGCTGGCGTGGGCCGGTACGTCGTACGCGATGGGCAACGCGCACCCGGATGTGATCGCGGCGGCGTCGGGGCGCACCGTGGCGAACAACGAGGACGGCGTCGCCGTCATCATCGAGCAACTGATCGCCCGCGCCCGCCCGGCCTGATCGACAAGACACCCCCTAGTGTTGTGAGTCTTAAGTTTCCGTAGAGTTGTCTCATGACGCGTCCGGGACCGAAGCTTGTGCCGTTGGATCTGACCGATGTCGAGCGGTCG